>NZ_JBIUVW010000013.1:55601-83332 GCF_044743155.1 Pseudomonas sp. NPDC087697 | reverse complement strand
GCCGTAATGCGTATGGGCGATCAGGACCGTCAGGCGATCCCGGCTATTTCCACTGGCTCTCTGGGTCTGGACATCGCACTCGGCATTGGCGGTCTGCCAAAAGGTCGTATCGTTGAAATCTACGGTCCTGAATCCTCCGGTAAAACCACGCTGACACTGTCCGTGATCGCCCAGGCTCAAAAAGCCGGCGCGACCTGCGCATTCGTCGACGCCGAGCACGCACTGGACCCGGAATACGCCGGCAAACTGGGCGTCAACGTCGATGACCTGCTGGTTTCCCAACCGGACACCGGCGAGCAGGCCCTGGAAATCACCGACATGCTGGTGCGTTCCAACGCGGTTGACGTGATCATCGTCGACTCCGTGGCGGCCCTGGTACCGAAGGCTGAAATCGAAGGCGAAATGGGTGACATGCACGTGGGCTTGCAAGCCCGTCTGATGTCCCAGGCGCTGCGTAAAATCACCGGTAACATCAAGAACGCCAACTGCCTGGTGATCTTCATCAACCAGATCCGGATGAAAATCGGCGTGATGTTCGGCAGCCCGGAAACCACCACCGGTGGTAACGCGCTGAAGTTCTACGCTTCGGTTCGTCTGGACATCCGCCGTACCGGCGCGGTGAAAGAAGGCGATGAAGTAGTTGGCAGCGAAACTCGCGTCAAAGTCGTCAAGAACAAGGTGGCTTCGCCGTTCCGTCAGGCTGAGTTCCAGATCCTTTACGGCAAGGGCATCTACCTCAACGGTGAGATGATCGACCTTGGCGTACTGCACGGCTTCGTTGAGAAATCCGGTGCCTGGTATGCCTACAACGGCAGCAAGATCGGTCAGGGCAAAGCCAACTCGGCCAAGTTCCTGCAGGACAACCCGGACATCGCTGCCACCCTTGAGAAGCAGATTCGCGACAAGCTGCTGACACCGACTCCAGACGTCAAAGCTTCGCCGGTCAAAGCAACCGCTGATGATCTGGCTGACGCTGATATCTGATTGATCCGATGACCGCCGTACTCGATACCCTCGTCGCGGTGCGGCGAACCGCAATGGACCTGCTCGCGCGACGCGAGCACGGTCGAGTCGAGCTGACGCGTAAACTGCGTCAGCGCGGCGCTTCTGATGAAATGATCGATACAGCACTCGACCGTCTGACGGAAGAGGGGCTGCTGTCCGAATCCCGATACCTCGAAAGCTTCGTTTCCTACCGTGCCCGTTCCGGCTATGGCCCTTTGCGCATCCGCGAAGAGTTGAGCCAGCGTGGCTTGCAACGTGCCGATATTGAGCTCGCCCTGCGTGAAAGCGGAATCAGTTGGCAAGAAAACCTGGAAGACACCTGGCGGCGCAAGTTTGCCGGGCATTTGCCGATAGACGCCCGCGAGCGCGCCAAGCAAGGGCGCTTCCTCGCCTATCGGGGATATTCCATGGAAATGATTGGCCGCTTGTTCAGCGGCCGAGGAATGGATGACTGACTGAAAAGGCCCGACTATTGAAATAGTCGGGCCTTTTTTTGATCATGTAACCTTGATCTGTTCCCGTTGGCGCTGTGGCGTCGGGGGCTGAGCCGTGGCCCAGTTTTCCGGCAGGTTGATGTAGTCGACCAACTCACGCAGGCGTCCGTGATCACGGGCGTTGAAGGCGAAGGCCAGTCGCGCCAGGTGACTGAACTGAGCTTCGTCGTGCTCCTCTCCACTGTAAGTATGTTGATGAAAGTGATCGCTCAGGCACAGGTCGGCGAAGGCCTCCTGCATATGCTCGATCGCTTGGTCGCTGAGTTTGTGATTCATGCGAATTACGAACTGACGTTTCAGCCAGCGGCTGGAGTGGAAGTTGCTGTAGAACTGATTGATCTCGGCCACGGCTTCATCGACGTTGTACACCAGACGAATCAGCTTCATGTCGCTCGGCAGGATGTAACGGTTGGCCTCCAGTTGATTGCGGATGAAGTCCAGCGCCCCTTCCCAGAAACTGCCGCCGGGAGCATCCAGCAACACCACGGGAACCAGCGGGCTTTTGCCGGTCTGGATCAGGGTCAGCACTTCCAGGGCTTCGTCCAGTGTGCCGAAGCCGCCCGGACAGAGCACCAGCGCGTCGGCCTCTTTGACGAAAAACAGTTTGCGGGTAAAGAAAAAGTGGAAGGGCAGCAGGTTGGCGGTGCCGTCTACCGTCGGATTCGCATGCTGCTCGAAGGGCAGGGTGATATTGAATCCAAGGCTGTGATCCCGGCCTGCACCTTCGTGGGCGGCGGCCATGATGCCGCCACCGGCACCGGTGATGACCATCAGGTTCGATTGAGCGAGTTTTTCGCCCAGCTCCCGGGCCAGGGCGTACAGCGGATGTTCAACCGGTGTACGTGCCGAGCCGAAAACGGTCACTTTACGCCGCCCCTTGAACTGCTCCAGCACACGGAAGGCGTGCTCCAGTTCGCGCAGGGCTTGCAGGGTGATCTTGGCGTTCCAGCGATTGTGGTCTTCTTGCGCCATGCGCAAGACAGTCAACATCATGTCGCGATAAATCGGAATATTCGGGCTATTGGGTGAAACCAGGTTGAGTTGCTCTTCGATCTTGCTGGTGAGATCGACGCCGATGCTTTGAAAATGACGCACCAGAAGGTCATTCGGTTGGTAAGGCATTCAACTTCTCCTTCTACACAGAACCTTCGGCTCGAACGAGAAATTCGCCTGAGCCGCGACACTGCTTGTGTCGCTGTCAGCCCGCAAAGAGGGCTGGGCACTACACCCGACTCGACATGACCATGAAGCGTTGAAGTGGCGGTCGAGTCATCCAGACGGGTTCTGTTTATCCCTTGGATGAAAGAAACGTTCGCACTACAAGACTCTGAATGGGCAGCCCCTTTTCTGCCTTGAACATTTAACACGAATACACTGAATCTAGACGTTCGCGGTGAGTTGTGCTGACTTGATCATGGTCCTCGAAAGTCTTCGCTGGCAATAACTTATTACGGATTTGCAATCGGCTTTCGCCGCCTGTCAGAACCTGTACCAGATGGCCAGAGCTCTGATTTACTAAGTTACAGACGCAACAAGACAGCATTGCGTCCAGGGCAAGGCGCAACGCTTCAGGAGCTGTGGGGAGTCATCGCGCAATGATTGGCGATCAAGTGCAAGGAGGCTGGCAATGAGCCTGGTGATTCTGGAGGTCGATACGCAACTGTATCGATTGCTGCAGTCGGCGGCCGAGCGCAATCACGTGAGCCTCGAAGAGGAATGTCGTCGGCGGCTGGAAGGCAGGGAACAGCGCTCACCTTATTTGCAGGCGCTGGTGGCAGAACTGCGCGCCGATGATGAGCAACGGCGCGCAGGTTCGCAGTGATTACTTTTTCTTTTGTGCCGTTTGCGCAGGGCAATCCGATTCCTGGTAGCTGGCCGAGCCTACAGGCCGATTGGTTTTGTTTTCCGAGAAGTCATAACGCATGATCGCGCCTTTGGCCATCAGTTTGCGGTAGTTCGCGTTGCGGCAAACGCTGGCGCCCAGCTGCAGATAAACCGCTTTCGGATTGGCACGCATCTCGTCGGCATAACCTGATTGCACGCTGATGTGGTCGATCAGCTGCTTGCCTTCAACCGTATAGCCTTGGTCGAGAAGGTGCTCATTGATTTCCCGAGGCAAGCCGACGTTACTTTCCGCAGCAACCTTTTCCAGCATCTTGCCCAGATTCAAGTCATTCAAAGAGGCCGCTTGAGCGCTGAAGGGCAGGGCCAGCAGAAGGGCAGCGGTGGGAACGATAAGGCGCAGCATGAAACTCTCCTGGTTCAGTGACTGGTGCTTCGACCAGCCACATGGCGGTGCGTTCAGTGGTGGCGGATTATAGGCGAGCGGGGGTAGGCGGTACAGGTTTGGGCGAGCCGCTCTGGTAAACTGGCGCGACTTCCTGCCCTGCCGAGTGTTTTTTGTGTCGATATCTCTTTCCTGCCCGTGCTGCCTGCGATGAGCAATGCAGCCTCACGTTTTGCCATGAACGCCGTAGCCCGTCTGCGCGATGAGCGCGAAGAGGAGAGTACCAAGCCTTTTCTGGCTCGCGGTTCACGGGCGCCCCGTTGCCATACGTGCCGGGTGATTGAGAGTCACTGCCTGTGTAACTGGCGTCCCCTGGTCGAATCACGGGCTGGCGTTTGCCTGATCATGACCAGGAAGGAAGTGTTCAAGCCGAGCAATACCGGCTGGCTGATCGCTGACGTGGTAAGGGACAACTTTGCCTTTATCTGGTCACGTACCGAAATCGATCCGCAACTGATCAAGCTTTTATCCGACCCGCAATGGCAGCCTTATCTGGTCTTTCCCGGTGAATACGTTGCTGCCGAACGCGTGACTCATACGGTTGAGGCAACTTGCGAGAAGCGCCCGCTGTTCATCCTGCTGGATGCCACCTGGACCGAAGCGAGAAAGATTTTTCGGAAAAGCCCTTATTTCGATGCTTTTCCGATTTTGAGCCTGCTTCCCGAAAAGCTCTCACGGTACCGCTTGCGAAGGTCTACCCGAAGCGAGCATCTGTGCACCGCCGAAGTTGCTGCGTTGTGCCTGGATCTGGCGGGGGATGTGGACGCTGCATCGGCACTGGACGCCTATTTCGATGTGTTCAGCCAGCATTACCTCGATGCTAAACATCAGTTGGAATTGAATGTCTCGACCCCTGCCCATACAGAATTACGGCCTTTCGTTGAGCACACAGCGCCGCTTATGTCTGATGAGTCACCCATACTGACAGGTAACCAAGGGTTCTCGGCTTGACCACCCAGGCTTCGCTGGGCATCCTTGGCGCCGATTGGGGTGCGGCCAAAGATTGAAACGCTGGTTTTATGGGCTCTTGGCGTTGAGCGTGCCCTGTTGGTGCCGCTGTCTGGCGGTACCTTGAGTTGCTTTGGCGAGGCCTGAATGCATTAGGTCCGCCATAAAAAACAGGATCATTTGAAAAATGGCCACATACGAAATCCTGATCGCCGATGACCACCCTCTCTTTCGCAGCGCGCTGCATCAGGCCGTGACCCTGGGCCTTGGCCCCGAGGTTCGTCTGGTGGAAGTGGCGAGCATTGCCGAGCTGGAAACCCGTCTGACCGAAAAGGCTGACTGGGATCTGGTGCTGCTGGACCTGAACATGCCGGGCGCGTACGGCTTTTCCGGGCTGGTGCTGTTGCGCGGTCAATACCCACAGATCCCGGTGGTGATGGTTTCGGCTCAGGAAGAAGCATCGATCATGGTGCGTTCCCGTGAATTCGGGGCTAGCGGTTTTATCCCTAAATCCAGTTCACTGGAAGTGATTCAGCAAGCCGTGCGCACGGTGCTGGATGGCGACGTCTTCTGGCCGCCGCAGGCATTTGAAGCGGTCAGTGTTTCGGACGAGGCCAAGGCTGCCAGCGAAGGCTTGGCCAGTCTGACGCCACAGCAGTTCCGTGTCTTGACCATGGTCTGCGAAGGTTTGCTGAACAAGCAGATAGCCTACGAACTGAGTGTTTCGGAGGCAACGATCAAGGCGCACGTGACGGCGATTTTCCGCAAGTTGGGTGTGCGTACCCGGACTCAGGCGGCGTTGCTCTTGCAACAACTTGAGTCAATCTCTAGCCACTAAAGGCTCGTTCATTCACGCTTTTTTAACGTTTGTTGATCTAGCTTTTCTACTCCTTTTGGTTCAGTTGCCTACTCTATGTCGCCTTTCAAAGGTCAAACCGGTCTCAAGCGCATTCTCAATGCCGGTGGCTATTCCCTCGACGGTCTGCGTGCAGCCTTCACCGGCGAAGCCGCTTTCCGTCAACTGGTCCTGCTGAATGTCATCCTGATTCCGGTAGCGTTTCTGCTGAACGTCAGCCACGTCGAGCGTGCCTTGCTGATTGCCGTCTGTATGCTGGCGCTGATTGTCGAGTTGCTCAATTCGGCCGTGGAAGCGGCAATTGACCGGATTTCCCTCGAACGGCACCCGCTGTCGAAAAATGCCAAGGACATGGGCAGCGCTGCTCAACTGTTGGCGCTGAGCATGATCGCGCTGGTGTGGGCGGTGATTCTGCTTTAAGCAATCGTCGGCAACACGATCTCGTCGCTGCGCTGAACCCCTGCGGTGAAAGCGCGGCACAGTTCGAGAAACTCCCGCATGGCCGACGTCTGATACTTCTGTTTGTGCCAGATGAAATAGAACTGCCGCGCCAGATCCAGATCCGGTGTTTCAACCGCCACCAGACTGCCGCGACGGAACGCGTCGCGTAGCGCCAACCGCGAAATACAACCAATCCCAAGGCCAGACTCCACCGCGCGTTTGATCGCTTCGGTGTGTTCCAGCTCAAGCCGGATATTCAATGCGCTACGGTGATGACGCATGGCCTGGTCAAAGGTCAGGCGTGTGCCTGAACCCTGTTCGCGAAGGATCCAGGCCTCAAATGTCAGTTCTTCCATGGTCGCCTGGCCACGGGTGGCCAGCGGGTGCTGTGGGGCGCAAAACACCACCAGCTCATCCTCGACCCAGCTTTGCACTTCTATGTCCGGGTGGCTGCAGTCGCCTTCGATTAGACCCAGATCAATTTCATAGTGGGCGACTTGTTGCACGATGTTGGCAGTGTTCTGCACGTGCAGCTTCACCTGGCTTTCTGGATGTCGCTGCATGAAGCTGCCGATCAGCAAAGTCGCCAGGTAGTTGCCGATAGTCAGGGTGGCGCCGACCGCCAGCGAGCCGAAACCGGACTTGCCGTTGAGCAGGTCTTCGATTTCCTTGGCCTGGTCCAGCAGGGCTACCGCCTGTGGCAACAGTTGTTTGCCCATGGCGTTGAGGCTCAGCCGCTTGCCGGCGCGGTCAAACAATTGGCAACTGGATTGGCGCTCAAGTTCGGTGATAGAGGTGCTGGCCGCCGACTGCGAAAGGTTGAGCAGACCCGCAGCACGGGACACACTCTCTTGCTGAGCGACGGCGACGAAGACCTGAAGTTGACGTAGAGTAAATCGCATATCTATATAACCGATAACCCTTATCTTAATAATCCATTTAACAGATATTGTCGCCGCCATTAGAATGCTATGCAATTGCGCTCGGCAGCTCATTTTTTGCAGAGCAGGCGCAGAGCATGCGCAGACAAATCTCCAGGAGTCCCCCGTACATGAGCAACATGAACCACGAGCGTGTCCTCAGTGTTCATCACTGGAACGACACTCTGTTCAGCTTCAAGTGCACCCGCGACCCGGGCCTGCGCTTCGAGAACGGCCAGTTCGTGATGATCGGCCTGCAACAGCCCAACGGCCGCCCGCTTATGCGCGCTTACTCGATTGCCAGCCCGAACTGGGAAGAGCATCTGGAGTTTTTCAGCATCAAGGTTCCCGATGGTCCGCTGACTTCCCAGTTGCAGCATCTGAAGGAAGGCGACGAGATCATCATCAGCAAAAAGCCGACCGGCACCCTGGTGCTGGACGATTTGAAGCCTGGCAAGCATCTGTACCTGCTCAGCACCGGTACCGGTCTGGCGCCGTTCATGAGCGTCATCCAGGATCCGGAAACCTACGAGCGTTTCGAAAAAGTGATCCTGTGCCACGGCGTACGTTACGTCAACGAAGTCGCTTACCGCGAGTTCATCACCGAGCACCTGCCGCAGAACGAATTCTTCGGCGAGGCCCTGCGTGACAAGTTGATCTACTACCCGACCGTGACTCGCGAGCCGTTCGAAAACGAAGGTCGTCTGACCGACCTGATGCGCAGCGGCAAGTTGTTCAGCGATATCGGCCTGCCGCCGATCAATCCTGAAGACGACCGCGCCATGCTCTGCGGCAGCCCGAGCATGCTCGACGAAACCAGTGAAGTGCTCAACAGCTTCGGTCTGAAAGTTTCGCCGCGTATGCGTGAGCCGGGTGACTACCTGATCGAGCGTGCGTTCGTCGAGAAGTAAGCCTTTTCCCTTGGGATCGGGCCTTTGTGGGAGCGGGCTTGCTCGCGAAAGCGGTTTAGCATTCAACGATGATGTTGACTGATAGTCCGCATTCGCGAGCAAGCTCGCTCCCACATTAGTTATGTGTCTGACCCAAAAAGCCCGCGTTGCCTGAGAAGGCAAGGCGGGCTTTTTCGTTTCCGGCGGGCGTTGATGGGGTTTATGCGTTGACGGGGATGACTTCGAGGACGCGGATCAACCCCGGCTCGGGGTAATGCCAGCGCACGTCCAGATCCCAGAACTGGGCGCCGTATTCGCGTTCGGGTGCAGGCGTCTGGTAGGCCGGGCGTGGGTCTTGCGCCAGACATTGCTCGATCAGCTCGACCAAGGGCTCTTCAAGGCGCTGAGCGTGCGTATGAGCTTGTTGCAGTGCTGCGTCTGCCCACTGCACCGGAATCAGCTGCGGCGCGGCGCTGGCGATCTCGTTGGATGCGCACGGGATGATATCGGCGTAGGGCACGTAGGGTTTGATGTCGAGAATCGGCGTACCGTCCAACAGGTCAATGCCGGAGATCCACAGGCGATTGGCTTCAACCTTGTCCAGCTTGACCACCGATTGGCCAATACCATTGGGTCGATGGGTCGCGCGCGTGGCGAACACACCCATGGACTTGTTGCCGCCCAAGCGCGGTGGGCGGACCTTGAGTCGCGGTTTGTCTTCCAGCGCCTGATGAAACAGGAACAGCAGCCAGACATGGCTGACCTGCTCCAGGCCTTGCACCGCATCACCCTGATCGAATGGCGCCACCAGTTCCAGAATGCCGCGAGCGGCTGGAGCCAGTTGCGGCTGACGCGGAATGGCGAACTTCTCCTTGAAGCAGGAACGCACGAAGCCGATCGGGGAAACGCTGTAGGTCATGGGGTTGGGGTCAAGGCGGGAAAGAGGTGGGCATGATAACCCGAGCAACCGCTGGATCGGTGGCGCCTGTTAGTCCGCCATCGCGAGCAAGCTTTGCTCCTACAAGAGTACGGCCGGACAACTGTAGGAGCAAAGCTTGCTCGCGATGGCCGCACCGCCGATTTCAGAGGCTGAACCCACCATCCAGAGGAATGATGTTCCCGGTCATGTAGGCCCCGGCGGTGCTCGCCAGGCTGATGGCCAGTGCGGCCATTTCTTCTTCGCGGCCCCAGCGTTTCATTGGGATCAGCGCCGTGTCTTCGGCCAGCGCCTGTTCATCGTTGCCGATGTGCTGGGTCATTTTGCTCGGGAAGCGCCCTGGGGCGATAACGTTGACGTTGATGTGTTGGCTCACCAGCTCGCGAGCAAGAATCCGCGACAGTTGATGTAAGGCCGCCTTGCTCGGGCCGTAGGCATAGGCCTGTTCGCCGAAGGAAGAAATCCCGGCCACCGAGCCGATATTGATGATCCGCGCTGGATTGGCGGCCGAGCCGGCCTTGCGCAACAGCGGCAGGAATTGCTGGATGCAGTTGAACACCGAGGTCACGTTGAGCTGCATGACTTTCTCCCAGCCCTTGACCGGGTAGCTTTCCAGCGGTGCGCCCCAGGTGGTGCCGGCGTTGTTCACCAGAATATCCAGATGGCCGATCTGTTCGTTCAGCCGCGTGGCCAATTGCTGGACACCTTCTTCATGGGTCAGGTTGGCGGCCACCCCGTGGCAAACCCCGAAGGCGCTCAATTCCTCTGCGGTCTGCTGGCAGGCTTGCGCATCGCGGGCACACACGTACACGCTCGCGCCAGCCTCAACGAAAGCTTTTGCGATCATTTTGCCGATACCACGGGTTCCGCCGGTCACCAGAGCGGTGCGGCCTTGCAGGGAGAAGTACGGGTGCATGGCAAATCCTGAGCGCTGTAGGGAAGTACTTACCCTAGTCGTCAGGTGCGAGAAGCGGAGCCACTATTGTCGAGCGGAATGGGCGGTCATGCGTACCTGCAGTGACCGAGTTGGTCACCGCAGGCCAGGGAATCAGCCGCGAACGCGCAGGGTCAGGCCCTTGAGGAAATTGCGCAGCAACTGGTCGCCGCATGGGCGGTAGTTGGTGTGGCCGAACTTGCGAAACAGCGCGCTCAGCTCAGGCTTGGAAACCGGAAACTCGGCAGCCTTGAGAATCGCGTGCATGTCGTCTTCTTTCAGTTCGAAGGCCACACGCAGTTTCTTCAGGATGATGTTGTTGGTGACTGGCAGCTCGATCGGCTGCGGCGGACGGCTTTCGTCCTTGCCGCGCTTGAAGAACACCAGGCCGTCGAGGAAATGCGCCATGACGTCGTCCGGGCAGCGTACGAAGCCTTCCTCGTCTTCCTCTTTTTTATCGAGGTACGTCACCAAGTCTTCCATGGTGACGTCCATGCCGCCGAGCTTGATGATCTCAATGACTTTCTTGTCGCTGATGTCGAGCATGTAGCGCACGCTGCGCAGTACGTCGTTATGAATCATGGTGTGCAATCCTGATATTCAGCAGTGGGCGCCGTGTAAAAAGCAGCGCCGAAATGTAGGGCGGCGTAAAAAGTCTTAGAACTTCTCTTTGCCGGAAAGATAGCGCCATTGCCCCAGCGGCACTTTGCCAATGGAAACACCGCCGATGCGGATGCGGCGGATGGCGACGACCTTCAGGCCGACGGCCTGGCAGAACAGGGCAATCACGCCCGGTTGTGGGTTTTTCATCGCAAAACGCAGGCGATTTTCGTTCTGCCAGCTGGCTTTGACCGGCGGCAGTTCCTTGCCCTTGTAGGTCAGGCCGTGGTTCAAGCGGTTGAGGCCGTGAGCCACCATCTCGCCTTCAACCTCGACTACATACTCTTGCTCGATCTTGGCGGAGTCGGCGGTGAGCTTGCGCAGGATCTTCCAGTCCTGGGTAAACACCAACAAACCGCTGGCATTGGCTTGCAGGTCGGTACTGGCGGTCAGCCGCAGGAAGTGGCCCTTGAGCGGACGTTTGCTGAAGCGGTGTTCTTCGCTCAGGGTCTCGGCGCTGATGGTTGCCATGGCTGTTTCCGCGTCCATGCCAACAGGCACATTTAGCAGAATGGTCACAGGTTCCGGCGCGGTGGCCTTGGCTTCGGGGTCGAGTTCGACTTTCTGGGTGTCGACCTTGAACTGCGGCTCATCGATGACTTCGCCGTCCACGGTGACCCAGCCGCCCTCAATGAACAGCTCAGCCTCCCGACGGGAACAGCCGACGAGCTCGATGAGGCGTTTGGAGAGACGAATCGGGTCAGTCATGACAGGGGCCGTTACAAAAGGGGGGAGGCATTGTACCTGCCTCGCGCCGGTTAATCGCGGGTCCATTTGCGGAGTTAAAGCTTTTAGCCGCGCCGAGCCTGTGGATTGGCCTGTTTCAAACGCATGTGCAGCAGCGGATACGGCTGGCCCATGCCATCGACCTCCGAGCGTCCGATGACTTCGAAACCCTGTTTGAAATAGAACCCCAAGGCTTGCGGATTTTGTTCGTTGACGTCCAGCTCATCGGCATTCAGGTGTTCGAGTGCGTAGCGCAGCAGTTGTTTGCCCAGGCCTTCGCCACGGTGTTCGGGGGCGATAAAGAGCATTTCGACTTTGCCCGCTGCAACGCCGGCGAACCCGGTGATGTGCTGGCGTCGGTCGCGGGTGCAGATCAGCATGACGGAATCCAGGTAGCGGGTGAGCACCAGGTTTTTCAGCCGCTCGATGTAACTGTCCGGTAAAAAGCCATGCGTGGCGCGTACCGACGCCTCCCAGACCCGGGTCAACTCTTCGTAGTCGCTGTGTTTCGGTGTGTGGATGACCGAATGATGGCGCATGCCCGCCTGCCCCTTGTGCTGTGCGTGAGGTGAAATCCTCTTGCTGAACAAAACGATAGACGTAAAAAAGCCCCGCATCTCGTGAAGAGAGCGGGGCGTTCAGTATTTTTTGCGTTTAGATCTGTTCAGCCCACAGGTCGTATTCGTCGGCGTCGGTCACTTTGCACCAGACCTTGTCGCCTGGCTTGAGGTTGCTGCCGTTGTCGATGAACACGTTGCCGTCGATTTCCGGGGCATCGAAGAAGCAGCGGCCGACCGCGCCTTGCTCGTCGACTTCATCGACCAGCACTTCGATTTCACGGCCGATGCGCATTTGCAGGCGCGCCGAGCTGATGGCCTGTTGGTGCGCCATGAAGCGATCCCAACGGTCTTGCTTGACGTCATCCGGAACGATCTCCAGATCCAGATCGTTGGCCGGTGCGCCTTCAACCGGCGAGTACTGGAAGCAGCCGACGCGGTCGAGCTGGGCTTCGGTCAGCCAGTTCAGCAGGTACTGGAAGTCTTCTTCGGTTTCGCCGGGGAAGCCGACGATGAAGGTCGAACGGATGATCAGGTCCGGGCAGATCTCGCGCCAGTTCTTGATGCGCGCCAGGGTCTTGTCTTCGAACGCCGGGCGTTTCATCGCCTTGAGGACTTTCGGGCTGGCATGCTGGAACGGGATGTCCAGATACGGCAGGATTTTTCCGGCGGCCATCAGCGGGATCAGCTCGTCGACGTGTGGGTACGGGTAAACGTAGTGCAGACGAACCCAGACGCCGAGGGTGCTGAGTGCTTCGCAGAGTTCGGTCATGCGGGTTTTCACCGGCGCGCCATTCCAGAAGCCGGTGCGGTACTTGACGTCAACGCCGTAGGCGCTGGTGTCCTGGGATATCACCAGCAGCTCTTTGACGCCGGATTTGACCAGGCGCTGGGCTTCGTCGAGCACATCACCCACCGGACGGCTGACCAGTTTGCCGCGCATCGACGGGATGATGCAGAAGCTGCAGCTGTGGTTGCAGCCTTCGGAAATCTTCAGATAGGCGTAGTGACGCGGCGTCAGCTTGATACCTTGCGGCGGCACCAGGTCGATCAGCGGGTTGTGATCCTTGCGCGGCGGCACGACGGCGTGCACGGCGTTGACCACTTGCTCGTACTGCTGCGGACCGGTCACGGCCAGCACGCTCGGGTGCACGTTACGGATGTTGCCTTCTTCGACGCCCATGCAGCCGGTGACGATGACCTTGCCGTTTTCCTTGATGGCTTCGCCGATCACTTCCAGGGATTCAGCCTTGGCCGAGTCGATGAAGCCGCAGGTGTTGACCACCACGACATCGGCGTCCTGATAGGTAGACACGACGTCATAGCCTTCCATGCGCAGTTGGGTAAGGATGCGCTCGGAGTCGACCAGTGCTTTCGGGCAACCCAGGGATACGAAGCCAACTTTAGGGTTGGCCGGCGTTGTGGTGGACATGTCTAACCTCGGTGTTTTGTGACGCCTTCAGCCAAAAACGGCAAGGCGACAGATGGGCACTTGAAGTGCCTCTGATCAAAAAGTGCGCAATTCTAGCGATGGTCAACGCACTTGACCAGCTTTATGCAGGGAAATACGACGAGTGCTGCGCTATGCTTCGCGCCGTTACACCCAGGCGTATTTTTTCAGTCAATAATTCGTCTGTATCAATAAGTAAAACGGTGCATGCTGCACAGCAGTCTGCGCAGGTTGGCAAAGCGTAGGCGCTTGCTCGACGTCGTGCTTTTTATATGAAGCCCCGGTCTTGGTGGCAGGAGTGGTTGATGGGTCAGGCAAGTAGTCAGGCAGTAGGCTCAGGGCATTCCGGGGCAAAGCCCTTGGGGATGTTGGTAGCGGCGGTCGGGGTGGTTTATGGCGATATCGGTACCAGCCCGCTTTACACCCTCAAAGAGGTGTTTACCGGCGGCTATGGGGTACAAGTCAACCATGACGGGGTGTTCGGGATTCTGGCGCTGATTTTCTGGTCGCTGGTCTGGGTGGTCTCGATCAAGTACGTGTTGTTCATTTTGCGTGCCGACAACCAGGGCGAGGGCGGGATCATGGCCCTGACCGCGCTGGCGCGGCGAGCGTCGGCCTCGTATCCGCGGCTGCAGTCGGTGCTGGTGATCCTCGGCCTGATCGGCGCAGCGCTGTTCTACGGCGACAGCATGATCACCCCGGCGATTTCCGTATTGTCGGCGGTGGAAGGTCTGGAACTGGCCTTCGACGGCCTCGAGCGCTGGGTCGTGCCGTTGTCGTTGATCGTGCTGGTGGGGTTGTTCCTGATCCAGAAACACGGCACCGACCGCATCGGCAAGTTGTTCGGCCCGGTGATGGTGTTGTGGTTCGTGGTGCTGGGTGTACTGGGTGCTCATGGCATCTCCCAGCATCCGGAAGTGCTGCAAGCGCTGAACCCGATCTGGGGCGTGCGCTTCTTCACGGATCATCCCGGCATGGGCATCGCGATTCTCGGCGCTGTGGTGCTGGCGCTGACCGGTGCCGAGGCGCTGTACGCAGACATGGGGCACTTCGGTCGCAAGCCGATTGCCCGTGCCTGGTTCGCCTTGGTGCTACCGGCGCTGGTGCTCAATTACTTCGGCCAGGGCGCCTTGCTGCTGGAAAACCCGGAAGCGGCGCGTAACCCGTTCTACCTGCTGGCGCCGGCCTGGGCCTTGATTCCATTGGTTGTGTTGTCGACGCTGGCGACGGTGATCGCTTCCCAGGCGGTGATTTCCGGTGCGTTCTCGCTGACCCGTCAGGCGATTCAGCTCGGTTACATTCCACGCGTGCACGTTCAGCACACCTCAAGCGCCGAGCAAGGTCAGATCTATATCGGTGCGGTGAACTGGGCGCTGATGGTCGGGGTGATTTTGCTGGTGATCGGTTTCGGGTCCTCCACCGCTCTGGCCTCGGCTTACGGTGTGGCGGTGACCGGGACCATGTTGATCACCAGTATTCTGGTGGCGGCGGTGATGCTGTTGCTGTGGAAATGGTCGCCAATCCTGACGGTGCCGATCTTGATCGGCTTCCTGCTGGTGGACGGGCTGTACTTCGCCGCCAACGTGCCTAAAATCGTGCAGGGCGGTGCTTTCCCGGTATTGGCGGGGATTGTGCTGTTTGTCCTGATGACCACCTGGAAGCGCGGTAAAGAGCTGCTGGTGGATAGGCTGGATGAGGGCGGGCTGCCGCTGCCGATTTTCATCAGTAGTATTAGCGTGCAGCCACCTCATCGGGTCCAGGGCACTGCAGTGTTCCTCACAGCGCGGCCGGATGCGGTTCCCCATGCGTTGTTGCACAACTTGCTGCACAACCAGGTGCTGCATGAGCAAGTGGTGCTGCTGACCGTGGTTTACGAGGACATTCCGCGGGTGCCGAAGCAGCGGCGGTTTGAGGTCGATTCCTACGGTGAGGGCTTCTATCGGGTGATCCTGCACTTCGGCTTTACGGATGAGCCGGACGTGCCACAAGCGTTGAAGCTGTGTCCTCTTGAAGAGCTGAATTTCAGTCCGATGCGCACGACTTACTTCCTCAGCCGTGAGACGGTCATCACCTCCAAGCTCGTAGGTATGGCCCGCTGGCGCGAGGTGTTGTTCGCCTTCATGCTGAAAAATGCCAACGGCAATCTGCGGTTCTTCAAGTTGCCGGTGAACCGGGTGATTGAGCTGGGTACACAGGTGGAAATGTAAGCCCCACAAAAAGCCCGTTTCGTGTAGGAGCTGGCGCAGCCTGCGATCTTTTGATCTTGCTGCTTCCAGCAAAAGGCCCCCGTTACCGCAAGGTAACGGGGGCTTTTTCGTCTCTGTGCCTTTAGTTGCTTTCAGGCCGTTGGTCTTCAGATTTGGTGTTTGTGCGGGCAGGTCGCGGGGTCAGGACCTTCACCACATCATCAATCACGGCCTTACTCATTGCCGTCAGATAATGCGCGGCCCAGGCGTGGCGGTCGGTGTCTTTTGCGAAGGCGGCATCCTGAGCAAATGATCTGGCGAGGAACAACAGATCGGAGGCTTGTGACAATGCATCAACGATGGGGACGCCAGCGCGGACGTTGAATAACGCCTGATCCGAGCAGTAGATCAGTGGCGTGAAGCCGATGGTTTTTAGTTCTGAAGTCGCAGAAGAATCTGTTTTGGTCATGGTGTTACTCCTGGGTTCAAGGAGCCGACACTTTAGTTTCCAAGCGAATGGGTGGCGGCTGCACGCAGGTTGGAAAACCGGGAACCAAGGAACCGGCACGCCCGAAGGCGTCCCACGCACAGCCGCCATAACACAGGATTGCAGTCGTAAAAACCTCTGCAGTCATGATGGGGTGCTGTTGCGCTACGGTTCGACGGGTTTCCAAGCCCGATCGCTGAATGGTCAGCGACGTCCGGAGAGTATCCCGTCGACGAAAAGCGCAACAAGGCATCAAAGTGCCCAAACGCGAGATCAGGAGTTTGCCTACAACGTCTGCGGGCGTCATCCGATATTGCGACACCTTAAGTAAACGAAAGTAAACGCGGCGAGCGATTTACAAGTCGCTGGGGTGCTTGGGCAGTTGTTTTTTCCAGCGTTAGTGCGTTGACTTTTAATTTGGCCTAGCTTAGCGACTGTCCTTTGTCCTGGGACCGAGGACAGTGCTCATAAAATGGGTAAATCACGAACGATTCGCTCGATGTGGGAGCAGCCGGGCGGCGTTCCGTCTGCTCGCGATGCAGGCACCTCGATGTGTCAGGCAACCCGAGGTGATGCTATCGCGAGCAGGCTCGCTCCCACAGGTGAACTGTGGCGTCCGGTCGAGCGGTGCGCGACATGAAAAAGCCCCCGTTACCTTGCGATAACGGGGGCTTTTTTGAGCTTGGCTCAGGTCACTGTTCGGCGACCTTGTCCTTGTTCTGGCGCTGCTTGATGGCGTCGACCAGGCGTTGGGCCAGAGCCGGGTAGTTCTCGTCGAAGTGGTGGCCGCCTGGCAGCTTCATGGCTTCGCCAACAGCGGTCTTGTCGGTGCATCCACTCTCGGCGACTTCTTCTGCGCCATAGATGCACAGCACCTTATCGGCCGGCAGCTTGGCCATTTCCGGGCCCGTGGCGGCTTCTTTACCGGCATTGCCGAGCCAGCCGTCGACCTGAATTTCGAAGTTACCCGTGCGGGCGAAGGCCAGCAGGATGATTGCATCGACTCGCTGTTGTTCACTTTCCGGCATGCGGTTGTAGATCGCCGGCAAGACGTCAGCGCCGAACGAGTAACCCGTCAGGATGAAGCGTTTGGTGCCCCACTTCTGGCGGTAGTGCTGCATCAGTTCGGTAAGGTCGATGGCGCTTTGCTCGGGGCTCTTGTGCTGCCAGTAGTAACGCAGGGTGTCGATGCCGACCACCGGGTAGCCGATCTTCGCCATCTCGCCGGCCACGTCACGGTCCAGGTCGCGCCAGCCGCCGTCACCGGAGAGGAACAGGGTGACGGTGTCCTTGGCCTGGCCTGCAGGCACTTCGACCACTGGAATGTTCAGACCGCCGTTGCCCTTGTCGGAGCCGACGAGGATCTTGCGCAGTTCGTTGTTGAGGACCTGCGGCAGGTTGATGTCGTAGTCACTGATGCTGGTTTCGGCGTTGGGTTGATCACGTACGAAGCCGGCGCTGGTGTCGTCCGGGTTATCGTTCCACGCGACCAGCCAATGACCGTGAGCTGCGCTTTTTGGCAGCAAGTGGGTGCAGCCGGGTTTTTCCAGAGCCAGGTCTACTGAGACGGCCTGGGATTTGTCGTCTTTCTGCTCGGCCAGCCAGCGCCAGGCCAGGACAGCGCCAGGGCCGATACCGCTGACCAGGGTCGCAGGGCCTTTGAGCTGTTGGAGGGCCGCCTGCAGGGCGCTACCTTGCTGCGTGCAATCGGTGGGCAGGACCACCTGAACGATTTGCGCGGCACCACCACGACTCAGGGTCATCAGTTGCTTGTCGCTGAGCTTCTGCTCTTCGTTCACCGCGACCACCACCTGGGCGCGCGGCGTGGTGCCGGGAATGACGCGGGTCATCGCCGGGCCATCAATTGGCGTCAGCAGTTCGAGGGTGGGCTCTGGTGCTGGGCGGTTCCAGTACCAGTAACCGCCACCGAGGATCACAGCCAGCACCACCAGAGTGGCCAATACATACCGCCAGGAGCGTTGAATCATCAGCGTTTCACCAATCCAGTCAAGCCGCCCGCAATCAGGGCGGCGGTATCGGCCAGCGCCACCAGCGGATCGAGTCCGGCGGGCACGGCCATGTAACGTGGTTCCCAGTCAGGCTGGAATTTATCTTTGAAGCGGCGCAGCCCCTGGAAGTTATAGAGCTGCTCGCCACGGCGAAACACCATCGAGCCGAGGCGTTGGGTCAGTGGCGCGCCACGACGGGGTTGCAGACCCGACAGCGGCACCATGCCCAGACTGAAACGTGTGTATCCATGATTTTTATAATGTTGAATCAGGCCGACCATCATGAACTCCATGGTCAGCTTTGGGGCGTCCGGGTGTGCACGCATCAGGTCGAGGCTGGCCAGGTCATGGCTATACGTCTCGAGCAGGTTGGCGAACGCCACCGGGCGACCTTCAAAGTGAATGATCGCGATCCGGAAGTGCTTGAGATAATCGTCGCTGAAACGGCCGAGGGAGAAGCCTTTCTCGCGAACGTTCTTGCCGGTCAGCCAGGCATCGGAAATGACCTTCAGCTCATCCATTGGCGCGTGACCCGGTTCGTAGATTTCCAGCGACAGGCCATCGCGGGTGCCACGGTTCCAGGTGTAACGCAGGTCCTTCATCTCTTTGCCCTTGGCTTCGAGATCAAAACGCAGCAGGTCGACCCGGGCTTCTTCGCCCAGCTTGATCGCGGTCAGACCGATGTCCATATAGTAGGGCAGGTTTTCGGCACGTACCTGATAGAACACCGGACGGGCGTGATGAAGGTCGCAGAGGTCACGGAACTGCCAGATCATCTCCGCGCGTTGCTGGGTCGGGCCGATCGGGTCGTACAGGGCTACCAGACTGCGACCACGACGCGCATACATCAAGAACGCTTCGTCGTTAGGGTGAAACAGCAGCGCCTTGTCACCGGTCAGGGCCAGGCCACCGTCCGGTTGCGACGAGGCCATCAGGATCTTCAGCGCCTTATCCAGTTCTACTGCGTCGGGCTGGTGAATGACTGGGCGCGCGGTGCGCAGCAGCCAGGTCAGGGACACCACCACCAGCAAGACTGCCGCGCCGAGCAGCGAGCGCAGGCCTCGTGGGGCATCGGAGTCCAGGGTGAACTGCCACCACAGTTGATGGCTGTACGGCACATCCTGATAGGCGAACAGCAGCAGCCAGATCGAGGCACCCAATACGCACAGACTGGCCACCAGATACAGCGGCGAGAACGGCACTTCGGTCAAGCGGCTTGGCCGGTAGAAGGAGCGACGGAAGATCGCCAGCAGACTGGCGGTGAGGATCATCAGGCAGGACTCTTCCCAGTCGAACCCTTTGAGCAGTGAGAGCACGGCACCGATCATCAGCAGAATGGTGGTCAGCATCCACGCGGCCGAGAGGCGACGACGCAGGCCTTGAGCCAGCAGCAGGCAGAGCACGCCGATCAGGCTGGCACCGAAGTGGGAGGCATCGACCAGGCGATGGGGGATCAAGAATCCGATGTGTTCCAGGCGAGTGTCGATTTCCGGTGTCGCACCGGAGAACAGCAAGACGACGCCAGACAGGAACACCAGTATCGCCAGCACCGGCGCGGCCATGCCCGAGGCGGCGCGCAGCGATTGACGGGTGTTGAACAGACGTTGTGCCTCATTGATCAGCAGCAGGACACAGGCCACCAATAGTGGCAGAACCACATAGATCAGACGGTACAGCAACAGGGCAGCAGCCAGTGGCGCAGCACCGAGCTTGTCGGCAAAGGCCGCCAGCAGAATCGCTTCGAATACCCCGACACCGCCGGGTACGTGGCTGAGCACGCCAGCGGCCAGCGCCAGCAGATAGACCAGCAGGAAGGCGCCGAACGGTGGTGCTTCAGGCAGCAGCAGATACAGCACGGTCGCGGCGGCGGCCACGTCCAGTGCGGTAATCACCAATTGCAGGAAAGTCAGGCGACGACCAGGCAAGCGCAGCGTGCGTCGACCAATGCGAACCAGCAGGTTATCCGGGTACGGTTGTTCTGGCAGGCGACGGCGGTAGATGCCGATCGCCAGTACCGAGCAGAGCAGCAGCACGGCGATTGCGATCCCGCCCAGCAATGGCTGTGACAAATTCAGCGCGGTGGAGGCGGCCGGCAGGTCGCTGAGCGTCGCCAGGGCAGCGAGCGGCGGCAGGGCGCAGCCTAATGACAAGCTGGCGAACAGCGTCATGTGGGCGACTTCCGACGCCCCAAGACCGTGACGTGCATACAGGCGGTAACGTACCGAGCCGCCGGATAGCAGCGAAAGGCCAATGGCATTGCCGATTGCAAACGCAGTGAAGCCGCCCAGCATCATGGTCCGAGGCGGCAAATTTACGCCAGCGTAACGAGTGGCCGACCATTCATAGCCGAGCAATATGATGAAGCCGACAATGGTTGCGCCCAATGCACCGAGCAGGGCCGGTTTCGGCACTTCCAGAATCGAGTCGTGCAGGGCGTAGAGATCGAGTTCGCTTAATAGATGGCGACAGGCAATCAGTGCGATAGCGAACAATAGCAACGTGACCGCCAGGCCGATGGGCTGACGGTACTTGCTGACCAGATCCAGCCAATGCAGACGTGTGGCAGTGATCGGTTGTGTCGCTGTTACGGTGTCTTGTGAATCAGACGAGTTGGCGCGCATCAATCACCTCTTGGATTGTGCGCGACAGGATGGGGGTATCCAGCCAAGTTACCAATCCCTGTATAAAAAAATAATCACAAATATTAACGCGTATCACCGAGCATCGGGGATTACGCACACTCAATAGTAGAAGGGCTTGCCTGCGACTCAGCATAGCCTGATCTGGTGGACCCTGAAGAGCGCCAAAGGTTCGTAGCACGTTGCCAGATCATTGTTGCGAAAGGACTTTTCTACAGATACAAAAAAGGCCGCTCTTTCGAGCAGCCTTTTTTGATGTTTGGTTGCGGGAGCCGGATTTGAACCGACGACCTTCGGGTTATGAGCCCGACGAGCTACCAGACTGCTCCATCCCGCGTCTGTGTGGCGGCATTCTACAGGCGATCGCCTGGGTGTCAACCGTTAATGATCCGCTTGGTCAAATAAACGTTAATTAGCGTCGAACGGTCCCTGGGCTTAAGTTAAGTATAAGAAGCGCAAAGGGTTTTTTCTCGGCTTTGGCGACGAGAGGGGGAGGAGAGACGAAAAACACACACGCACAAAAAAGGCCACTCTTTCGAGTAGCCTTTTTTGATGTTTGGTTGCGGGAGCCGGATTTGAACCGACGACCTTCGGGTTATGAGCCCGACGAGCTACCAGACTGCTCCATCCCGCGTCTGTGTGTCGGCATTCTACAGAGGATCGCTGGGGTGTCAATTGCTAATTCAGAAAAATCTGTTCCTGTTCAATCGCTTAGCGTGTCAGGGAGGAGGTCGGATAGGGCTCGAGGGCTTGCTGCACAAGGCTTTCAGCTCTATTGGCAGATTGCTTTCGATTGAAAAAATAAATCCAGTGAAGGCGTTTCCTACCGCTAGCAGAGAAGAATCAAAGCACTGGTGCTATATACAGTTGTCGGTGAGATACTGGCGATTCGTTTGCAAATAACCCCTTTTCCTTCATTGAACACCGCCTTATATGACGCAGCGCAAAATCATCCACGTCGATTGTGACTGCTTCTATGCCGCCATCGAGATGCGTGACGACCCGACTCTGGCGAGCAAGCCGCTGGCGGTAGGTGGCTCTGCGGACCGGCGTGGTGTCATCGCGACCTGTAACTATGAGGCGCGGGCTTACGGTGTGCGCTCGGCCATGTCATCACGGCACGCCTTGAAGCTGTGCCCGGAGCTGGTCATCGTCAAGCCGCGCATGGATGCCTATAGAGAAGCGTCGAAAGAGATTCAGACGATTTTTCGCGATTACACCGACCTGATCGAGCCGTTGTCGTTGGATGAGGCGTACCTCGACGTGTCCGAAAGCACGCATTTCGCCGGCAGTGCCACGCGAATTGCCCAGGACATCCGGCGTCGGGTCTCCAATCAACTGCATATCACCGTCTCGGCGGGTGTGGCGCCGAACAAGTTTCTCGCGAAGATCGCCAGTGACTGGAAAAAGCCCAACGGGTTGTTTGTGATCACACCGGATCAGGTCGAGGACTTTGTCTCACAGTTGCCGGTGAGCAAGCTGCACGGTGTCGGCAAGGTCACCGCCGACAAGCTGGCGAGGCTCGGTATTGTCGATTGTCTTCAGTTGCGCGACTGGAACAAGTTGGCGCTGGTGCGTGAGTTTGGCAGTTTTGGCGAGCGTCTATGGAGTCTGGCGCGTGGGATTGATGATCGGCAGGTGCAGAACGATAGTCGCCGACAATCGGTGAGTGTCGAAAATACCTACGATGTGGACCTGCCGGATCTGGTCAGTTGCCTGGATAAACTGCCAGAGTTGCTGGAAACCCTGAACGGGCGTATGGCGCGGATCGACAGCAGCTACCGTCCGGGCAAGCCATTCGTCAAAGTGAAGTTCCATGACTTTACCCAGACCACGCTGGAACAAGCCGGGGCAGGGCGGGACCTTGGCAGCTATCAGCTGTTGCTGACTCAGGCTTTCAATCGGGGTGGAAAACCCGTGCGTTTGTTGGGGATTGGTGTGCGCCTGGAGGATTTGCGTGGCGGCTTCGAGCAGTTGGATTTGTTCGAGCGGTAGGGCCTCATCGCGGGCAAGCCTTGCTCCTACAGATAGCATCGATTTTGTAGGAGCAAGGCTTGCCCGCGATGCTTTTCAGCTTTAGTTCGGTCCTGGATCCGCCACCAATCGCCCGGCATCCTTGGTCAGCGACTTGAGAAACTCGCTTTGCAATTCAGGATCATTGCGGGTCAGTTCGATCAGGCTTTGTTCCAGTTCGCTGGCTTCTTCTTCCAGGCCCAGCTCCGACAGACGTTTGACCCGATGCACCCACTGGCTTACTTCGTCGTCTTCGAGGTCGTCGTAAATCAGTGCGTGAGCTTCCAGCAGCTTGCTGCGCAGGGTGCTGCTGATCGTCAGGGATGAATCGGTATGAACGTCGTCCTGGGCATCTTCGACAGTGATTTGCAGCTTGCCGATATGACTCAGGTCCTGCTCTGCGAACGGACTGTCGAGCAGGTTCAAGCGCAACACGCCGTTGCGGTCGGTGGTGAGTTCGAAGGTCTGCTTGCCGGCCTTGACCTCTACCGGGCGCTCGTTCCATGGCAGGCTCGAATATTCCATGCGCTTATCACGCTGGACTTCATCGATGCCGGTCAGGTTCTGCTGTGCGCGACCGCGCGATTGCACGTTCATGAACGGGTTCAGCCCGTCGACGCCAGTGCTGATCCAGTCCCTTGTCATGCTGTCTGGCAGGTTGCCGAGGGCGAACACGTTGACGATGTTCGCGCCGACGCCAGCCACCAAAGCCACCGCGCCCAGCGGGATCTCGTAGACCTTGCGCCAGGGTTGGTACGGCGTGTAGCGATCGTAGCGACGGGTGACGTCGTATTCGGTGACTTCGAAGGTCTTCTGCTCGTGAATCCGTACCCGGCGTTGCGGCAGCTCAAGCACCTTAGGCTCGCCGACATCGATCTGCAGGCTGTGATCGAGCAGTTTGCGCTCGATGCGCTCCTCATGCTCGCTGCGTTGTGACATCTGATTGGCACAGCCGCTGAGCAACAGGGTGCCGCACAGGGCGGCACCACCGAGGCTTAAGGTGTTTCGCTTGAACATGACTTCTCTATCTGGTGTCAGCGGCGGATACGAGCCTGGAGGAAAGACAGTACGTCAGCGACCGGCAGCGCTTGTGGCTCGGCCTCGGTACGGCTCTTGTATTCCAGGTTGCCGTCGGCGAGGCCGCGGTCACTGACCACGATCCGGTGAGGAATGCCGATCAGCTCCATGTCCGCGAACTTGATGCCCGGGCTGGTTTTCTTGTCGCGATCGTCCAGCAGCACTTCGAAGCCGGCCGCAGTCAGTTCTGCGTAGAGCTTGTCGGTGGCTTCGCGAACCAGGTCGGTCTCGTAGCGCAACGGCACCAGGGCGATCTGGAATGGCGCCAGGCTGTCGCTCCAGATGATGCCTTTCTCGTCGTTGTTCTGTTCGATGGCCGCAGCCACCACGCGGGAAACGCCGATGCCGTAGCAGCCCATGGTCAGCGTAACCGGCTTGCCGTTCTCACCGAGAACCTGGCATTTCATCGCTTCGCTGTACTTGGTGCCCAGCTGGAAGATATGCCCGACTTCGATACCGCGTTTGATTTCCAGGGTGCCCTTGCCGTCCGGGCTTGGGTCGCCGCTGACAACGTTGCGCAGGTCGGCCACGGTTGGAACCGGCAGGTCGCGCTCCCAGTTGACGCCGAAGTAATGCTTGTCGTCGATGTTGGCGCCGATACCGAAGTCGCTCATCAGTTCGACCGAGCGGTCGATGATGATTGGCAGCGGCAGGTTCAGCGGGCCAAGGGAGCCTGCGCCGGCGCCGATGGCGTCACGCAGTTCGGCTTCGGAGGCCATGACCAGCGGACTGGCAACGCCAGGCTGGTTGGCGGCCTTGATTTCGTTGAGCTCGTGATCGCCACGAATGATCAGCGCGATCAGCTTGCCGGCTTCTTCGGCGTGAACCACCAGGGTCTTGATGGTTTTTTCGATTGGCAGATTGAAGCCTTCCACCAGTTGCGCGATGGTTTTCGCGTTCGGGGTGTCGACCAGGCGCAGCTCTTCAGAAGGGAGCGGGCGCGAGGTTTCGCGTGGCACGGCTTCGGCTTTCTCGATGTTCGCTGCGTAGTCGGAACCGTTACTGAAGACGATGTCGTCTTCACCGGATTCGGCCAGTACGTGGAACTCGTGGGAGCCGGCACCACCAATGGAGCCGTTGTCAGCTTCGACCGGACGGAATTTCAGGCCCAGGCGGGTGAACACGTTGCAGTAGGCCTGGTGCATGCGGTCGTAAGTGGCCTGCAGCGATGCCTGATCAGCGTGGAAGGAGTAGGCGTCCTTCATGATGAACTCGCGGCCGCGCATCAAACCGAAGCGTGGGCGGATTTCATCGCGGAATTTGGTCTGGATCTGGTACAGGTTGATTGGCAGCTGTTTGTAGCTGCTCAACTCGTTGCGGGCCAGGTCCGTGATCACTTCTTCGTGAGTCGGGCCGGCGCAGAAGTCGCGACCATGGCGATCCTTGAAGCGCAGCAGTTCAGGGCCGTATTCTTCCCAGCGACCGGATTCCTGCCACAGCTCAGCCGGCTGGGTGCTCGGCATCAACACTTCGAGAGAGCCTGCGGCGTTCATTTCTTCGCGAACGATGGCTTCAACCTTGCGCATGACTCGCAGGCCCATCGGCAGCCAGGTGTACAGGCCGGATGCGAGTTTGCGGATCATGCCGGCGCGCAGCATCAACTGGTGGCTGATGACGACCGCATCGGAAGGCGTTTCTTTCTGTGTGGCGAGCAAATATTGACTGGTACGCATGGTAGGCCGTTGTCGGTTGCTGAAGACTAGAAATGACGGAGCATTGTACGGGCGAGATTTGCTGGCGTACAGGATTGCGGCCGGCGGCGTGGCTCGAGTGCGGGGAAACCCCGCGCCTTCGGGGGGTTACGATTCTTCGACGGCAGTGGCGGTCTGGGCGGGCTCGGCTGGCTCGGGCGTTGGTGTCGGACCTTCGCGACGGCTTTCCTGGAACCAGTGCAGAGCAATCAATAGCAGGGTTGGCACGCCAAGCAGCGTCGTGATGATGAAGAAGTTGTGATAACCGTATTTCTCCACCATGACCCCCGAGTAACCGCCGATCAAGCGTGGCAACAGCAGCATGATCGAGCTGAGCAGGGCGTACTGGGTGGCGGAGAATTTGAGGTTGGTCAGGCTCGACAGGTAGGCCACGAAGGCCGAAGTGGCCATGCCTGAGCTGAAGTTGTCCAGCGAGATGGTGACGATCAGCATCTCCAGGTTCGCCCCCATGTCGGCGAGCATCATGAACAACAGGTTGGTGGCAGCGGACGCGAAGCCGCCGATGAACAGAATCGGCAGAATGCCGAAACGAACGATCAGCAGGCCGCCCATGCCAGCGCCAATCAAGGTCATGATCAGGCCGAAGATCTTGCTGACGCCGGCGATCTGATCCTTGGTGAATCCCAGGTCGATGTAGAACACGTTGGCCATCACGCCCATGACGGTGTCGGACATCCGATAGGTGGCAATCAGACCCAGCAACAGAAAGGCCTGCCAGCGGTAGCGCAGGACGAAGTCGTTGACCGGTGTCAGCACCGGGGCCAGGCCGCGCCGACCCATGGCCGACAGGCACATGGTGGTCAGGGTGATATAGAGAATGGCGCGCAGGAACGCCCGGTCTTCGAGCAGCAGGTCGAGCGGGCTGATCGCGCCGGAAAGCACGCTGGCAAAATCGGTGTTGTAGAGCTGGGTGAACATCGCCGGGACTGAGACCAGCAACACGATCAGCACGAACACCGACGCCAGTTGGTGGACGAAACTGTAGCGACCGGCAGACAGTTGCGTGCGCAGCGGCACCGGTGGTTCACGCATGAAGAGGGTGGTCAGCAGTGCCGGGATCATCAACAGGCCGAACAGCGCGTAGGTGCCGGTCCAGGCGGAGTGCTTGTAATTGAAGCCTGTAGAGCCGAAGCCCTCGGCAATGAACAGTGCGCCGGCCGTTGCCAGCAGCGCGGCGACCCGATAGCCGGACATATAGCTGGCAGCCAATGCAGCCTGGCGCGTTTCGTCGACAATTTCCAGGCGATAGGCATCGACAGCAATATCTTGTGTCGCGGAGGCGAATGCGACCAGAACGGCAATCGCAATCAGCCAGGACAGGTGTTTTTGCGGGTCGCAGAAGCCCATGCCGATCAGGCCGAGGATCAACAGGACCTGCGCCAGGACGAGCCAGGAGCGTCGTCGGCCGAGTTTGCCGAGCAATGGCAGGCGCCATTGGTCGAGAAGTGGCGACCACACCCATTTGAATGCGTAGGCCAGCCCGATCAGGCTTGCATAGCCAATCGTTTCACGGGCCACGCCGGCCTCACGCAGCCAGACGGATAGCGTTGAGAATACCAGCATGTAGGGCAAGCCAGCGGCGAAACCCAGCAGCAACAGTACGAGCGTCGAGGGGCTGGCATAAGCGGCGAGCGCGGCGCGCCAGGTTTTACGGGGCATGGGCTGGAGTCTGCCTCAAAATTGCGAAAACAAAGCGCGCACTCTAACCGTAGTGCTCTACCGGACGCCAGCCATGACGCTGAATATCAACACGATTGTTCAGGATACTGACGCCTTCCATCCGCAAGCGTGCCCGCTGTTCGTCGCCTGAGGGGCTTCCTACTGGCAAACTGAGCCGACCGCCGGCACCCAATACGCGGTGCCAGGGCAGTTTGGTGTCGCCGGGCAACTGGCTCAATGTGCGTCCCACCCAGCGCGCGGCTCGCCCCAGGCCTGCCAGTTCGGCGAGCTGGCCGTAACTCACCACTTTGCCTTCCGGAACCTGGGCCAGGGTCAGATAGAGCGTGGTTCGGCGCATCTGCGCCGGGGTTTCGGTTTCGCTGTTGGGGTCAGTCACGTTGCCGCTTCCTGATGAAGGTGTTGAGGCTTTCTCTAGAGTAAATCTTCAGTGAGCGAATGAGAATCTCGCCAGTGCTGAGGTCAGCAAGGCCCGTTACATGGCGGGCTTTGGTGTGGCCTGGCAAGGTGCTCTAAAAGATCGCAGCCTTGGGCAGCTCCTACAGGTCCGGGTAGGAGCTGCCGAAGGTTCGGGCCGCGTTTGGACGATTTTTTTACAGGCACAAAAAAGCCCCGCTTTTGAGGGCGGGGCCTTTTACTAAATCAGGACAAGTTAGATAACTTGAACTTCTTCAGCTTGCATGCCTTTCTGACCGCGGGTAGCGATGAAAGAAACCTGTTGGCCTTCTTTCAGGCTTTTAAAGCCGTCGGATTGGATGTGGTTGTAGTGTTCGGACAAGGGGTGGCCGGGGTGTGGTGTGGGGTAGCCGCAGCCGACCCCGTTTAA
>NZ_JBIUVW010000013.1:0-55591 GCF_044743155.1 Pseudomonas sp. NPDC087697 | reverse complement strand
CAAAGAGCAGGAAAAATTCTTGTAGATGGTTGGATCGAAATTCAACATATCGTGTAGAGATTCTCAGTGACACAAGCAGCACAGTGACGCCACCTTAACCCTTTTTCCTGAACGTGCCAATGGTCTTTGCGAAGGTTTCTCTGTTTTCATGACTGACGGTGCGCTGTATTGCCGCGAAGGCCCGGAAATCGTGGGGGATCGGCGAGAATTGTGCCCCGGACTTTGAACCGGCGGCGCGCCCCGGTAAGATGCCGGACAGAATTTTTCCACCTCGCTATTCAGGACACCCGCCATGAGCATCAAATCGGACAAGTGGATTCGCCGCATGGCGCAAGAGCACGGCATGATCGAGCCCTTCGTAGAGCGCCAGATGCGTGGCGAAGGCGCCGACCGGCTGATTTCCTTCGGTGTGTCGAGCTACGGCTACGACGTGCGTTGCGCCGATGAATTCAAGGTGTTCACCAACATCAATTCGGCGACCGTCGATCCGAAGAACTTCGACGAGAAGAGCTTCGTCGACGTCAAAAGCGACGTCTGCATCATTCCACCGAACTCGTTCGCGCTGGCCCGTACCGTCGAGTTCTTCCGTATTCCGCGCAACGTGCTGACGATCTGCCTGGGCAAGAGCACCTACGCTCGCTGCGGCATCATCGTTAACGTCACGCCGTTGGAACCGGAGTGGGAAGGCCACGTGACCCTGGAGTTCTCGAACACCACCACATTGCCGGCGAAGATCTACGCCAACGAAGGCGTGGCACAGATGCTGTTCTTCGAATCTGATGAAGAGTGTGAAGTGTCCTACAAGGACCGTGGTGGCAAGTACCAGGGCCAGCGTGGCGTGACCCTGCCGCGTGCCTGAGTCAGCCGTCTGACAAACCGTTGGAATTCCTGAGCGGGCGTACACTCTATGGAGTGTACTGCTTCGATGCGCGCAAGGCGCATCGGGCCATCGCTCAGGAGTGCTTCATGAAGATCGATCCGCGAATCAGTGCCGAACTGGCAAGGCTTGAGCCCAATCAAGTGGGCCTGCTGGCCTGGTCATTGCTGGCGCATCCGCCTGTCACGCTGGCCGGCGGAATCCCTGGTCAGCCCGACCCCGATACCCCGAACGAACAACCGACCGAACCTGGCGAGCCTGGCGAACCCACCTTGCCGGATAAGCCGCCTCCCGCGCCAGTTGCCTGACGAAAAGCGATTTTCCGAGGAGTTGGGCCGGTGTTATTTCAGGTTGCCGCTAAGGAATTGCTTGAGGCGTTCGCTTTTCGGATTGCCCAGCACGTCTTCGGGTGCTCCTTCTTCCTCCACCAGTCCCTGATGCAGGAACAGCACCTGATTGGACACCTTGCGGGCAAAGCTCATTTCGTGGGTGACCATGATCATGGTCCGGCCTTCTTCGGCCAGGCCCTGGATCACCTTGAGCACTTCACCCACCAGTTCCGGGTCCAGCGCCGAGGTCGGTTCGTCGAACAGCATGACTTCCGGTTCCATCGCCAGCGCACGGGCAATGGCGACACGCTGTTGTTGGCCACCTGACAGAAATGCCGGGTATTGATCCGCCACACGGGCCGCCAGGCCGACCTTGTCCAGATAGCGTCGGGCGCGATCGTCAGCGTCCTTCTTGCTGACACCCAGCACCCGGCGCGGAGCCATGGTGATGTTTTCCAGCACGGTCATGTGGCTCCACAGGTTGAAGTGCTGGAACACCATCGCCAGTCGGGTACGGATCCGTTGCAACTCGGCTTCGTCAGCCACCCGCATGCCGTGGTGGTCCTTGATCATGCGGACCGCTTGGCCGTCCAGGCTCATGGCGCCGTCGTTGGGTTGTTCGAGAAAATTGATGCAGCGCAAAAAGGTACTTTTGCCCGAGCCGCTGGCGCCGATCAGGCTGATCACGTCACCGGTCTTGGCCTTGAGCGAAACACCCTTGAGCACTTCATGGGTGCCGTAGCATTTATGCAGGCCTTCGATGGTCAGTTTGTACATGGGGCATGCATCCTCAAGGCGAAAGTAGGTAGCCGGTGCGATAGGCTTCGAGGCCTGCAACATGGGCGATCACCATGCCGGCGGTGGCCATCCGGCGGGTCGAACGGGCGTAGAGCAGGCCGGCGTTGGCGCAATGAACCGGGGTCACGCGGTCGCCGATCGGATCGATGATTTCGGCGATCAGTTGTCCCGCCTCCAGGTACTCGCCGGGCAGCACGCTGTACACCAGCAAACCGCCGACCGGTGTCGCGACCGGTTCTACCGCAGCCAGCGGAGTGGCGGGGTAGGGCAGTTCGGGCAAGGGCGCGGCCTCACCTTCGATGGCCCCAAAATGAATCAGATAGTCGATCAATGCCTGGCAGTCGAGGCTGGCCAGCGGATGATTGACGTCGCCTTGACCACGCAACTCGACGGTGACCGAGAAGCTGCCCAGCGGTATATCGAACTGCTCACCGAAGCGCTCTTGCATTTGCCACCAGACCAGGGTGAAGCACTCGTCGAACGAATGGCCGCCGGAGTCGGTGGCCAGCAGGCTGGCTTCTGCACCGATATAGCGTGCCAGTGGCTCGACCTGCGGCCAGGCCTCGGGCGTGGTGTACAGGTGCGCGACGGCTTCGAAATCACAATGCAGGTCGAGCACCATGTCGGCGTCGCAGGCCAGTGTTTGCAAAGTCAGGCGCTGGGATTGCAGTTGCGTGCTGGCGGTCTGCCGAGCCAGTGCGTTGCGCAGGCCGCTGCGGATCAGCTCAAGGTTGTGCTGCGGGTCGTCGCTCAGTTGTCCTTCGATCTCGTTGCCGATCTCTTCACCGAGGTCTACGAACCAGCGGTTGAAGTTCTGTCCGCTTTCCAGCTCGTAGCGGCCCAGAGGCACGTCCATCAACACTTGTTCGAGACCAATCGGGTTCGCCACGGGCACCAGCACAATCTCGCTGCGCAGACGGCCGGCGGCTTCGAGTTCCGCCAGGCGCAGCTTGAGGTGCCAGGCCACCAGCATTCCGGGCATTTCGTCGGCGTGCAGCGAGGACTGTATGTAGATCTTGCCTTTGGCCTGGGTCGGGCCGAAGTGGAAGCTGTGGATTTGTCGTGCAGTGCCCGGCAGCGGGGCAAGCAGGTCATGGATCTGGTGGCGCATTTGCTTTTGTGTCCTGAAGCAGGAGAGCTAGTGAGTCGGCCCAAGGAACGCCAGCCATCGGCGTTCGGCGAGTCGGAACAGGCCGACCAGCGCAAAGGTGACGGTCAGGTAGATCAGCGCGGCAATGCCGAACGATTGAAAGGTCAAAAAGGTCGCCGAGTTGGCGTCGCGAGCGACTTTCAGGATATCCGGGACGGTGGCGGTGAAGGCTACGGTGGTCGAGTGCAGCATCAGGATCACTTCGTTGCTGTAGTAGGGCAACGAGCGACGCAGGGCCGACGGCATGATCACGTAGGCATAGAGCTTCCAGCCCGTCAGACCGTAGGCCTTCGCGGCTTCGACTTCGCCATGGGCCATGCTGCGAATCGCCCCGGCGAAAATCTCCGTGGTGTAAGCGCAGGTGTTCAGGGCAAAGGCGAGGATGGTGCAGTTCATTGCATCGCGAAAGAACGCATCGAGCACCGGCTGCGCGCGGACCGCGGCCAGGCTGTAGATCCCGGTGTAGCAAATCAGCAACTGGATATACAGCGGCGTGCCACGGAACAGGTAGGTGTAGAACTGCACCGGCAAACGCACGTAGAGCTTGCGGGAAACCCGGGCAATCGACAGCGGGATCGACACCAGAAAGCCGATGAAGATCGAGGCGCTGAGCAGCCACATGGTCATGGCCAGGCCGGTGATGTGGTAACCGTCGGTGTAAAGGAACGGTTTCCAGTAGTCCTGTAGAAGATCGATCATCGTATGGCCTCCCGGGCACCGGCGGCATAACGGCGTTCTAGCCTGCGCAGGACATAATTCGAAGCGCTGGTGATCAGCAGGTAAATCAAGGCGGCCAGCACCAGGAAGTAGAACAGTTGATAGGAGCTTTTACCGGCGTCCTGAGCGGCCTTGACCAGATCGGCCAGGCCGATGATCGACACCAGCGCGGTGGCCTTGAGCATCACCATCCAGTTGTTACCGATACCCGGCAGGGCGAAACGCATCATTTGCGGGAACACCACGAAGCGGAACCGCTGGCCGCGTTTGAGGCCGTAGGCAGTGGCGGCTTCGACCTGACCCCTGGGCACGGCAAGGATCGCGCCGCGAAAGGTTTCAGTGAAGTACGCGCCATAAATGAAGCCCAGGGTGATGACCCCGGCGCTGAATGGGTTGATTTCGATGTATTCCCATTCCATAAAGTCGGTCAGGGAAGTCAGCCAGGTTTGCAGGCTGTAGAAAATCAGCAGCATCAACACCAGGTCCGGCACGCCGCGAATCAGTGTGGTGTAGACCTGGGCCGGAACCCGCAGCAGTTTGACGCTGGAGAGTTTGGCAGTGGCGCCGAGCAGGCCGAGCAACACGGCCACCAGCAGCGACAACACCGATAATTTGATGGTCATCCAGGTGCCTTGCATCAGCAGCGGGCCAAAGCCCTTCAAGCTGAAGGCAGAAAGCCCCAGGTTTTGTAATAGCTCTTCGAACATAAAATCTGCGACCTGATAGCGTGAAAAAAGCGCCCATCACGAGGATGGGCGCCGGGCATTATTTGCCGCTGTACAGATTCAGATCACCGAAGTGTTTCTTTTGAATGGTCGTGTAGGTGCCATCATCGTGTAACGCTTTGATACCTTTATCGAGAAGGGCTTTGAGCTCTTTGTTACCTTTCGAGATACCGACAGCAGTTTTGGCTGGCAGCAAAGGATCGTTGACCGGCTTGCTGACTTCGTAAGGAGCCCCTTGTGGAGACTTCAAAAAGCCCAGTTGGGCTTGCAGCATGTCCTGGATCGAGGCGTCCAGACGACCGGAAGTCAGGTCGGCGTAGACCTGGTCCTGGTTGGCGTAGGCCTGAGTGGTCACGCCAGCCTTGTCCAGCACGGCCTTGGCGTAGGCTTCCTGGATGGTGCCTTGCTCGTAGCCGACCTTTTTACCCTTGAGCGAGGCCACGTCAGAAACGCCGGAGCCTTTCTTGTAGACCAGTGCGGTAGGGCCGGAGAACAGCTCGCTGGAGAAGTCGATGACTTTTTCGCGGGCTTCGGTGACGGTCATGGAGGAGATCACACCGTCGAATTTATTGGCCTTGAGGCCCGGAATCATGCCGTCGAAATCGCTTTCGACCCATTTGCACTTGACCTTCAGCTCGGCGCAGATCGCGTTGCCCAGATCGATGTCGAAGCCCACCAGGCTGCCGTCGGCCGCTTTGGACTCGAACGGAGCGTAGGAAGGGTCAACGCCAAAACGCAGTTCTTTGTATTCCTTTGCCAGTGCGGAACCAGCGGCCATGCACAACGCCAGTGCAGAAAGGGTCAGCAATGCTTTTTTCATTATTCAATCCCTAAGAACCATTATGAGCGCTTGTGGCGCGGAATTATTGTTACTGGAAAGCGTAAGACCTTATGAAAGTAGCAATTTCCGAACCAGAGTCCCGAACAAGCGTTTTAAAAGATGATTCAAGACACGCCTGGAGAGGAATCGTGCCCGAAAACGGGCGCTAACAATTTGCCGCACCAAAGTAGAGCGATCTGTGGCGAGGAAGCAAGCTCCTTCGCCACAGATCGCCGTCGCGTTACTTGCCAGGTACCAGGGTCAGCCGCGTCTTGCCATACGCCTTGTCGAAGTTCTGCGGTTGCATCGGCAAGCTCATGTATTGGCCTTTGAGCCACGGGTCGATGCTGTCGATATAGTTCGGGCTGGCCGGGTTACCGGATTGGCCGGTACCGTTCTGCCCCATCAGCGGTTCGGCCTGGCCGAAGTCGACAATGAAGCGCATCGCCGGCACCAGCGTTACGTTGAAATCCTGTCCCCAGGTGTAGGCGGCCGCATTCAACGTGTTGTGGTCACCTCCGGCTGATACGGCGCCGCGCACGGTCTGGCCTCGGGTGTTTTTCCATTCGTAGTGGTGCAGTTTGCCCCACTGCCAGGCTTTGTGGTCGGCGCCCATCTGGCTTTCGCCGGCAGTGATGGCCGCGGCCAGGCTGCGGGCGAGAATGGCCGGCTTGTCTTCTTTCTGCGGCGTGCGGATGTCATCCCAGAACGGGCTGTCTTCGCGGCCCAGCAAATGGTCGGCCTGGGCCGAGTAGGACAATTTGCCGTTGGCGACGAAGGCCTTCCACGTCGGGCTGGACTCCGGGCCGAGTTCGTCGAGGAAGATCTGCTTCATGCTTTCTTGCAGGAACAGCTCGTAGATTGCAGCGTCGGTCGAGGTCGCGCTGAGCTTGCCATCGAACGCCATCAAGCGGCTGAACGCTTCACGCGCTTTGCTGGCGTCAGCGGCGGGCAGTGCGTTGATCGCCTGTTTGAGCGGCTGGGACATGCCCGGCGCTTCAAACATCTTTTTCAGTTTGGCGGCGAACAGCGTGGTCTGATCGTACTGCATGGCAATCATGCTGCGGCTGTCGTGCTTGCCGGCACCCGCCAGCTCGGCGATACGCTCGCTGCGCTCAGGTGCGGCCCAGGAATTGGACAGCTGCATGCCGTAACCGTGGGGGATGACCCGCTGGTTGGCGGTGCCGACCCAGCCCTGGGCCGGGTCCTGGTCGTAAGGGTGAAGCATCGGGTCGGCATAGCCGTCCCAGTCGTAACGACCTTCCCAGCCGGGCGATGGCAGTAAACCTTCACCTTCGCGGCGGTTCGGGAAACGTCCGGTGACTTGCCAGCCGATATGGCTGGCGTCGGCGAACACCATGTTCAAGGCAATGGCGCGGATCTCACGGCTGGCGTCCGAGGCTTTCTCTACGGTCTGCGCTCGTGACAGGTCGAAGAAGGCATCCAGGCTCTTGTCGTCCGTAAGGTTCGGCATCTGCAATGCCAGACCGAAACCATTGTCCAGTGCACTGCCTTGGGCACTGTTGAGCAGTGGGCCGTGGCGGGTTTCGTACACGACTTCGCGAATCGGCCGCTGACCTTTGACGAAGTAGGTTTCGTTGCGAACCATCGCCGGTTGCCATTTGCCCGCGACTTCGTAGGCAAGGCCATTGCCCTGACGCTTGAGCTTTTCGAGGAACAGGTCCTGGTTATCGCCCATGACCGCGGTCATGCTCCAGGCCACCTTGCCGTTGAATCCGCCAAGGACCATCGGAATACCCGCGATGGAAACCCCGGCAGCCTGGTACTTCGGCGCACGAATTTGCACGTAACTCCACAGCGACGGCACGCCAATCGGGAATTGGCTGTCGCTGGCCAGCAGGCTTTTGCCGCTGCGGCTGCGTTGCGGGGCAATCGCCCAGTTGTTCGAGGCCGTGGCGCCGAGCAGATTCAGTGCGGACAACTGATCGCTGGCTTTGCTGAGTTCGGTCAGGCCCGGGATCGTACCGTTGAGCTTCACATCTTTAAGCTTTTCAGCTTCGGCGAACGGCAGTTTTTCATCGGGATAGGACGGCGACAGCCACGCGAGTTTGTCTGTAGTGACGGTTTGCGCCATCACCAGCGAGGCGATTTCTTGCGGCAGGTTGGCTGACTGGCTGAAGTTCAGCAGGCAGAAAATCAGCGCCGAATCTTCCGGTTTCCAGTATTCCGGGTTGTAGCCAGTGGCGGCCAGGTCCGACGGCAGCTTGTCGCGATAGCGGAACAGGTAGGCGTTGACCCCGCGTGCATAGACTTCAAAGAAGCGTTTCAGGCGTGGTGAGGAGGCTTTGTAGAGCTCGTCAGCGCTTTTCTTCAGGTTGACCGCACGCATGTAGCGGTCAGCATCCAGCATCTCTGCGCCCGACATCTCCGACAGACGACCCTGGGCCAGCAGGCGCATGGTGACCATCTGGCTGATGCGATCACTGGCGTGTACGTAACCGAGGGTGAACAGCGCATCGTGGAATGTGTTGCTCTCGATCAGTGGCATGCCCATGGCATTGCGGCGCACCGAAACGTTCTGCGCCAACCCTTTGAGCGGCTGCACGCCTGCGGTCGGTGGCAGGCTGTCCTGGGCATTCCAGGTCTGGCAACCGGTGAGGCTGAGCACACTGGCCACTGCTGCGGCAACGCCTAACCGGGGAAGAAAAGATGTAAGGGCTGGCGAGGCCATGGCAAAGCTCCTGCGGGGGTCGTACCGATTAAAGGCGCTACGTTAGAGAGCAGGAGAAGGCCGCGCAAGCGGGTGCCGATCTTATTTCAAGGTTTGTCCGATAAATCACAGAAATTGACGCTTGTGGTGAGGGAGCTTGCTCCCGCGCCACAGGGGACTGCGCTGTTTTCAGGGGATTGGCGTTCACGATGACTTGCCTGGAGCAAGAGCTGATGCTCAAGTGTGGAAAATTCAATGACCTGTGCAAGAGAAAACCCGCCATGGAACTTCAGGCTAACGCCGCACTTATCCTTATCGATCAGCAAAAAGGCATTCACCACCCCAAACTCGGACCACGCAACAACCCAGGCGCCGAGGAGCGCATAGCTGAGCTGCTGAGCGAATGGCGGCGTATGGCGCGACCGGTGATTCATGTGCAGCACTTGTCCCGCTCGCCGGAATCCGTGTTCTGGCCGCAGCAGTCGGGTGTCGAGTTTCAGGTACGGTTCGAGCCGCAATCGGGCGAGCGGGTGATCCAGAAGCAGGTCCCGGATGCATTCTGTGGGACGACGCTTGCGGCGAGTTTGTGTGAAGCGGGGATCGAACAACTGATCATTGTCGGCGTGGCGACCCACAACTCGGTCGAGTCCACGGCGCGTACGGGGGGCAATCTGGGGTTTGAAACCTGGGTCGTGGAAGACGCCTGCTACACCTTCGACAAGGTCGACTTCTTCGGCAAGAAGCATTCGGCGCAGGAGGTGCATGCCATGTCGCTGGGCAATCTGCACGGGGAATACGCGACGGTGGTTTGCACCACCGAGATTCTGATGGCTGATTAAACCCTGTAGGAGCAAGGCTTGCCCGCGATAGGGGCACCTCGGTATCCGAGGCATTGCGCGTCATCGTTCATCGCTGGCAAGCCATGCTCCTACAAAGCGCACGTTTGGCTAACGCATCAAGCACCGTGGCACTTCTTGAATTTCTTGCCATTGCCGCATGGGCAAGGGTCGTTGCGGCCGACGTCTTTCAACGCGTTGCGCACCGGCTCCTGGTGAGCGTGGCCGCAGTTCGGGCCGTGAACATGGCCATGGTCGTGATCATGGTGGTCATGGTGGTCGTGATGGTCATGATCGTGGTTGCAGTCAGGGCCATGGACATGGGGTTGCTGGGTCATCGAGGTTACTCCGGAATAAAATCGCCGGGAATTATCTCGCCATAACGGGCCTGGTGCACGTCATTGCCAAACAATAATCCGGTTTTCAACTCACCTTCCAGGCGATAGGGGATCGGCTGGTCAGGTTTCTTCAGCAATTTCACCACGTCGCGCAGGTGTTGCCAGAGGTTGGTACGAATCGGCACCTGGAAATAGCTGCTGCTTTTCGGGTCGACAGTGAACCATTCGCTGGACTCGCCTTCGGCCAGCAGGAACTCGCTCAAATGAATCCGGTACACCAGGCCGCGAACGATAAGGTCGGAGTCGTTGGGGTTGTCGACGCGAAAATACAGCATGAATTTCTGCTCAAGGAGTTTGGCGCGCACCACTTCGACTTTGAGCAGATGGACTTGCGGGTCGAGGGTGTCGTCAGCGAACCAGGACGCGCAGCCGCTGAGCCCCAGCATTACGAGCAGGGTGACGGTTTGTAAGGCGCGCCGCTGACTGGTCATAGTGATGCTTCCCCCTTGAACCCTAGTCTAGTCCTAAAAGATCGCAGCCTTCGGCAGCTCCTACATGGAATGGCGTACACCCTGTAGGCGCTGCCGAAGGCTGCGATCTTTTAGGGGCACCTCAAGCAGTGAAATAACTCGCGCAGCATTTCTTGAATTTCTGCCCGCTGGCACAAGGGCATGCATCATTGCGCCCGGCCTTGAGCTGCACAGTCGGGTCGATGAAGTACCAGCGCCCGGCGTTTTGCACAAAGGATGAACGTTCGCGGTGGCTGTGCTCGCCGGTGCTGTCGTGCCAGCGTGCGGTGAAGGTGACGAACGCATGTTCGGGCTGGCCACCGAATACCTCGGAGCTTTCCACTTCAAGGCCAAGCCAGGTGCTTTGCGCGCTCCAGTCGCTGATCGACTGGCGATCCAGTCCAGCCTGTTGGGCGGGCAGGGTGGTGGCCACCAGATAGTCGATCAGGCCCAGCACATAGGCGCTGTAGCGCGAACGCATCAAGGCTTCGGCGCACGGCGCGGGGTGGCCGGCGTGGTAGTGGCCGCAGCAGGCATCCAGCAGGGTGCCACTGCCGCACGGGCAAATGGATGTACTCATCGCGTTACCACCAGTATTTTCCGAAGTTTTCCGGGTTGGCCCAGAATCGTGAATTGAGCCAGTCGGGTACTTGTTTGTAGTCAAGCAGATCGTAGGTGAACAGTGTCAGGACCTGTTCGTCGCGCTGGAAGCGTTCGCTGGCTTGCAGTGCCAGGGAAAAGAAGTCGGTTTCTTGCCAACCGCAGGCTTTCAGATCTGCAAGCACGGCAATGCGGCTGGCGTTGAGATTGCGAATCCCGCCGAGCAGGTTCAGGCCATCGCGTTTGGGCAGATGCTCAAGGCAATCGAGTGCCAACGCCAGGTCGAAGCGTTGCGCGGCAAGTGCAGGTGGCAGCGGACCGGGTGCGACTTGAGCGACGCAGGCATCCGGGTGCGCGAGCTTGAAGGCTTCCAGCGCGGGGAAGTCGCTGGCGCCGATCAGCAACAGACGTTGTGGCGCATAACGGTCGAGCAAGGCGGCGAGTGCTTGCTGGGGTGTGCGCGAAGAAATACCTGCGGTCATCGAAGATCCTCAATCAGATCTGCAAAGACTAGCCTGCTCGAACCTCCGGGCCTAGAGCCGGTTTGCAGACAATGGCGAGGTCTACCGTAAACACGGGGCAAAACAACCGTCGGGTCGAACGGATGACTGGCCGCTGATTGACAGTCTCGGGGCCCTAGACCGCCCGTTCAGAAGATTTTTCGCTGGCCTCTGGCTTATCCCTAGCGGAAGTCGGTACTGTGCGCGCAAAGAATAATGATCTGCGGGAGCGTATATGAAGGTGCTTTGGGGCTTGGGGAAGTGTTTGACCCTGTTGTTCTGGCTGGTGGTGCTGGTCAATCTGATCAGTCCGTTGATCAGTCCGTTTCATCTTATGGTCAATCTGGTCGCCAGCCTGTTACTGATGACCCATTTTGTGGAGCTGGTGCTCTATAACCGCAACCTCAACGAGCGGGCTCATCCGTGGCGTGACCGCTTGCAGATCCTCGTTGTCGGTATCTTCCATATACAAGCCATTGCGACCCCTTCAGCTGCGGAGGTCCGCCATGCGTAAGCTCTGCCTGCTCGCCGTTTTGATCAGCCCGTTGGCGACGGCCCAGGTGGTCACGGTCGAGACCAACTCATTGCTGCGTTTGCCCAATACCGCCAGCACCTTGCAGCTGGAGCGTCTGGAAGTCGCCGACTATGGCACGCTGCTGATCCCCTCCAATGTGACCGAACTGAGCGTTGGCGAGTTGCGCCTGGGGCGTGAGGCGCGGATCGCTATCGTCCCCAGCGAGCAAAGCCTGGAACTGAAGATCAGTCGTGCACAGCTTTCCAGTGGCAGTCAGATCACCTCCCGAGGCGCACCGGGGACCTATTTCAAGGCTGCTCGCGCCGGGCGAAACCTGAACGTGCGGATTGCTTCGCTGAATGCTCCCGAGTTGTTGGTAGATGCACGCGGCGGAGCTGGTGCGCCGGGTTACGTCGGGCTCGATGGGGCCAACGGTGAGGAACCAGGCTGCACATGGGGCCAGGCCGGGCGTGGGGCTGATGGCGATAACGGCGGTGATGGTCGTGCCGGTGCGCCGGGCGCGCAAGTGCGTGTGGAGTTACCACGTGATTATCCGGCCCAGCAGATCAAGGTGCTGGTCGACGGTGGCGCCGGTGGCGTGGCCGGAGCCGGTGGCAAGCCGGGCGCCGGCGGCGAGGCCAAAGGTTGCTTCGTCTACCGTACCGACGGCGGCAAGAGCGGCCGGGCGGGTGCGCAAGGTCAGCCAGGCCCTGCCGGAGCAGCCGGTGCGGTGACGGTGCAGCGGTTGTAAGCAGCTTTTGTAATGTGTGTTGCCTGATGAATTGTCATCGCGGGCAAGCCTTGCTCCTACGGATTTGGGTCGATTGCATGATTGATAAACGACACAAAACCTGTAGGAGCAAGGCTTGCCCGCGATGCTTTTAAAGCATCGGCCGAGCCGAAGCCACCGCCACCAGCAGCAACCCCAACAGCAGATTGATCCCTACCAAGCGCCGAATCTTGCCCAGGGTCGCCGCACCCGTCGGCCAATCCTCGGCCAGCACCGCGTTACGCAACTCCGGCAGTTTCAACGCCTGAATGCGGATAAACAGCGCGGTCATCACCAGATACAATCCCATCATGATCTGCACATAACGCGGCGCGGTTTCAAAGCCGCTGAAGCGCAGATAAATCAGCCCGACGCCACTGATCGGCAAGATCACCACGGCGATCCAGACCCAGACAAAAAAACGTTGAAACACTTCTACCCACAGCTTCAGTCGCGCAGGCCCCTCAAGTGCCTTCATCGCGGCGGGGCGCAGGACCATCCAGGCGAAAAACATGCCGCCGACCCAGATCAGGGCGGCCAGCACATGCAGGGTATAAATGAGGGCGAAAGGTGTCATTGAGGTACTCCGTTCTGCGCGGGATTAATTAGCGGGGTATGATAGCGGCCGAACCGAACCACTGAAAATTTATCCAGCGTTTTTTGCGCCCGACAATCCATGATCAGCACCGAACTTAAAACCACGATCCAGGGCGCCTACTCGCGTTTTCTCGAAGCCAAGAGCCTCAAGCCGCGCTACGGCCAACGCCTGATGATCGCTGAAATTGCCAAGGTCCTCGGTGACATCGACACCGACGACGAAGGCCGGCGCAGTGGCGACCCCGCGATTGTCGCGGTGGAAGCCGGCACCGGTACCGGGAAAACCGTGGCCTACAGCCTGGCGGCGATTCCGAGCGCCAAGGCCGCCGGCAAACGCCTGGTAATCGCCACGGCGACCGTCGCCCTGCAGGAACAGATTGTCTACAAGGACCTGCCGGACCTGATGCGCAACAGCGGGCTGAATTTCAGCTTCGCGCTGGCCAAGGGCCGTGGCCGCTACATGTGCCTGTCCAAGCTCGACATGCTGTTGCAGGAAGGCCACGCGCAAACCGCTACCGCGCAGCTGTTCGAAGAAGAAGGCTTCAAGATCGAGGTCGATGAAGCCAGTCAGAAGCTGTTTACCAGCATGATCGAAAAGCTTGCCGGCAATAAGTGGGATGGCGACCGCGACAGTTGGTCCACGGCCCTTGAGGATGCGGACTGGGCACGGCTGACCACCGATCACAGTCAGTGCACCAACCGTCATTGTCCCAACTTCGGTCAGTGCGCCTTCTACAAGGCCCGCGAAGGCATGGGCAAGGTCGACGTCATCGTCACCAACCACGACATGGTCCTGGCCGACCTGGCATTGGGCGGCGGTGCTGTTCTGCCCGACCCGCGCGATACGATTTACGTGTTTGACGAAGGTCACCACTTGCCAGACAAGGCGATCGGCCACTTCGCCCATTACACGCGTTTGCGCTCCACCGCCGATTGGCTGGAAGCGACCGCCAAGAACCTCACCAAATTGCTGGCCCAGCACCCGCTGCCCGGCGACCTGGGCAAGCTGATCGAGCAAGTGCCGGAGCTGGCGCGCGAGATCAAGACCCAGCAGCAGTTCATGTTCACCGCCTGCGAACAGGTTGCCGATTTCAAGCCCGGCGAAGACGTCGAGGGCCGCGAACGGCCGCGTCATCGCTTCGTCGGCGGGGTGATTCCCGAGCATATGCGCGAAATGGGCATCGAACTGAAGAAAGGCTTTTCACGCCTGACCGATGTCTTTACCCGGCTCACCGAGCTGCTGAAGGAAGGCATGGATGGCGAGGTCAACATCGGCATCGCCAGCAATCAGGCCGAAGAGTGGTATCCGCTGTTCGGCAGTCTGCTGTCCCGTTCTCAGGGCAACTGGGAGCTGTGGACGGCATTCACCGCCGAAGACCCGGAAGACAATCCGCCGATGGCGCGCTGGCTGACCCTGGCCGAAAGTGGTTCGCTGTTCGACATCGAGGTCAACGCCAGCCCGATCCTGGCGGCGGAAATGCTCCGACGTAACCTGTGGAATGTGGCATACGGTGCGCTGGTGACTTCGGCCACCTTGACCGCACTGGGCACCTTCGACCGTTTCCGCATGCGCGCCGGTCTGCCGAAAAAAGCCGTGACGGCGGTGGTGCCGAGCCCGTTCCATCATGCCGACGCTGGCGTGCTGCGGGTCCCGGACCTGCGCGCCGACCCACGGGACGCACCGGCTCATACTGCAGCGATCATCCGCGATCTGCCGGAACTGGTCGAAGGCTCGCGCGGCACGCTGGTGCTGTTTTCTTCGCGTAAACAGATGCAGGACGTGTTCGACGGCCTGGACCGTGACTGGCGCAAGCAAGTGTTCATTCAAGGCAACCTGTCGAAACAGGAAACCCTGAACAAGCACAAGGCGCGCGTCGATGGCGGCGACTCCAGTGTGCTGTTCGGTCTGGCGAGTTTCGCCGAAGGTGTCGACTTGCCGGGCGCTTACTGTGAGCACGTGGTGATAGCCAAGATCCCGTTCTCGGTGCCGGACGATCCGGTTGAAGCTGCATTGGCTGAATGGATCGAAGCCCGGGGCGGTAACCCCTTCATGGAAATCTCCGTGCCGGACGCTTCGCTCAAGCTGGTTCAGGCCTGCGGGCGCCTGCTGCGCACCGAAGAGGATCGCGGCACCATCACCTTGCTTGACCGGCGTCTGGTCACGCAACGCTACGGCAAAGCGATCCTCAATGCGCTGCCGCCGTTTCGCCGCGAAATATCTTGAGACACGGTGGGCGAAATCGCCCACTTCGTTGTCTATCCCCCGTCACCGATTCCACACAGGCCGTTCACTGGTCGTTAGGGAGAACCTGGTTCATATGATTCGCCGTTCGTTACCCGCTGTTTTTGCCCTGATGTTCGCTGCGCCACTGCTGGCGGCTCCGGCCGGACAACAGACGCTGTTCAACTTTGTCCGGCCCGCCGATGTGGTCCAGGTGGCGACTCAGGACGCCAGCCTGCCGCAATCCAATGCAGAGCAAACGGCTGAGGGTGAAGTGCTGCGTCGGGTGACCTTCAATCCGGCGGCGCAACCGAATCTGCGCCTGACCCCGCAAACTGGCGCCTGGGACTGGTCGCAGTCCGGTGTCATGAGCTTGCGCATCCAGAGCGCGATGAACTGGGCCGTAACGCTCTACGTGAAAATCCAGAGCAACGACGGCAAGACCCTGGTCAGCCGCATCGATCTGCCGGCCGGGCCTGCGCAAACCTTGCTGGTCCCCCTGACACCGAGTTCGCCGCTGAGCCAGGGCATGAAAGCCGGGCCGCCGATGCCGATGACCGTCGAAGGCCAGCGCGTATTGCTGGCCAGCAGCGCGGGTGAACTGGATCGCAGCCAGGTGGTGTCGGTGACGTTGTCGATGGATCAGCCAAAAGTCGCTCAGAGCATCATGCTGGAGCGCTTTGGTGTGCAGGACGCAGAGGCGGTGTTCAAAGCTGCCTACGGCTCGTTAGTGGACACTTATGGTCAGTCCACTCGTGCGAAATGGCCGGAAAAAGTCGCCAGCAACGAGCAGCTCAAAGCCGCGGCGAATAAAGAACAACAGCAACTGAAAACCTGGCTGGCCGAGCGTGAACGCTCGTCCCTGGACAAGTTCGGCGGCTGGAGTAAAGGCCCGGCCTTCAAGGCCAGTGGCTTCTTCCGTACTGAAAAGCGTGATGGTCGCTGGTATCTGGTGACACCGGAAGGCCACCCGTTCTATTCCCTGGGGGTCAATACAGTGACCGCCGACACCAGCCAGACCTACGTCGCCGGGCGCGAAGCCATGTTCGAGTCGTTGCCCGCCAGCGACGAGCCATTGGCCAGCCATTACGGTGAAGGTAACAACCGGGGGGGCAATGGTGCTGATCAGGGGCGGGGATTCAATGCGGGTCGCTGGTATGACTTTTATGGCGCTAACCTGCAGCGCACCTATGGCCAACCGTGTGCGGTGGTGAGTGAAACCAAGGCAGACGAAGCCAAGGCCGACACTGCCGCAACGCCGTGCGCGTCCCCTGCGTTCGATGAAAAGCGCTGGACCGGCCATACCCTCGACCGTCTGCAAGCCTGGGGTTTCAACACTATCGGCGACTGGAGCGCCCCGGCTCTGGGCCTGAATGATCGCGTGCCGTACACCTTGCCGCTGTCCATCGTCGGCGATTACGCAAGCATCAGTACCGGCACCGATTGGTGGGGCGGTATGCCCGATCCGTTCGACCCACGTTTCGCCATGGCCACCGAGCGTGCCGTGGCCATTGCTGCTCGCGATCACCGCGACGATCCATGGCTGATCGGTTACTTCGCCGATAACGAACTGGCTTGGGCCGGTCCCGGCGATGATCCGAAGGCCCGCTATGCGCTGGCGTATGGCACCTTGAAAATGACTACCGACGTGCCGGCCAAACGGGCGTTCCTCAAGCAATTGCGCGACAAATACCGTAACCAGGAAGGGCTGTCGAAAGCCTGGGGCATTGATCTGCCAGCCTGGGAACTGATGGAAGATCCGGGTTTCGTGCCGCCTCTGCCAAGTCCGGAGCACCCGGAAATCGAAACCGACTTCAAATATTTCCAGAAAGTCTTCGCCGATACCTACTTCAAGACCATTGCCGATTCGCTGAAATGGCACGCTCCCAACCACCTGCTGCTCGGTGGCCGGTTTGCCATCAGCACACCTGAGGCTGTCGAGTCTTGCGCGCAGTATTGCGACGTCCTGAGCTTCAACATGTACACGCTTAAACCTCAGGACGGTTATGACTTCGCCAAGCTACAGGCGCTGGACAAACCGGTGCTGATCACCGAATTCAACTTCGGCTCGCGAGATCGCGGTCCGTTCTGGGGCGGTGTGACGGAACTGGCGAAGGAAGAGGACCGTGGGCCGGCCTACGCCAATTTCGTAAAGCAAGCGGTGAGTGAACCGTCGATTGTCGGCGTGCATTGGTTCCAGTACCTCGATCAACCGGTGACCGGCCGTCTGCTGGACGGTGAAAACGGTCATTTCGGTCTGGTCGGAATCACCGATCTGCCGTTCCAGGGCTTTGTCGAGAGCGTGCGCAAGGCCAACTTGCAGGCCGTCGATCAACTCGGCAAAGAGGCCGAGAAGGCCAAGGCTGCGGCAGATAAAGCCGAAAGTGCCAGTCATGAAGACGCAGGCGGGAAAAAAGGCCGCGACAGCAAGGGTGCAGGGCTGGGCGCCGGCCATACGGGTGGGCATTCCGGCAATGGTCATTAAAGCCCGCAGCCTCTGTAGGAGCTGCCGCAGGCTGCGATCTTTTTATCGTTGACCGATCAACGATAAGGGCAACCGCCCAGCCTGCCCCTGTTCCCAAATCCTTCAAGGGCTGGAACAATGCAGGTCATTGTGTCGAAACGCTTTTCTGGGGAGTTACGGGTGCAGATTCAGGGTCATTACGAGCTTAAATTCGAAGCGGTGCGCGAAGCTTTCGCCGCACTTTTCGACGATCCTCAGGAACGCGGTGCGGCATTGTGCATTCAGATCGGCGGCGAAACCGTTGTCGACCTCTGGGCCGGTACCGCCGACAAGGACGGTAGCGATGCCTGGCACAGCGACACCATCGCCAATCTGTTCTCCTGCACCAAGACGTTTACCGCCGTTACTGCCCTGCAACTGGTCGCCGAAGGCAAGTTACAGCTCGATGTGCCGGTCGCCAGGTACTGGCCGGAATTCGCCGCTGCCGGCAAAGAAGCAGTCACTTTACGCCAGCTGCTCTGCCATCAGGCCGGTCTGCCGGCCCTGCGCGAGCTGCTACCACCTGAAGCCCTCTACAACTGGCAAACCATGGTTGACGCGCTAGCTGCCGAAGCGCCTTGGTGGACACCGGGCGAAGGCCATGGTTATGCGGCGATCACCTATGGCTGGCTGGTTGGGGAGTTGTTGCGCCGCGCTGATGGCCGTAGTCCGGGCGAGTCGATCGTGGCGCGTGTTGCGCGGCCGCTGGGGCTGGATTTTCATGTCGGCCTGGCAGATGAAGAGTTTCATCGCGTGGCACACATCTCACGCGGTAAAGGCAATGTTGGTGATGCGGCGGCGCAGCGCTTGTTGCAAGTGACCCTGCGTGAGCCGACGGCCATGACCACCCGGGCCTTCACCAACCCGCCGTCGATCATGACCAGCACTAACAAGCCCGAATGGCGTCGAATGCAACAGCCGGCAGCGAATGGCCACGGTAATGCTCGCAGCTTGGCCGGGTTCTACAGTGGTCTGCTTGATGGCAGCCTGCTGGAAAGCGAGATGCTCCAGGAACTGACTCGCGAGCACAGCCTGGGCGAAGACAAGACTTTACTGACCCGGACCCGTTTCGGTCTGGGTTGCATGCTCGATCAACCGGACGTACCCAACGCGACCTTTGGCCTCGGCCCTCGAGCGTTTGGTCATCCGGGTGCTGGTGGCTCCATCGGTTTCGCTGACCCGGAACACGATGTGGCCTTCGGTTTTGTGACCAATACCCTTGGGCCATACGTGTTGATGGATCCGCGTGCGCAGAAGCTTGTGCGGGTTTTGGCCGCTTGTCTGTAAAGGGTGGCTGTAAGGCATTTTTTCGAAAAAAACTTGCCCAATGGTCGCAGGACGGAACCCTGTGGCTTCTATAGTTTCATAGCGTCTGTTTTATACGGGTCGTAGTGACCCACAGCTTTCTATCTCATTTTGTGGATATCCCCCATGTCACCGAACAAATCTCTAGCCTTGGCCCTGTGTCTCAGCATTACCGGTTGCGCACAGACCCCACAAAATGATGCCGACGGTGGCCACTGGTGGTCATTCGGTTCCGGTTCGGACAAGGTGGCGAGCAAAGACGCCACCAAACCGGACGTTAAACCGGATGCCAAGGCGGCTGAAGCCGCTGCCGCCGCCAAGGCCAAATCGACCGCAAGTGCTGCTGCGCCAGCTACCCCGGCAGCAGTTCCAGGCTCCTCAGCTGCCGCAGCCGCCAAAGCTGATAGTGAAAGCAAATGGTGGTGGCCGTTTGGCGACCAGCCAAAGGCCATAACCAAGGCCGATATCAAAGACGTGCCAATGCCTGATCCGAAAATCACCCAGGCCTGGCTGGACAGCCACGAGCCAGGCTTGCGGGCTGCGGTCCAGGACGGCCACTCGACAGTGGAACGTCGCGAGAACGTACTGGTGGTGGTCGTGCCGGTGGATGACTCTTTCAACCCGAAACGTCCAGCCATGTTGCTGCCGTCGGCCTTGGGTCAGTTCACCAAGATCGCCAAGCTGGTTGAGAATGACCCCCAGACTTCCATCCTGGTACTCGGCCACGGCGACACTACGGGCACAGCGTCTGAGACTAAACAGCTGAGCAAGGACCGTGCGACTTCCGTTGCGTCGATCTTCAGTCTCAGTGGCTTGAAGCAAGATCGTCTGATGTTGCGTGGTATGGGTGACTTGATGCCGCGCGCCGCCAATGACAGCGCTCAGGGCCGTGCCTTGAACCGTCGTGTGGAAATCATGCTGACCCCGCGCACCACCATGCTGGCGTTGCTGAACAAGTACAGCCAGCCGACTCCACCGGCAGTGGAAATGGTTGCAGCACCGGCCGCGAAGCCTGCAGCGCCAGCCGTGGCCGAGAAAAAAGCGACGTCGAAGAAAAAAGGCGCTGCCTCGAAAAAGGCACCGGCGAAGAAAGCTCCGGCCAAAAAACATCCGGCCAAAAAGCCTGCTGCAGACAAAGCGGATACAGCGGCAAAAAGCACCAGCGGCCAGTAATCAGGCCAGGAACTGATTGATCAAGCACAAGGAAAACGCCATGACCCGGGCTCTGGCCGATATGCGTCGTGACTACACTCGCGATGGTTTGACCGAGGCTCACGCCCCGGCCGAGCCATTCGCGCTGTTTCATCAGTGGTTCGCCGAAGCGGTGAAAACCGAACAACCTCCGGTCGAGGCCAATGCCATGACCCTGGCCACTGTTGATCCGGACGGTCGCCCGCATTGCCGGATCCTGTTGCTCAAGGGGCTTGATGAGCAGGGATTTACCTTCTTCACCAACTACGACAGTGCCAAGGGTCAGCAACTGGCGGCAAATCCGTTTGCTGCCATGACCTTCTTCTGGCCGACCCTGGAACGCCAGGTGCGCATTGAAGGACGGGTGGTGAAGGTCACGCCGCAAGAATCCGATGCCTATTTTCAGGTGCGGCCTCTGGGCAGTCGCCTGGGGGCCTGGGCGTCACCGCAGAGTCAGGTAATTGCCGATCGTGCCGAGCTGGAAGGGTTGCTCAAGACTACCGAGCAGCGCTTTAGCGATAGTCAGCCGCATTGCCCTGAACACTGGGGCGGCTATCGTTTGCTGCCAGAACGCATCGAGTTCTGGCAAGGTCGAGCGAGCCGTTTGCATGACCGTCTGAACTATCGTCTGCAAGGCGCCGACTGGAGTCGCGAGCGCCTGGCGCCGTAAACCGGTTACACAGTGGGGTAGGCGGCAGCAGCCGCCTCCAGCCACTGTGGCAGGTCCCTGCGTTTGATATTCTGCTGCCGGGCACTGGCCAGTTGTTGCAGCATGAATGCCTTTTTCCGCTCATCATTGCCGGCAAGTGCCAGCGCCAGATCACGGTCCATCCAGCGTTTGATTCGCACGTACAGCCACCAATGGAAGTACAGTCCGGCAACGGTGGTGACGACAATGATGAAGTAATCCATGGAAATCCTTGGGGCGATGGCGCAGGTTCTGTAATTTGGCGCTACTGTGTGATGAGTTCTCAAGTGCGACTGTACTGCACCTGAATCAAACCAATTTTATCCGGGCGGTGCCGTGACAGGCGTCAAGCTGCGGAGTTTAATGAATACCTGTCCTTTGGAGTTGATGCTATGCGTAAGTCTGTTTTGCTGGTTGCTTCTTTTTCTACGATGGCGATGTTGCTCACTGGTTGCCAATCGAGCCTGACCGGTGACTCCTACTCCCGTGACGAAGCGCGTCGGGTGCAGACGATCCGCATGGGTACCATCGAGTCCCTGCGTCCGGTGAAAATCGAAGGCACCAAAACCCCGATCGGCGGCGCAGCCGGTGCAGTCGTTGGCGGCGTCGCCGGTAGCTCCGTCGGTGGTGGCAAAGGCAGCATCGTCGCTGCGGTGATCGGCGCAGTGGCCGGCGGTCTGGCGGGTTCTGCCATCGAAGAAGGCGCGACCCGTACCCAGGGCGTGGAAATCACCGTTCGCGAAGACGACGGCAGCATGCGTGCCTACGTTCAGGAAGTTCAGCCAAACGAAGTGTTCCGTGTTGGCGAACGTGTGCGCATTTCCACTGTTGGTGGCACCAGCCGCGTTTCACACTAAGTTTTACGCGGTTAAAACAAAACCCCGGCCAGGTAACTGGTCGGGGTTTTGTGTTTTTGGCTGAGAATTTTATGAGCTACACATTACAGCTGAGTTGATAGAGGTACGCTGAGTCGTAGATTTTCTTGCCCAGTATTTCCTCTATGGCTGATAGCTGGGAGCTTGAGAGGTCATATCCCTCCCAACCTTGTTGCTCTGTAGTCCAGCCCATTATTGCTCTTAGCTGTTCATCGCTTCCCTTCGGTAGTTCTTCCTCAAAAACCAGAAGCTCCGTTACTTTGTCGTAAGCTTCTACGAGATAAATCATGGTTCAACGCTCCTTGTGCTATCCACGGGTTTAGTCTGTTTCCCTGTAATCGGGTCATATTCACCGAGGTGCTTCCCTCGCTTGTCATACATTTCGACAGTCCCGTGTTGCGAGTCCCATTCAAAAATTATCCCTTTAGGGGTTTTCCATCGTTTTCGAAGTCCACCGCCGCCTTTCACCGGAGTCTTACGCTTCGCTTTTGTTGCATCAGGAAAAGCCGTAAGGCCTCTCGGCGCAGGATGATATGTGTGGTCAGTAACACTCACCACAATATAAACCGGCTTCACCCCCGAGTCCGCCGGGAACACAAGAATGAAGTCCTTGTACTCAGGCGGATAAACCGGGTCGACGATGATGCTGTCGGCGGCGGGCGTCGGTGGGTAGACCCAGATGTGCGGTGCCTGGGGAGCGGCTTCCAGGGCCGGGATGCCAAGGATGCCCGAGGGATCCATGGCCGGGGTCCAGATCAGTTCGATGCCATCGCCCAGGTCCACCACCTGTTGAGTGCCGCGCAGTTTGAACTGCACGACATCGACCATTTCCCAGTCGCGGTTCTTGCCGGTGTAGAAGCCGTAACCCTTGAGGCTGCCGTCGGTTTGTTGTTCGACCCGCAGACGAACCCGGGTGCGGGCCTGTTTGAGGCCGAGTAACTGATCTTCGGTATAAAGCGAGCTGTCGCCCAGGTTTGATGGCCAGACCAACGCCACTAATCCAGCCAGAGCGCCGGCAACGACGCCGGTAGTCGCTAGCGATACGGAGCCAAGGGCCGAGCCACCAAGGGCCAGGCTGCCAATACCGGCAGGCATTCCGGCACCACTGATTTTCTTCAGTGGCAGCAGGCCGGATTCATCCGCGCCACGCGTTCCCAGAAGGATCAGGTCGCCGTAGTCTTTCAGGCTGTCGGTGGGGACGGCTCCTGAAGGATTTGAGTAGTCGATGATCGCATTCGGAAGCTTGCAGGACTTGGCGAAGACGCACCCGGCCCGGATAGGAGAGGTTTGTTTGACGGCGAATTGGCGATGCTTTTCGAAGGCCACCTGTCTGGCGAGCATGTCGTCGTAGGATTTCTGTCGTGCATCACGGTCTGCCAGCTCGGTGGCAGTCATGTACCGTTCGGTGACGTGGTGTCCATCGCCTGACGGTGGATTGCGAACCTTGGGAATGTTCTTGTTAACAGCCACTGATTATCCTTGCTCGGTTCGTCCATCGGCAGCCCTGTGAGGGGCTGCACGACGTTATCGAACGTGGCTGATCGTGGCTGTAGGACGAGTCTTGAATGCGCCCGGGTTCTGTCTTTGGTGATTAAGAGGTGAGCGCCGCGTTCTTGCGACTGGCAGCTGCGGTCACCGCATAACCGATCAATGCGGCGAGGATCGAGCCGGTGAGGATGCCCATGCGGTCCATGCCCGCGTATTCGCTGCTGCCGGGTACAAAGGCCAGGGAACCGACAAACAGGCTCATGGTGAAACCGATACCGCAGAGAACCGCCACGCCGAGTACCTGACCCCAATTGGCGCCAGCGGGAAGGGCCGCGATACCGATTTTGACGGCCAGCCAGGTCAGACCGAAGACGCCGACGGTCTTGCCCAGCAGCAGGCCCGCAGCAATACCCATCGGTACGTGGTGGGTGAAGCTCTCAAGGTTGACGCCAGCCAGTGAAACGCCGGCATTGGCGAAAGCGAACAGCGGCAGGATGCCGAAGGCTACCCACGGATGCAGCGCGTGCTCCAGGGTCAGCAGCGGCGAAGGCTCGGCATTCCGGGTACGTAACGGGATACAGAACGCCAGGGTTACACCAGCCAAAGTGGCGTGGACGCCGCTCTTGAGCACGCAGACCCAGAGAATCAGGCCGATGATCATGTACGGTCCGAGCTTGACCACGCCAAGCCTGTTCATCGCCACTAGCGCGACAATGCAGGCTGCGGCCAGCATCAACGACAGTGTCGACAGTTCACCCGAATAAAAGATCGCAATGACGATGATCGCACCCAGGTCATCGATGATCGCCAGGGTCATCAGAAACAGCTTCAGCGACACTGGCACGCGCTTGCCCAGCAAGGCGAGCACCCCCAGGGCGAAGGCGATGTCAGTGGCCATCGGGATGGCCCAGCCGCTCAGGGCTGGCGGGTTGTCCTTGTTGAGGAACCAGTAGATCAGCGCCGGCACGACCATGCCGCCGATGGCCGCCGCACCCGGCAGGACGATCTGCGAGGGTTTGGACAGATGGCCTTCAAGGATTTCGCGTTTGACCTCCAGGCCGATCAACAGGAAAAACATCGCCATCAGGCCGTCGTTGATCCATAACAACAGGGGCTTGGCGATTTTCAGGGCGCCGATCTGAGCGACCACTGGGGTGTCCAGCAGGCCGTTGTACAGCCAGGACAGCGGTGAGTTGTTGATGATCAGGGCAAGAGCTGCAGCGGCAATCAATAACAGACCGCTGGCAGCTTCCAACTGAAAGAAACGCGTGAAAGTGCTACGCAGAGGCAAGGTCGCTCTCCATCTATCGATTCAAAAGGTGGACCACCCTAACCCGTACGGTTAGTTGTTAAAACAAAAGTTATATTCTTTTTTGTTATATGCCGTTACAACGATGACTACCGGACCTGGACTGAGCCTAGCAGTTGGCTGGTGTATTGAGCCTCAGCTGTACCTGTGCGTTATGCAGGTTTTTTCCTAAGCTTAGTGATTGAGCCTTTCGACAAGGTCAATTCGTTGCCTGTTGTCACCGCCAGGTTTCCCTACGCCTAATCGATTCAACGAGAAAAAGACCATGAGCGACAACCGTCAGTGGGCCCGCGAAGCCATCCGGATCATCGAAGCCGACTTCCAGCGTAGCGCCGATACGCACCTGATCCCTTTGCCACTACCGGGATTGCCGGGCATCGAGTTGTACTTCAAGGATGAATCCAGTCACCCCACCGGTAGCCTCAAACATCGACTGGCGCGTTCGTTGTTCCTGTATGCGTTGTGTAACGGTTGGCTCAAGCCGGGGGCGCCGGTGATCGAGGCATCCAGCGGTTCGACGGCTATTTCCGAGGCGTATTTCGCGCGCTTGCTCGGTTTGCCGTTCATTGCCGTGATGCCGGCCACGACCTCCCGGGAAAAAATTGCGCAAATCGAGTTCTACGGCGGCAAAAGCCATCTGGTGCAGGATCCGACGCAGATCTACGCCGAGTCCGAGCGTTTGGCCCGGGAGCACGATGGTCATTTCATCGACCAGTTCACCTATGCCGAACGCGCCACTGACTGGCGAGCCAACAACAACATTGCCGAATCGATTTTTCAGCAGATGCGTTTCGAGCGTCATCCTGAACCGAGCTGGCTGATTTCCAGTCCTGGAACGGGTGGTACCACTGCGACCTTGGGGCGCTACGTGCGTTATCGCCAGCATTGCACCCGCGTGCTGTGCGCCGATGCCGAGCGTTCGGTGTTCTTCGAGTACTACCAGACCGGCGACGCGAGCCTGCGTCTGGATTGCGGCTCACGGATCGAGGGAATCGGCCGGCCTCGGGTTGAAGCATCGTTTTTGCCGAAGGTGATCGATGCGATGGTCAAGGTGCCGGATGCATTGTCGCTGGCGGCCATGCATTACCTGGCGCAGCGTCTGGGCCGGCACGTGGGCGGTTCCAGCGGGACCAATCTGATCGGGGCCCTGATGGCTGCCCAGCAGATGATTGCAGCGGGGGAGAGTGGTTCGATCGTGGCGATTCTGTGTGATGGCGGCGAACGCTACGCAACCACCTATTACGATCAGGACTGGCTGAAGGCTCAGGGTTATGAGTTGAGTGGTCTGATCGCGGCCGTTGCGGCCAGTGTCGAACGCGGCGAGCCGCTGCCGGCCAGCGTGTTGCGCGCCAATATCTGAAACCGTTCAGACGCTGAAGACCAATGTGGGAGCGAGCTTGCTCGCGATGGCGGCATCACATTCAACACTCATGTTGATTGATCTACCGCTATCGCGAGCAAGCTCGCTCCCACAGGGTTTTGTGTTGTGTGTCAGGCCTCGATACCGAGAATATCCCGCGCCACCGCTTCGGCAATACGAATCCCGTCGACACCCGCCGACAGAATCCCACCGGCATAACCGGCGCCTTCACCGGCCGGGAACAGGCCTTTGACGTTCAAGCTCTGCATCGACTCGTTACGGGTAATCCGCAGCGGCGAAGAGGTGCGGGTTTCGATCCCGGTCAGCACTGCATCGTGCAGCGAGTAGCCGCGAATCTGCTTTTCGAAGGCCGGCAAGGCTTCACGAATGGCGTCGATGGCAAACGCCGGCAAGGCCAGCGCCAGATCGCCCAGTGCAACCCCGGGTTTGTAGGACGGTTCGACGCTGCCCAGGGCAGTCGACGGCTTGCCCGCGATGAAATCACCGACCAGTTGCGCCGGTGCTTCGTAGTTGCTGCCACCCAGCACAAAGGCGTGGGACTCCAGACGCTCCTGCAACTCGATCCCGGCCAGCGGGCCGCCCGGATAGTCGACTTCCGGGGTGATGCCCACCACAATCCCGGAGTTCGCGTTACGTTCGTTACGCGAGTATTGGCTCATGCCGTTGGTGACCACGCGGTTCGGCTCGGACGTCGCCGCTACCACGGTACCGCCCGGGCACATGCAGAAGCTGTAGACCGAGCGGCCGTTCTTGGCGTGGTGCACCAGTTTGTAGTCGGCGGCACCGAGTTTCGGGTGACCGGCGTATTTGCCCAGACGCGCGCTGTCGATCAGCGATTGCGGGTGTTCGATACGGAAACCCACCGAAAACGGCTTGGCTTCCATGAACACGCCACGGCCGTGGAGCATGCGGAAGGTGTCGCGGGCACTGTGGCCGAGGGCGAGGATCACGTGTTTCGAGTGGATCTGTTCGCCGCTGGCAAGCTCGATACCGGTCAACTGGCCGTCTTCGATCAGCACGTCGGTGACGCGCTGCTGGAAGCGTACTTCACCGCCCAGCTTGCGAATCTGCTCACGCATGTTTTCGACGACGCCGGTCAGACGGAACGTACCGATGTGCGGTTTGCTGACGTAGAGAATCTCTTCCGGCGCACCGGCTTTGACGAATTCGTGCAGGACTTTGCGGCCGTGGTGCTTAGGATCCTTGATCTGGCTGTACAGCTTGCCGTCAGAGAATGTCCCCGCGCCGCCTTCACCGAATTGCACGTTGGACTCCGGGTTGAGCACGCTTTTGCGCCACAGACCCCAGGTGTCTTTGGTGCGCTGGCGCACTTCAGTGCCGCGCTCGAGGATGATCGGCTTGAAGCCCATCTGTGCCAGCAGCAGTCCGGCGAAAATCCCGCACGGGCCGAAACCGACCACGATCGGCCGTTGGTTCAGGTCCTGTGGAGCCTGGCCAACGACTTTGTAGCTGACATCCGGCGCCGCATTGACGTTACGGTCGTCGGCGAACGTGTGCAGCAATTTCGCCTCATCGCGCACGCTGAGGTCGATGGTGTAGATGAAGCACAGTTCGGAAGACTTTTTGCGCGCGTCGTAGCTGCGCTTGAACAAGGTGAAATCGAGCAGGTCATCACTGGCGATGCCCAGACGCTGCACGATGGCAGGCCGCAGGTCTTCTTCGGGATGGTCGATCGGCAACTTGAGTTCGGTGATTCGTAACATGACGGGATCCGGTTCGCGGGGCGCACAAATGCGCCAAAGGCGTTTCACAAACCGGCGATTATAAGCCTCAAAGGGCAATTCCAGTGAGGCTAAAACAGCAGCTCGTCGAATCAGTCGTTACGCGAACCACCAAAATACGCGCAGCCACGTTGTACCTGGCCGTTGACCCGCAGCTCGGCGCTCATGAACTGAACGCTGCCACGGCTGCTGTCGACGCAGCGTTGTGGCGCGATCCAGAGTTCAACGTGTTGGTCATTGGCTTCGCTACTGAGGCTGAAACGCCCGTCACCGAGTTGTTCTTCCAAAAACGGTAAAGCCAACGCTGGCTGGCCGGCGCGCTCGACCACCATGCCCTTGGTGTTGACCTTGACGTTCCAGTCAGGTGTGTTGCCGCTGGCGCGCAGGATCAGCCGCTGGAAGTTAGGGTCTTCACAGGCCGTGCCCGAACGTTCGACGCGGTATAGCTGCTGTACGTCGAACTGGGCACCCGCATCAGCTGATTTGCCAGCGGCAACCCGACCACGCACATCGGCGAAAATCTTGTGCTGCGCGCCCGCCAGTGTTGCGGCTTCCTGCAGGATGCTGGTGCTGCCGGCGTCATTGATGACATACAGCTTGTTTTCCTGGCACGGCTGAAACATCAGCTTGCCGTTGGCCATGCTGAGTTCGCCCTGCATGCGGGTCTGGCCCGCCGTGGACGGTTTCTCAGGCTGGCTCTGCAGCAGCTGGCAACCGGCGAATACCGGAAGCAGGGCGACAAACATCAGGGAACGGGCAGCACGCATCGTTGGGTCTCCAGACAAGTGCCGACACGTTACTCAGGCTGACCGTTCATCACAACCCTGCAATGCGCCTGCCTTCCAACAAAACGTGTTGGTCTTAGCCGACGTTGTAGGTCTGGCCGGTCTGCAATCCTTCGACACTTTTCGCGTAGGCCAGCGCCACATCGGCGGCCGGAACCGGTTTGAAACCACGGAAGTACGGCGCGTAGCTGCCCATGGCTTCAACCAGCACGTTCGGGCTGACCGAGTTGATCCGCAGACCGCGCGGCAATTCAATAGCCGCCGCTTTAACGAAGCTGTCCAGGGCACCGTTGACCATGGCTGCCGAGCTGCCAGTACGAATCGGATCGTGGCTGAGAATGCCGGTGGTGAAGGTGAAGGAAGCACCGTCGTTGGCGAACTCGCGACCGATCAGCAGCAGGTTGACCTGGCCCATCAGCTTGTCCCGCAAGCCCAACTCGAAGTCTTTTTCGGTCATGTTGGCCAGCGGCACGAAGTTGACGCTGCCGGCGGCGCAGATCAGCGCATCGAAACTGCCGGTCTGTTCGAACAGTTTGCGGATTGATTTGCTGTCACTGATATCCACCTGAAAGTCACCGCTCTTGCGGCCAATGCGGATGATTTCATGGCGCGGTGCCAGTTCGCGATCAATGGCTGAGCCCACAGTACCGCTGGCGCCAATCAGTAGAATTTTCATCGTGCTGCTCCTTTATGGGTTGGACTAAGTTTCAGTTTAGTGTGGTTTTTTTCGTTGATAAGCGCGCTAATGGGCAACCTTTGGTTTTCAAATGGAAACAATCCATGAGTGAAATGGACGATCTGGCGGCGTTTGCGGTGTTGATCGAAGCCGGTAGTTTCACTTTGGCGGCGCAGCAACTGGGGTGTAGCAAGGGCCAGTTATCCAAGCGCATCAGCCTGTTGGAAGCACGTTTTAGCGTGGTGCTGTTGCAGCGAACAACACGGCGCTTGAGCCTGACGGCGGCCGGTGCGGCGTTATTGCCGCAAGCTCAGGCGCTGGTGATTCAGGTTGAGCGGGCGCGTCAGGCCCTGGCACGTCTGAAGGACGATATGGCGGGGCCCGTGCGAATGACGGTGCCGGTGTCGTTGGGAGAGACTTTTTTTGACGGGCTACTGCTGGAGTTTTCCCGGGAGTATCCCGAGGTGCAGATCGAACTTGAGCTCAATAACAGCTATCGCGACTTGTCACGGGATGGTTTCGATCTGGCGATTCGTTCAGAAGTGGCCAACGACGAGCGATTGGTGGCCAGGCCGCTGTTGGCCTGGCACGAGATGACCTGCGCCAGCCCGGCTTATCTTGAGCAGTTTGGTGAGCCGCAGACACCTGCGGACCTGATCAATCATCGTTGCCTGCTCAACAGCCATTACAGCGGCCGCGAAGAGTGGCTGTATCACCAGCAGCATGAATTGTTGCGGGTGCGGGTTTCGGGGCCGTTCGCCAGCAACCACTACAACCTCTTGAAGAAAGCCGCGCTTGTCCATGCGGGAATCGCGCGCCTGCCTTCTTACTTGCTCCAGGCTGAACTGGCCGATGGCCGTTTGCGCTGGCTGCTGCGCGACTATCAGACCCGCAGTATGCCGATGTATCTGGTGCACCCGTATCAGGGCGGTTTGCCCAAACGCACGCAGGTATTGGCCGACTACCTGATGGGGTGGTTCAAGCGCAGCGGCGAAGCGCTGGATCGGCTTCAACGATAACGCTTGGCGATCAGATGATCGATCGACAGCACGCCCGGCCCCCTGGCCATCAAATACAACAGAATCGCCGCCCAGGTGCCGTGAGTCGGGTAGGCGTCCGGGTAGACAAAGGTTTGAATGGTTAGAGTCATGCCTAGCAGCGCCAAGGCCGAGAAGCGTGTGGCGAAGCCCACCAGAATCAGGATTGGGAAGAAATGCTCGGCGAAGGCCGCCATGTGCGCCGCCAGTTCCGGGGACAGTAGCGGAACGTGGTATTCGCTCTGGAACAACGGAATGGTCGAGTCTGCCAGACGCGGTATCCCCAGCTCGAAGGTCCCGGAAATCAGATCCACGGCAAAACCCTCGACCTTGGTCTGACCGGACTTCCAGAACACCGCAGCAATGGCGAAACGCGCAATGAAGGCGATCAGGCTATGGGGGATCATCTTGAACAGTTCGATGATCCGTTCGATCAGGCGGGCGATGGCGTTCGGATGTTCGGTGCGCGCGTTCATGGCGATACCTTGTCGTGTTGTAAGTGGGTAATGGCGTTGTGGCCAATCAACAGCGCCAGGCACTGGCTCAGGTCAAATGCCGGTACAACGTTCAGGGCATCGGCCACGGCCTGTCCCAGCGGACGGCTGTTTTGCAGGCTGTGGATGAAGGTCGTTGTGCCGACATCGACGGCGAAGACCTCGACCTCCAGGCCGTTGCGCAGCACCAGCGCGCTTTGCGGGTGATACGGCTCAAGGTTCTGGGGAGGGGTGTCAGCCTGATGGGCCGCCCACAGTGCAACCACGGCGTACGCCGAGTTCAGCGTGAACGTTGAGGGATGCAGATCAATGTGTAGTTCTGCGAGAGCTTCGGGCTCGCTTATGGCCGCTGCAATTCGCGCTGGCTCGACGGCGTTGGCATCCGCCGCGTGATAGGCCCTGACCCGCAAGCGTTCCAACCGCGCAACGTCCGTCAGGTACGGCACCGAAGCGGCTGGCGCAAAGTGTTCAATGAAACTGGCGAAGTCGCTGCCGTAGTCGTTGATCAGTGGGCTGGTGGGTGCAAATTTCTGTACGTAGAGCTGGGCCATGGCTCGAAAAAACTCATCTCCGACCAACTGCGAAACCACCGGATAACTGTCGGCCAAGGCGTTAATCAGCGAGCTCTGCACGTTGTTGCGGTACACCGCGAAGCGGCTGGCCGGATCAGCCCCGTTGGCGCTGAACAACCCATCAGGGCAGGGCAATTGTGGATCAAACAGGGCGGCGCTGAAGTCTGCTTGAGTGCTCATGGGCGTACCTCGGCGTAACCCAGCAGTTCATCGGCCTGACGGGCTTCGGCGTGCAGCACGGAGAACGTCGGCAGCTGATTGTCGCGTTCAATCAGCGTGGCCACTGGGCCGATACGCTCCAGAACGCGCGCGTACAGGGCCCACACCGCGTTATCGATGGGCGCTCCGTGATCGTCGATCAGCAGGCGATCGCCGAGGCTGTCGGTGTCTTCGGCGAACCCCGCCAGATGAATCTCACCCACTGCGTGCAGTGGCAGTGCGTCGATGTAGGCCAACGGATCACGTTGGTGATTGATACAGGAGACGTAGACGTTGTTCACATCCAGCAGCAAGCCGCAGCCAGTGCGGCGGATGACTTCAGCGATGAAGCGTGTTTCTTCCATGCTGGAGCGCTGGAACTGCAGATACGTCGCCGGATTTTCCAGCAGCATGGGACGTTTCAGATGGTGCTGGACCTGGTCGATATGCTCGCAGACACGCTGCAGTGTCGGCTCGTCATAGGCCAGCGGCAGCAGGTCATTGAGAAACACCGGGCCGTGGCTCGACCAGGCCAGGTGTTCGGAAAAGGACTGGGGTTGATAGCGTTCGATCAGTTTGGCGAGGCGGTCGAGGTGCTCGGTGTTCAATGAACCCTCGGCACCAATCGACAGGCCGACGCCATGCAGCGACAGCGGGTACTGCTCGCGGATCAATCCCAGGTAGTGATGAAACGGGCCGCCGGCCACCATGTAGTTTTCGGCGTGGACTTCGAAGAAACCGATGTCCGGGCGAGTACCGAGTACTTCACCGAAGTGCCCGGTCTTGAGCCCCAGCCCCGCACGGGGCTGGAGCTTGGACGCCAACGCCTGAGTGTGAGGATGTACGCTGTGCAGCGATGAAGTGGTCATCATCAACACTCAGGCAGAGGTGGGGGTTACGACTTGGCTTTGTAGGCGGCCAGTTGACCGAAGCCAGTCGGAGAGGTCGGGCTGGGGGTCTTCTCGCAAGTGCCTTTAGGCACCAGCTTGAAGTGGTTGCTCTCGTAGTCGACTTTTGAGGTGCCAGCACAGGTGGTGCCAGCGCCTGCGGCACAATCGTTCTTGCCTTTCATGGCAACGCCAAAGCATTTTTCCATGTCGGCGGCTGCGGCATGGGCGGTGGTCGGCAGAGCCGCGATGCTCAAAGCAGAACCCAAGGCCAGGGCAAGGGCAGCGGCGGACAGGGTGCGAGTGGTAGCAGTCATGATGTTTCTCCAGTGGTGGGTGTGGTCAAGAAAGCGTTTGTGCTTGCTTACCCTAGTAGAGAAAGGTCATACGGGTTCGTTACACCCTTCCCGAAAAACTTTTTTTCGATTCTTGCAGGAAGCACCGCGGGAAATCTAGGGAGTGGATATTCCGCCCAGAGCCTCTTCCAGGCTACCTGTCAGGCTAGGCATCGATTCAAGCCGTCGCCCCATTTTGCTGATCAGCAAGGCGACGGAATCAGCATTGCCGAGAATGGTTTCGACCCGTTTCAGCGGATCGGTTCGAAATATCCTGCGTGCATCGTCCAGGGTCTGTCCCTCGGTTATATCCAGGATGTGATTCAAGATCACTTCGGAGGCGCTGCCAATTTGGGGATCGGTTTTGAGCCCGGTAATCAAATTAGTGACCTGAAAGAGCTCATGGCGAGGCGTGCTGAGGGACAGAGCTTTACGCTGATCCTCTTGTAAACTGGCCTTCACCATCCTGCCAATAGGAGTGTTGCCATTGACCAGATCGAGGTGGGGATGGCAGGCGTTCAAATAGGTAATGTCTTCAGTTTGGCAAACCTGATGTGTGAGTTCATGAATCAGTGTGACCGCTCGGGCGTGGGCGTCAACGTTGAAGGGTGCCGTTAGCAAGTTTTCATAGCCAAGTTCCGGTTTGAAAAATGATCTTGTCAAGTACAACCGTTGTGCACTGTCAGGAATAAGTGTGAAAGCCATAACTTCCCCTTTTGTATTACGGGAAGAGCGCCGCTGAGAGCCTATGGCAAATCGCTTTGAGGTGGGTGAGTTGAGTGAGGGGGCAAGCAAGGCAGAGAGCAGATCGTCGATAACTTCCTTGATCCTTTCGATATGTAGGGGCTCTACGATCTGTAAATCAAAAAAATCCTTAATGAGTTTTAGCGTTTGGGTGTTGGCTGGGGAGGTCGATACTAACAACCGCAAATTGCCCTTGCTGTTTTTAACGTAGCGAGTGGCTAAACTCAGTGCCTCGGTAATCATTGAGGCTTTACGCAGGTAGAGTCGTCGAATGGCTTCCATTCCGGTTGCATGTATGTTCATGCCACGCCGGGCAATGGGGTTTGAATAGGCGCGATTGGTGATTCTTGATACGACTCTTGCGCCAAGGACAAGAGGATTCCTGGTGCTCCATTGCAGTCTGGCGTTTTTATATACAAGCGGTCCAACGTCGTGATCATTAGTGATTTGCCAGTGTTCACCATGCTTGCCGATACGAAAGACTTTGCCCTCGATCGGTGCATATTGACGACTTGTGATTGGGTCACGATAGAGACCAAGGTTTGAATCTTTATGCAGGTCCTGCAACGCTATATCAGTCACTTCATGGGGCTGCAGTTCGGTTCGTTGCGCAGCTGTTATATCGATATTTGCCCAGCTGGACTCCGAGTCAACGGTGGAAGGTGAGGGTGCGGGAAGAGGCGTAACTTCAGCAGGGGTATCTGGAACACCTTCAGGTGCTTCGGGCATTGACTGCCTGAGCATCACCATTTGCGCGGCACCCTTTACGAAATCGCCAATCCCCCTGCGCCAGTGATGTTCTTGCAGCGCTTCAGCAGAGCTCTTGAACAGCTTGAAACTGTTCCAGACTACCAGTGGATAGGCCAGCTTTCCGGGGATGAACTGCAAGGCCTGATTCACACCCGATGTGAACACATGTTTTACAGCGTTCCATGCCTCATGGGCCTTTGCGATGGATTGGCATCCCAGCAGCTTGAACAGCACCTCGATGTTGTCGGTGAACAGTTGCTTGAACAGATGGCCTTTAATGGGATTGGACGCAAGGCTGATTGATGGCGTCGTGCCGGCGGGGGAAGCCAATAAGGGAGCAAACGTTGCCCGCGCAGCGTCCGGGAGGCTGCGAAGTACCCACTGCTGCAATGCTCCGGGGGCGGTCAATTCTGCCAGCAAACCGGCCTCGTCCTTGTACTCCTTGAGGTGATGGCTTTGGCTGTAGGGTGCATACAGGACCTGCGGTCCTTGGGTACCAGGCTGCGGACCAATCAAGTAGAGCCCGAGGGCTTTGACCGCCGTAGCGCCGCTGGAGGCGACCAGTTCGAGTGGCCGAATTATGGCCCTTGCATTGTTGACGGCCGCGCGGGCGATCGCGTCTGGCATATCCATGATTTGTTGGATAAAGCTGAACGCACCTCCCGTAAGGCGTTTTTGCAGCATCTCGGCATGGGCGTGCTGCATGAGCTGCCAGGGGAGTTGCCTGGCGAATCGCTGCTGACGTTCTGTCAGGCCTTGGCTGTTAGGGGCTAATAAGGTTTGTAGGTGCTTAAGGTACTCAGCCCCGATGTTCAGCTGTTTAACCTGCCGTGTCAGCGTTTCTGCGAGCATCTCTGGCGGGAGCGCCAGTGCCGTTCTGGATTCAATTTTCAGGTTTGTCCCACCCATGTGGTCGTGATGGGACAGTGCATATTCAGCCAGGGTCAGCTGTAGTGGGGTAGAGGTATTGGCAGGCGTTAGCGTGATCTTGATGTCGTCAGGCGCATGAATAGTCGGGTTATAGGTGGTTCGTAACAGCGTTGAGAGTTTCTCCTGTGCAAAGTCCGCCAGAGAGCGGATACCGTGCAAGTAGTCTTCATCTGCTTCCACATTGTTTCGGTACTGCTCCAGCAGTTCGATCTGCAGTTGTTGGTCTTGCACCGATGCCATGCCAAACCAGCCTGGCAAAGAATGCTGAGTGATCAGCGCCTGAGCCATCGCCATGGTCCGTTGTAGATTGGTGGGAGGAAGGCTTTGCGTCATCCAGACTTGCCATTCATTTTCAAGCTGGCTGCTGGAGAGCGTAGAGCCAAGTACCTGGTCAACTTCTGCCGCTTGCAATGTTGCGTATGACTGTTGCCGGTTCTCAACCAGATTGCCAACGATGGGTTCCAGCGAGTCGAGGGAATACACGTGATGAGCTGATCGCTCCGGTTGTTTGAGGTTTTCCAGGAGTGCAGGACGTTCGTCCTCACTCAGCAAACGCCGATTGAGTTCAGTTTTGAAAAGGCTCAACGAGTTGAACGTTTCAATTCCCCATTGAGGTGTCCAAAGTACGATGCGGCCGGAATGAACAGGGTCCAGGCCGCCTCGCTCTGTCAGGAGAAAACAGTTGGCCAGGCTCGCCAGAGTGTTCTCTTCGGTGGCTTTGAGCATCAAGCAAAAAGCGCCAGGCAAGAATCCGTTCAAGCCATGCCGTGTGTGCGGCTCAAGGCTGTTGAGGACCGTTTCGACAATCGCCCGGTCAACAGATCGGAGTGTCTGGTTCAGTGTTCTGAGCTGGAGCTCCCCGCGCAGCCCGGCCAGCATCGCCGTCACGAGGGCGGGTTGCAAATTCGGGATGGAGTTCCAAACCTGACGCAGATGTACGGGGAAGTCTTCAAGCGTATTGTCGACCAGTGCGTTGAACGTCTGTACGTCCAGACCTGGAATCTTTAACGAAACGCCGGCAGAAGGCGCTCCGAAGAAGCCGACATTCGGCGAGTCATCGAGGTGATCGGCCTGCTCGCTGATGCGCGCCAGGAAATGCTCGATCAGGTTGAGCGAAGATTCCGGCTGTCGGGTTTCTGATCCGGTGGGTGGGCTGCTATAGCGGTTCACATAAATGTTTGGTGCCCACAGGTCTCCCGGTTCTAAAGCTGCCAGTTTCGTATTCAACAAGGTCGTGGCCGAACGTTGAATGGAGGGCTGGGTGGCGAGCTGCTTTTCGATGTCGGCGTTCAATATTTCGAGTCGCTGCAAAGATTGCTTGGCTGACTCCAGAACCGATGTTGTGGGCTTGCTGGAAGTGCTCTCGGCAGAGGACGATTCACTCCACGATGGCGCCAGATGTGTACTCCAGCGAGCTTGTGAATTGAGCGTCAGCAGCCGATTGCCAACCATGGCTCGGATGTCGAGCACATTGTCGATCAAGGCATCGATATCGATTGTGCCCTTGCTTTGGCGATAGAGGCCCAGAGCGTAGTCGAGGTTTTGTAGCTGTTTTTTGGCGATATCCAGCAGCATGTCACGAAAGACCGAGCCACTGACGGGGACCGTCACTATGCTCGGCGAGCCCAGCCCCTGCAGGATTGTGCGCTCGCTTCGTGCCACATAACTCAGTAGTTCGTCTCGCTTGCCAATTGTTTTCAGCGTGTCCAGCAGATCGGTTTTCACCTCGGCATGGTTGTAGAACACTTGCAGGCCTCGAGCCTGGGTGTACAGAAACGCATGGGATTGCGGTTCGTCCGGGGTGCTGATGATGAGGGTGCTACAGAGGTCTGTGGACTGTTTGCCCAGTTCGGTCAGACGAATTTTTTCAACCCGTGGCGGGTTGGATGACGGTCCGCTTATCGTGGCGTCGATCATCAGCAACGTCATCAGAGTCTGGTATTGCCGTGCAGAGATAGTGGTTTGTTGTCGTTGATCGAGCAGGCTCGCACTGTATTTGTCACGCATGGCTTCTACGAAGAAGTCCTGCCGCGATTGACCTGTGGTGAGCTTGTGTTGCCAAAACGCGTTGAGCTGATCTTTCAAATGCTCTGTCAGTCCAGCGGCAAGCCCAGGTACGGACCTCTCCCAGAGCAGGTTGTCATTAACGTTTCTGTTGGCAGGGTCAGATTCCAGTGTTCTTTTAGGGTTGGTGAACACTCTGGTTTGCCCGACTGGCCAGGCATTGCTGACGTGGTAGGCGAGAACCGTCTCGCTCAACGATTGCGTGGACACTCGTCGAACGTTCGATACGCTGGCGCTCGAAGCATCAGACGTTCTCTCTGTGACAAAGCTGTTTACCCGGGTTTCTCGCTGATCCACACCGGGGAAGCTTTCGGCTAGCTTAGTGTTCAGGTACTGCTCGATCATCGACGTACAAGAGGGGAACTCGACGAGTTCGTTCAGCAGGTCCTGGGCGTTCTGGAGTTGGCTCTGGGTGATGATACGTTGTTGCTCTTCGAACACGGCGCCCTGGATTACCCGCGTACTCAGCATGAATTCGTTGGCAGGGTTGAACGTATTACGCTGGGCGATGGAAAGGTAACGCAGTAATCCGGTCGCCTGTGCCGGGATTTTCAACCACTTGATCAGCTCGGATTTTAGTGTTTGTTGACTGTCGAATTTTTCCAGACCACGTGAGGGCGTGTAGAGAAAGGCTCCGCCCTCGGATGCTGGGCTCATGATAAAAGCACCGGCAAGTTCTATCGCCGTCTGGCCTTTTGGGTTCAGAAAAACCGTTTCAACGGTCATCGGTGTATCGAGTGTGGCTCGGGCCGTATGGCTCGCCAGATACACTGCGTCCAGCCAGTCGAGATCCTGAAGCGTGAAGTGACGGGCGCGCTGTCGCTCCGTTAGCTGTTCTCTGAGAGCCAGGGTTTCGGGGAAGAAATACGGTAAGGAAGTGCTCATGCCTGTGACCTCAATGTGTGTCGCCGCTGTTGTTGGCAGAGCGGATGACACTAAAGCGAGGTCGGCGGGTGAGGGCGGTAAATAGATATTGCTCAGAATTAAGGGGCTGTCAGCACAAAAGCAAACGCCCCGAACAAGTCGGGGCGTTTGCTTTGGCCGCTATAAGGGCGTTTTAACACAACCTGAGAAGGCCGTTTTTTGTTGCCGCCGTGCTTAGCCGCCCAGGTACGCGTCGCGCACTTTAGGGTCGTTCAGCAGAGCTTCACCGGTGCCTTGCATCACTACCCGGCCGTTTTCCAGTACGTAGGCGCGGTCGGCGATTTTCAACGCCTGGTTGGCGTTCTGCTCGACCAGGAACACCGTCACACCATCCTTGCGCAGCTGTTCGATGATGTCGAAGATCTGCTGGATGATGATCGGCGCCAGACCCAGCGACGGCTCGTCGAGCAGCAGCAGCTTGGGTTTGCTCATCAGCGCCCGGCCGATGGCGAGCATTTGCTGCTCACCGCCAGACATGGTGCCGCCGCGCTGGGCGAAGCGTTCTTTCAAGCGTGGGAAAAGTCCCAGGACCTTATCCATCTGCTCCTGATAATCGCCCTTATCGGTGAAGAACCCGCCCATGGCGAGGTTTTCTTCCACGGTCAGACGGGCAAATACCCGACGACCTTCCGGAACCACGGCGATGCTTTTACGCATGATCTGCGCGGACTCCTGGCCGACCAGTTCTTCGCCCATGTAGCGAATACTGCCGCTATGGGCTTGCGGCGAACCGCACAGGGTCATCAGCAGGGTGGACTTGCCGGCGCCGTTGGCACCGATCAGCGTGACGATCTCGCCCTGACGGACTTCGACGTTGACGCTGTGCAGGGCCTGGATCTTGCCGTAGAAAGTGGAAACGTTTTCGAACTGCAGCATTTACGCTTCCCCCAGGTAGGCTTTGATCACTTCAGGATTATCGCGGATCTGCTCCGGCGTGCCGTTGGCCAGAGGCGTGCCCTGGTTGATCACGAAGATGTGGTCGGAGATGCTCATGACCAGTTTCATGTCGTGTTCGATCAGCAGCACGGTCACGCCATGCTCTTCACGCAGGGTGCCGATCAGCGCCTTGAGGTCGTCGGTTTCCCGCGGGTTGAGGCCGGCGGCCGGTTCGTCGAGCATGAGGATGCTTGGACGGGTCATCATGCAGCGGGCGATTTCCAGGCGGCGCTGCTGACCATAGGCCAGGGTGCCGGCCGGACGGTTGGCGAACTCCTTGAGGTTGACCTTGTCGAGCCAGAACTCGGCGTATTCCATGGCCTCGCGTTCGCTGCGGCGAAACGCTGGCGTCTTGAACAGACCGGCCAGGAAGTTGGTATTCAGGTGCCGGTGCTGAGCAATCAGCAGGTTTTCCACGGCGGTCATTTCCTTGAACAACCGCACGTTCTGGAAGGTCCGCACCACGCCTTTACCGGCGATCTTGTGACCGGGCAGGCCTTCGATCGCTTCACCGTTGAGCTGGATGGTACCGGCGGTTGGCTGGTAGAACCCGGTCAGGCAGTTGAACACGGTGGTCTTGCCGGCGCCGTTAGGGCCGATCATCGAGACCACCTGTTTCTCTTTCACGCTCAGGGCAACGTTATTGACCGCCAGCAAGCCGCCGAAGCGCATGCTCAGGCCATCTACTTTCAGGATCTCTCTGCTCATTTACGCAGCTCCATGTGAGGACGTTGCATGGGCAGCAGACCTTGTGGACGCCAGATCATCATCAGCACCATCAAGGCGCCGAACATCAACATGCGGTATTCGCTGAAGTCACGCATCAGCTCGGGCAACAGGATCATCACGACAGCCGCGAGGACCACGCCCAATTGCGAGCCCATGCCGCCCAATACCACGATGGCGAGGATGGTGGCCGACTCGATGAAGGTGAACGACTCCGGCGTCACCAGACCCTGACGTGCGGCGAAGAAGCTGCCGGCGAAACCGGCGAAGCAGGCACCCAGGGTGAAGGCCGACAGCTTGATCACGGTCGGGTTCAGGCCCAGTGCACGGCAGGCGATTTCGTCTTCACGCAGTGCTTCCCAGGCACGGCCGATCGGCATGCGCAGCAGACGGTTGATCACGAACAGTGCGAACAGCGCCAGCAACAGCGCCACCAGGTAGAGGAAAACCACCTTGCTGACCGGGTTGTACGTCAGGCCAAAGAACTCGTGAAAGGTCTGCATGCCTTCGGCGGCCGTTCTGTCGAAGCTCAGGCCGAACAGCGTCGGTTTGGGAATGTTGCTGATACCGTTCGGTCCGCCCGTGAGGCCGGTCAGGTTACGCAGGAACAGACGGATGATCTCACCGAAACCCAGGGTCACGATCGCCAGATAGTCACCGCGCAAACGCAGCACCGGGAAACCGAGCAGGAAGCCGAAGGTCGCCGACATCAAGCCGGCGATGGGCAGGCAGATCCAGAAGCTCAGGCCGTAGTAGTGCGACAGCAGCGCATAGCTGTAGGCGCCCACCGCGTAGAAGCCGACGTAGCCCAGGTCGAGCAGACCCGCCAGACCGACCACGATGTTCAGGCCCAGACCGAGCAGCACATAGATCAGAATCAGCGTGGCGATATCCACCGCACCGCGCGAGCCGAAGAACGGCCAGACCAGAGCGACGACGATCAATCCCATGATGACCCAGCGCTGGGTGCTGGGCAGGGTCAGGAAGTGGCTCGCGCCAGGCGGGATCAATTTACCTTTGGGCACGGAGCGCATGGCGGCCGTGTATTGGCGGTCGAATATCACACGCAGGAACATCAGCACCGAACAGGCGGCGATGATGATCAGCGTGGAGGTGCTGGCACCTTGAACTTCGAGGTTGATGCCGGCGATGGACAGTTTCAGACCGAGTACCGGGTACGCCACAGCCCAAACCAATAGCGCGCTGAAAAGCGCCTGTTTAAGATTCCTGATCATACTTTCTCAACCTCCGGACGGCCCAACAGGCCGGTCGGCCGGAATAACAACACCAGAACCAGAAGACCGAAAGCCACCACGTCCTTGTACTGGTCACCGAATATATCGGCGCCGAATGCTTCGGCCACCCCCAGCACCAGACCACCGAGCATGGCGCCCGGAATGCTGCCGATGCCGCCCAGAACCGCCGCGGTAAAGGCCTTGAGGCCCACCAGGAAACCGGCGTTCGGATTGATCACGCCATACTGCATGCTCAGCAGCACAGCCGCCACGGCCGCCAGGGCTGCACCGATGACGAAGGTCAGGGCGATGATGTTGTTGGTGTTGATGCCCAGCAGGTTGGCCATCTTGATGTCTTCGGCACAGGCCCGGCAGGCACGTCCCAGACGTGAACGCGAGATGAACTGGGTGAGGCAGAGCATCACCACCAGGGTCACGATGAACACCAGGATCTGCATGTAGGAGATCAGCACTTCCTGTGCGCCGCCCGGACCGAAGCTAAAGCTGCCCGGAATCAGGTTGGGGATCGATTTGTCCTTGGAGTCCTGCGAGAGCAGTACGGTGTTTTGCAGGAAGATCGACATGCCGATGGCCGAGATCAGCGGGATCAGACGGTTACTGCCCCGCAGAGGGCGGTAGGCGATCCGTTCGATACTGTAGCCGTAGGCACTGGTAACAACGATGGTCGCCAGGAATGCGGCGGTCATCAACAGCGGTAGAGAATGGATACCCAGCATGGCCAGTCCGGCAAGGACGATGAAGGCCACGTAGGAACCGATCATGTAGACCTCGCCATGGGCGAAGTTAATCATTCCAATGATGCCGTAAACCATCGTATAGCCGATGGCGATCAGGGCATACGTGCTGCCAATGGTCAGACCATTAACCAGCTGTTGGAAAAAGTGATAGATCTCAGGCATTACAGCGCTCCTAAAAACCTGATACGCATTTCACTGGTGGAGTCATTTTCCCGCTCAGGCCCCGTAGATCTGCATCCACTTCGAACGTGAGGTTTGCCAGCGAACCGCTGATGACGGTTTTGAGATTTTCAGGTGGGGAGGCTTCCGGATCACGGAGGCACGGCCCATTACCTCGTAAAACAAAGCCCACGGCACGCCGTGGGCTTTATTGGCAGTCAGTCAGGCAGCGCCTTACTGAGGCGAAACTTCGGTTTTAGGTTTGCCAAAGTGCCACTGGTAGACCACGAACTTGAAGTTCTTCAGGTCACCCTTCGAGTCGAACGACAGGTCGCCGGTCGGGGTCTTGAAGGTGCCGGCGCGGATAGCGGCGGCCACTTTGGCGGTGTCTTCGCTCTTCGCTGCCTTGATGCCTTCAGCGATCACTTCGACTGCCGAGTAGGCCGGGAACACGAACGGACCGGTCGGGTCCTGCTTCTTGGCGGCGAACGCGTCAACCAGCGCCTTGTTGGCCGGGTCCTGGTCGAAAGACTTCGGCAAGGTCACCAGCAGGCCTTCGGAAGCGTCCTGGGCGATCTGCGAGATGGAGTCGTTGCCGACGCCTTCCGGACCCATGAACTTGGCGTTCAGGCCTTTTTCCTTGGACTGACGCAGGATCAGGCCCAGTTCCGGGTGGTAGCCACCGTAGTAAACGAAGTCGACGTTGGCTTGCTTGAGTTTCTGGATGATCGAGGAAAAGTCCTTGTCGCCGGCGTTGAGGCCTTCGAACACGGCAACCTTGACGCCTTTGCCTTCGAGGGTTTTCTTCACGGCGGTGGCGATGCCTTCGCCGTATTGCTGTTTGTCGTGCAGAACAGCAACGATTTTCGGTTTTACGTGATCGGCAATGTAGTTACCGGCGGCAGGGCCCTGGGCGCTGTCCAGGCCGATGGTGCGGAACACCATTTTGTAGCCACGGTTAGTGATGTCCGGGCTGGTGGCGGCTGGGGTGATCATGATCACGCCTTCGTCTTCGTAGATGTCGGACGCTGGCTGAGTGGAGCTGGAGCAGAGGTGACCGACCACGAACTTGACGCCGTCGTTGACCACTTTGTTGGCGACGGCAACAGCCTGTTTAGGGTCGCAGGCGTCATCGTATTCCTTGGCTTCGAGCATCTTGCCGTCGACACCGCCTTTGGCGTTGATCTGCTCGATGGCCATTTTAGCGCCGGTGAACTGCATGTCACCGTACTGGGTCACAGGACCGGTTTTAGGGCCGGCGATGCCGATCTTGATGGTGTCAGCTGCGAACGAATGGCTGGCGACTCCGGCCAGAACCATAGCGGCAAACAGTTTGGAAATCTGCTTAGTAGCCTTATTCATAGTGCTCCACTCTTACTGTTGTATTTTTTATAGTCCTGGCGGCCTGAGCCACAGAACCGGATCGATATCCTGGATATCCTCCGGAAATGCCCCCGGCAACTGTACCGGTACAGTGTAGAGCGCCGATTGTTCGCTTGGAAAGCTGGCGCTCAGGGGCAAAACCTGAGGGTGTCGCATTTTTGAAAGAAGAAGACAGAATTGCGGCGGGATTTTGGCTGGGTGGTGGCCTGATTCAGCGGCTATCCTTGGCTTTCCTGCAGTTCTCGATCAATGACTCTATTGCATCCGGGTTTTTCTGCCAGAGCACCGACGTTATGATTGCGCCGATTTCTTTTCCGGACAGGACCCATGACTCAAGAACCTAGCACCCTCTATGCCAAGCTGCTTGGTGAAACCGCATCTATTACCTGGAAGGAACTCGAACCGTTCTTCGCCAAGGGTGCCCTATTGTGGGTCGAGGCCGATCTGGATTTGATCGAAGCAGCCGAAGCCGTGGCCGAGGATCAGGGCGAGAAAGTGGCTGCCTGGCTGGCTGCCGAGAAGGTTGCCAAGGTGTCTGCGACACGGGCGCTGGATCTGGTCGAGCGTGATCCGCAGCTCTGGGCGGTGGTGGTTTCGCCGTGGATTCTGATCCAGGAAAGGGCGCAGGCCTGAAGGCTTGCACCGATTTGGTGCTGATGGCGCTGGTGCAAAAGTGTGTAGCCGAGTAGCGTGATGGCAGGTTGCCGTAGAGAAATGCCACAGACCGGATGGGGGAAGGTTACGTAAACGTAACGGGAACAGTTTAATAAGCAGCCGAATGGCTGCTTAATTGTTTCTGATTGTTTGAAAAGTAAAAGATCGCAGCCTGCGGCAGCTCCTACACCGACCCCGCGTAGGAGCTGCCGCAGGCTGCGATCTTTTCGGGGTTACTCCATTACGCCGTCTTGCCAGTATGGTTATTCAGCGAAATGACCTTGGTCTTGCCGATGCGGTGACGGTAGATCTCGCGCAGGTACTTGATGGCCTTTTTCACGCAATCGCGTGACAGACGGATATCGTTGATCGAGACAAACTTGTCTTTGTCGTTGATCAGCTCGCGGTACTTCTTCTCGTACATCGGCTTGATCGCGTACCAGTTGGTGTCGAGGATCTTCGCCGGATTTTCGAACTCGTTGAGCAGCTCGTCGATCCTGGCCTCGTCGAAGTCTTCATGGATGATGAAGTCGAGGATCGAATTGTCCAGCGTTTCGTCGAAACGGTACGGGTTGCGCGCAAAGCAGCGTTTGATGAAGGCCACGATCAAGGTCAGGAAATCATCCGACAGGCACGGGCTCTTGGCGATCAGGGTGGTCAACGAAAGGTTGGCCGAGGCGCCAATCACCAGTGCATAACGCTTGAGCGTGGTGTTGGGGAACAGGCTGTTGAGGTGGGTCTTCAACCGGTTCAGGTCCATATAGGACAGCTTGTAATCCTTGGGCAGCGACACGATCGACACTACCGACGAGCAGTTCTTGAAGAAGTGCAGGTCATGCAGGGCGGCAGCGTCGTAACCCGAGTTCTTGTATTGCTCCAGCGACGCGCGATAACGCTTGGACTCGATCGGCAACAGGCTGATGCCTTCGATGGCCTGGGTCACTTTGTTGAAGTGCGGCAGGTCGATCGAGCGGAAGAACAGGTCGTCGATGTTCAAGCGCTGTGGCTCTTTGTCGAACACCTTGAACTTGTCACTGCTCGGTGCCGGTTGTTCTGGTACCACCGACTCGGCGTAGGCAATCGCCACTGGCCCGGCCAGACTCATGAACAGGTCGTTGGCGTCCAGGCGAATGGTTTCGCCGATGTCGATGCCTGCCCGACGGAAATAGTTCTGGTCGTAGTCGGTGGTGACCGCCTGGGCCGTCAGAATGTTGAAGATCTGCTGCGAGATGTACTGGTTGGCGTGCTTTTCCATGGCATTGACATCAATGTTCTGGATATTGCCGTCATCGTTCTCTTCGGCGTAACGCATGATGTCGTTGGAGATCAGCATCATCGCGTTCCATGGACGGATGCGGCCCATGACGCTGGCTTCACTGCTGTCTTCATTGGCGAAGTTGTACGAAAAATCCCATTCTTCCGACAGGTACTTACACAGCAGGCGACCGGCATTGATGTGCAGTGCTTCAGACATTTCGCTGCGGTGATCGGAAATGTTCGGCAGTACGCAAATGCCGCTGGTGAAGATCGGCTCGAACACGAAGGAGTGGCCGCTCTTGCTGTCGTGCTCGTCCACCGGTTTGGTGTCGAACGTCTTGTTCATGTACGAGTGCTGCTGGGCCAGGCCGAACTCCGACGCCATGCCCGAACCGGTACCGCCGCCGGCGCTGAAGATCGAGAAGTACAGGCGCGACTGGTTGGCCTTGATGCCGCAGCTGTCGATCAGGTACGAGTGGATCATCTTCCAGTCAGGGCTGGAGAAACGCTGGGTGTCCTTGTTCAGGATGATCTTCGCCAGGTACTGGCCGAGGATCGGCGCGTTACCGGCACCACCGGCGTGGACTTCCGAGAGGTCCATGATCTTCATTTTGCTGTAGTCGCGCAGGAAGCCGCTTTTTTCGCCCTTGCGCGAGAAGCGGATACGTCCGGCGATGTCTTTGTCCAGATCGCCGAGCATCACCAGCGGTTCGACCAGGAACACCGGTTTGCTAGCCTTGCCGGCACCCAGTTTCAGGTTGTTGCGAATCCATTGCGCTGGGCTGTAGCCCTTTTCAGCATAGGGCTTGTCTTCGTTGTTGAACTCGTTGAGGTAGAACTTGCGGGCGTTGTACACCAACTCCGCGACGTCCAGCGCAATGTTCGAACCGCAGCGACCCAGACCGATCAGGCACACCGAGGGGAACTCCTGCTGATGCAGTTCGTGGGTGTCTTCCAGGTGCGGCGGCTTGGGGAATACCAGATCGCGCAGACCATCGAGGTTGTCGAGGATGCGATCGGTATTGGTCTCGGTAAAATACAGGTACTGCTGAGTCGCAAGCGGGCGTGAGCTGGTCAATGGCTTCGGGACTGAGGGTTTATCCGTGGCGGCGGTGAGCGTCAGTTCGGATACCGCAGGGGCAGGATTATTTTTAGAAGTCATTGTGCGCCATGTGCCTGGACGGGTTGGTTCGGCGGCGAGATATCATCAAGCCATCACGAATAAAGAACTCGCGACTTTACAGCGCGATATTGTTCCCAGCGATAGGGCTTTACCTGAGTGTCGCTAGGGGGAATCCTTTCCTGATTCATGATGAATCGGCCAATATTTGGCGATCTTTAATCGAACAGAGGCAAAATGATGGCAACGTTACCTTCGCTCGCGTTCGCTGGAATCGGCTTGATGGGTTTACCGATGTGCCGGCGTTTGTTGGCCGCGGGCTATCCACTGACCGTCTGGAATCGCAACCCCGACAAGTGCGCGCCCTTGGTCGAGGCCGGGGCGCGACAAGTGGCCACCCCTGCCGAGCTGTGTCAGCACGCCGATCTGGTGATGTTGTGCCTGGCCAATACCGAGGTAGTACGCGAGGTGGTATTCGGTGTGGCGGGCGTGGTGTCTGGTGCGAAAGCCGGTCAGTTGCTGGTGGATTTTTCCAGCCTGGAACCCACGGCGACGCGGGAAATGGCTGCCGAACTGGCCAGCCGTACCGGCATGGGCTGGCTGGATGCACCGGTATCCGGTGGTGTGGCGGGAGCCGAGGCCGCAAGCCTGGCGATCATGGTTGGCGGTGCATCAGCGGATGTTGAGCGAGTGCGTCCGGTGTTGTTGAGCCTCGGTCAGCGGGTCACACACATGGGCGCGGTCGGCGCAGGGCAGGTGACCAAGGCCTGCAACCAGATGATTGTTGCCTGCAATGCGTTGGTGATCGCTGAAGTGGTAGCGCTGGCCGAGCGTTCAGGTGTGGATGCGAGTCTGCTGGCCGAGGCGTTGAGCGGCGGGTTTGCTGATTCGAAACCTTTGCAGATTCTCGCCCCGCAAATGGCCGAGAGCCGTTTCGAACCGGTGAAATGGCATGTTCGAACGTTGCTCAAGGATCTCGACGGCGCGGTGAAATTTTCCCGCGAACAGGGCTCGGCGACACCGATCAGTGGACTGGCTGCACAGTTGATGCGCCTGCATGGTGGCCAGGGGTTTCTGGAAAAAGATCCCGCGACATTGATCCATCTATACCGTGAGCCAGGCTTAGAGGACTGACAGGGTGTGAGTGTTTGCGCTGGTTGATTTCGTTCAGTACCGGGCGCAATTCAGCCAGCGGCACCGGGCGGCTCAACAAGTAACCCTGAACAAAGTCGCAACCGAAGCGTTCGAGAAACTGGTATTGCTCCAGAGTTTCGACCCCTTCGGTGACCACCTGCAAATGCAGGGTATGGGCCATGACGATAATGGCCTGGACGATCTCCATGTCCTGGGTGGCCTTGGGAATGTCCTGGATAAACGAACGGTCGATTTTCAGGGTGTTCAGGGGCAAACGCTTGAGGTAGGCCAGCGACGAGTAACCGGTGCCAAAATCGTCGATCGACAGCGAAACACCGAGCGCCCGAATTTTGCGCAACAGCACCAGCGTATTGGCGATGTTGCCCATCAGCGCATTTTCCGTGACCTCCAGCTCCAGCCTCTGCGGTGCGACGCCAGCCGCTCGCAGCGCATTCTCGACTTCTTCGGCGAGCTCTTCGCGAGCGAGATTGAGAGGTGAGCAGTTCACGGCTATTTTCAACGACTCGCAGTCGTGCCTGGACAGCTCGCTCAGGTCTTCGCAGGCTTTGCGCAGCACCCAGTTGTCGAGTTCGGCGATCAAACCGTTGGCTTCGGCAATCGGGATGAAACGGTCGGGTGCGAGCAAACCGTGCACCGGGTGCTGCCAGCGAACCAGTGCTTCGAGTTTGGTGACCTGGCCGCTTTTGAGGTCGTAAATCGGCTGGTAATAAAGCAACAGCCCGTCTTCGTCACGTAAGGCATTGCGCAGCTCTTCTTCGAGTTGCAGTTCCATTGTCGCCTTGGTTTTCAGGTTGGGGCTGAAAAAGTGCAGGCTGTTACGGCCATTGCCCTTGGATTGGTACAACGCCAGATCGGCGTTTTTCAGCAGTTCTTCGCAGCTCTTGCCGTCGTCGGGAAATACGCTGATACCGATGCTGGTGGTCATGACCATGCGGCGACCGGCCAGCTCGATCGGTTCCTTCATCTTATGCATGATGCGCTGCGCCATGTGCCGCGCTTCGTCGCGATCATGCAGGCTGATGAGGATGCAGAACTCATCGCCACCAAACCGTGCGACCACATCGTCATGGCTGCGGGTCGAGCCTTTGATGTGGTTGGCGAGGACTTTCAGCAGTTCGTCACCGGCGTCATGACCCAGACTGTCGTTGATCCGTTTGAAATGATCGATGTCCAGAAACATCACCGCCAGCATGCCGCCATGGGTGCTTTTCTCGATGAGCTTTTCGGCGAAAATCTGATTGAAGCCGCGGCGGTTGATCAGGTTGGTCAGGGCGTCGTAGTGCGCCACTTGTTGCAGCGACATGCGCGCCTGATCCAGCTGACTGAGCAGCGCGTTGACCCGACGCAGGTCATGTTCCTTGTATTGCAGCTTTTTGTCGGCCAGGGCGGCGCTGATGCTGCTGCCGATGATCAACAGCGCGATCACGGTAATTGTCAGCCCCAGTTGCAGGCGGTCGTTGTCGAGCGACAGTTGCATCGGGATACCGGCTGGCAACACCAGGCTCATGGACTGCATGCCGGTGAAGTGCATACTCACGATGCCGGCGCCCAGTACCAGGCTGGCGGTGTATTTGAGCATCTGATGGGCGATGCCATTGCCGTTGCGCAGAACGTGCGACAGCAGCAAGGCAATACCGCTGGCGCCGATGGCGATCAGGATCGACACGCCGAACAACATTGGCTGGTAATAGGCCACGGCGTTCGAGCGCATGGCGGCCATGCCCACGTAATGCATGGTGGCGATGCCCAGTCCGATGCAGATCGAGGTTTGCACATATTGCCGGACGTTCAGTTGCGCATTGCTCAGGGTGTTCATTGCCACAAAGGCTGCAATAAAGGCGATCAGCAGGGAAAGCAAGGTGGCTGGCAAGTCGTAGTGGATATCGATGGGCGCCTGGAACGCCAGCATGCCGATGAAGTGCATGGCCCAAATGCCGCCCGACAGGCAGCAGGCACCGACCCAGCGCCAGAGCCGTTGAGAGGCAGGGTTCTCGGCGTGATTGACACGTTCGGCCATGTCCAGCGTGGCGAAGCTGGCCGCGCAGGCAACCAGATAGGCCAACAGCACCAGAAAGGGGTTATGACTGCAACTGAGTACTACTTGCCCGCTGCTCTCTGGCAGCTCGGTAATGAAATGCAAACCAAGCCACTCCATAGCATGCCCCGTCTCTGAGTCATCTCGCACCGGCACCATGAACGCTGGCGAATGTCTGGAGTATAGAGGCCGTGCGCAGAGTGCAAGGGGTAGTGGCACATTGATTCTAACGATTTTGTAATGAGCCCAAGAGCGTTTGGAAATAAATTGTCGCGCTCGGAGGCTGGCCCTCATGGGCGGATATCAGCCTTACGAATAATGACAGACAGCGGCCATGGCGCTGACTAGATTGCTGGTTCCGGGCTCGAATGCCGTCGGCAGTGAAGCCCTCATAACAATAAAAGAGACGGACTCATGCAGAACTCGACCCAAGCGGCGAATGCCTGGCGCATTCTGTTCCTGCTGTTCCTGGCCAATCTGTTCAACTTCTTCGACCGCACGATCCCGGCGATCATCATCGAGCCGATTCGCATGGAATGGCACCTCAGCGACTTTCAACTGGGGATTATCGGGGCTGCGTTTACCATCGTTTATGCCGTTGCCGGTCTGCCGTTAGGGCGCATGGCCGACACCGGTTCACGCAGCAAGCTGATGGGTTGGGGATTGGCCGTGTGGAGCGGGCTGACGGCGGTCAACGGTCTGGTGGGGAGTTTCTGGAGTTTTTTGATCGTGCGCATGGGGATCGGCATCGGTGAGGCCAGCTATGCACCGGCCGCCAATTCGCTGATCGGTGATTTGTTCCCGGCGCACCGTCGGGCGCGGGCCATGGGCCTCTTCATGTTGGGATTGCCGCTGGGCCTGTTGTTGGCTTTCTTTACCATCGGCGCGATGGTCAAGGCGTTCGACAGCTGGCGTGCGCCGTTCTTCATTGCGGCGATACCGGGTTTGATCCTGGCGATTTTCATGTTCTTCATCAAAGAACCCAAGCGCGGCGCGGCAGAAACCGTGCAGGTGTCCCAGGAGCGGGTGGATCGGCCGATTCGTCGGGTGCTGGCCATTCCGACCTTCCTCTGGCTGGTGATGGCGGGGTTGTGTTTCAACTTCGCCACCTATGCCTGCAACTCGTTTCTGGTGCCGATGTTGCAACGCTACTTTCAGATGCCGTTGCAGCAAGCCGCGGTGGCGACCGGGGTGATCGTCGGTGTGACCGGCTTGTTCGGTCTGACGCTGGGCGGTTGGGTGGCCGACAAGATTCACCAGCGCGTGGCCAACGGTCGATTGCTGTTTGCCGCGTTCAGTCTGATCATCTCGACCTTGTGCACGGCTTGGGCGCTGCACGCCGGGCGGGTTGAAATCGGTGTGTTTGTCGCGGTGTTCAGTGTCGGTTGGTTGTTTGCCTACAACTTTTATACCTGCGTTTACACGGCCATTCAGGACGTGGTCGAACCGCGTTTGCGTGCTACGGCGATGGCGTTGTTTTTTGCCGGTTTGTATCTACTGGGTGGTGGTCTTGGGCCAGTGGTGGTGGGCGCTTTGTCCGATCATTTCGCCCATGCCGCGATGCTGATGGCCGGTGCCGAGCAAATGAGCGAGGCGTTCAAGGCAGTGGGGCTGCATGATGCGATGTATCTGATCCCGGTGGCGCTGTTTTTCACCATGGTGTTTCTGTTCCTGGCTTCGCGGTGTTTTGTGAGGGATGCCAAGCGGATGAAAGAGGGATTGGTTGCTGTGGTTGAGCCTGGGATTGCTGTGGCGACTGCCTGATCGCCATCGCGAGCAAGCTCGCTCCCACAGGGATTGCCGTTAAGCACAAATCCTGTGCGCGCTGAAGATCAAATGTGGGAGCGAGCTTGCTCGCGAAGAGGCCATCAGCATCAACTCAACAATCAAGCATAAAAAAGGCCCGCATCGCTGCGGGCCTTCTTTGTTTTAGCGGTGGAGCAGGGGGGCTTAGCCCGCCACCAGCACCCGGATCGCTTCCAGTCGCAGTGCGGCTTTGTCGAGCATGGCCAGGCCTTGCTCGCGCTGCTGACGCAGGGCAACCAGTTCGCTGTCGCGTACCGTCGGGTTGACCGCTTGCAGAGCGGTCAGGCGCGCCAGCTCTTCTTCGGTGTCAGCGGCCAGACGGCGTTGCGCTTCGGCTACACGTTCGGCGTGACGCGGGGTGATTTTCTCTTCACCGGCATTGATGCGCGGTGTCAGTTGATCACGCTGGGCCTGGACGAATTTGTTGGCGCTGGCGCGTGGCACGCTTTCGAGCTGGTCGTTGAGGGTTTCGAACGAGACGCGGCCCGACAGGTCGTTGCCGTTGGCGTCCAGCAAGCAGCGCAGCGCAGCCGGCGGCAGGTAACGGCCCAGTTGCAGCGAGCGCGGGGCAACCACTTCGCTGACATAGAGCAGTTCCAGCAACACGGTGCCAGGCTTGAGGGCCTTGTTCTTGATCAACGCGACGGCGGTGTTGCCCATCGAGCCGGACAGGACCAGGTCCATGCCACCCTGAACCATCGGGTGCTCCCAGGTGATGAATTGCATGTCTTCGCGAGACAGCGCCTGGTTGCGGTCGTAGGTGATGGTCACGCCTTCGTCGTCGCCCAGCGGGAAGCTGGCGTCGAGCATTTTTTCGCTCGGCTTGAGGATCAGCGCGTTTTCCGAATGGTCTTCGCTGTCGATGCCGAACGCGTCGAACAAGGTTTCCATGTAGATCGGCAGGGCGAACTGATCGTCTTGTTCAAGGATCGCCTCAACCAGCGCGTCACCTTCGCCAGCGCCGCCGGAGTTGAGTTCCAGCAGGCGGTCACGGCCGCTGTGCAACTCGGCTTCGAGGTTTTCACGAGTGGTACGGGCTTCGTCGATCAGCGCTTGCCACTCGCCGTCGTCGGCGTTTTCCAGCAGCGGCAGCAGGCGTGGGCCGAACTGATGCTGCAAGGCGTTGCCGGTCGGGCAGGTGTTGAGGAACGCGTTCAGCGCTTCGTGGTACCACTGGAACAGGCGCTCTTGCGGGCTGGTTTCCAGGTACGGCACGTGCAGTTCGATGATGTGTTTCTGGCCAATCCGGTCGAGACGCCCGATCCGCTGTTCCAGCAGGTCCGGGTGCGACGGCAGGTCGAACAGCACCAGGTGGTGGGAGAACTGGAAGTTGCGACCTTCACTGCCGATTTCCGAGCAGATCAGTACCTGCGCGCCGAACTCTTCGTCGGCGAAGTAAGCGGCCGCGCGGTCACGCTCGAGGATGTTCATGCCTTCGTGGAACACCGTGGCCGGGATGCCGGAACGTACGCGCAGGGCGTCTTCCAGGTCCATCGCGGTTTCGGCGTGGGCACAGATCACCAGTACTTTGGTGCGCTTGAGCATTTTCAACTGGTCGATCAGCCACTCGACCCGTGGGTCGAAGCGCCACCAGCGTTGTTCTTCATCTATATCCGGCTGCGCCTGGAAGCTGACTTCCGGGTACAGCTCGGCGTGTTCGCCCAGCGGCAGTTCGAGGTATTCGTCCGGGCACGGCAGCGGGTACGGATGCAGTTTGCGTTCCGGGAAGCCTTGCACCGCGGCGCGGGTGTTACGGAACAGCACGCGGCCAGTGCCGTGGCGGTCCAGCAGTTCGCGCACCAGACGGGCGCTGGCTTCAGCATCGCCTTCGTTGACGGCGTTCAGCAGTGCTTCGCCTTCGTCACCGAGGAAACCCTGGATGGTTTTATGTGCCGCCGGGGACAAGCGGCCCTGGTCCATCAGCTCCTGAACGGCTTCGGCCACCGGGCGATAGTTTTCGCTCTCGGCGCGGAAGGCTTTCAGGTCATGGAAACGGTTTGGATCGAGCAGGCGCAGGCGCGCGAAGTGGCTGTCCTGACCCAGTTGCTCTGGCGTCGCGGTCAGCAGCAGTACGCCGGGAATGGTTTCTGCCAGCTGTTCAACCAGCGAGTACTGAGGGCTGACCTGATCTTCGTGCCATACCAGGTGGTGCGCTTCGTCGACTACCAGCAGGTCCCAACCGGCAGCGAACAGCGCGTCCTGGGCCTTTTCGTCGTCCACCAGCCATTCCAGAGCCACCAGCGCGAGCTGGGTGTCTTCGAACGGGTTGCCGGCATCGCTTTCGATGAAGCGTTCTTCGTCGAACAGCGCGACTTGCAGGTTGAAACGACGGCGCATCTCCACCAGCCACTGGTGCTGGAGGTTTTCTGGAACCAGGATCAGCACGCGGTTGGCGCGACCCGAGAGCAGTTGGCGATGGATCACCAGACCGGCTTCGATGGTTTTACCCAGACCGACTTCGTCCGCCAGCAGGACCCGCGGTGCGATACGATCCGCGACTTCACGGGCGATGTGCAATTGATGGGCGATTGGCTGCGCACGCACGCCACCCAGGCCCCAGAGCGAGGATTGCAACTGGCGGCTGGTGTGTTCCAGGGTGTGGTAACGCAGGGAGAACCAGGCCAGTGGGTCGATCTGCCCGGCGAACAAACGGTCGCTGGCCAGACGGAACTGGATGAAGTTCGAGAGTTGGGTCTCAGGCAGGGTCACTACTTCGTTCTGCGCGTTGAGCCCGTGGTAGACCAGCAGGCCGTCGACGTCGTCGACTTCGCGCACGGTCATTTTCCAGCCTTCGAAGTGAGTGATCATGTCACCCGGCGAAAACCTCACGCGAGTGAGGGGCGCATTCCGTAGCGCGTACTGGCGAGTGTCGCCAGTGGCCGGATAGAGCACGGTCAGCAAGCGACCGTCCTGTGCCAGAACGGTGCCTAAACCTAGCTCGGCTTCGCTGTCACTAATCCAGCGTTGCCCCGGTTGATACTGCTGCGCCATGCTGCCTGACTCCCGCCTTGAAAAAGCCGACTATGTTAACGGATCGGTGCCTCCAGAGCCAAAGGACTCTCATAAAAACTACTAGGCTTACGGTAGCGCATGGAGGCGATTGTCGATTGTGAGTGTCAACCGGGTCGCAAGTTTGCGACCGATGGCTCAAGTCACCCCTCCAGCAGCCGACAGCCTGCCGTCAGGAGACTAATACTATGCTGCCACCGATGCTCCCCTTGAGTGCCGTGCCGATCACTTCCCAGCAGGACCCGATTCGCCAGCGGCCGGATATTCCGCCGGTGGTGCCGGTGGAGGCGAGCTCCAGCGAAAGCACGATCGACCTGCACAAGCGCCATGCCGAAGAGTCGGCGCTGTTGTTGCGCGAAGAGCAGCGGCGTCAGCAGGAACGCGACAGGCGTCGTCGCGAAGCCGAAGAGGATCCTGAAGAGCACCTGGCTGTGCCGGGTGACGAGTTGAACGCCGACAATACGGTGCCGGTGGTCCCGTTGATGGACGATCAGCCGCGTCAGGGGTTGTGGGTCGATATCGAGGTCTGACGCTCGCAGACTTTTTGTTGCGCTCTGATGCTGCTGGCGGCTGGTCAGCGCCGGTCATTGGCCGCATTATTGGCAAACTTTGAGCGGGCAGGGTGACGGTGGTCGCTGTGCTGCGCCTGTATTGACTATGAAGATGTAAGCCACGCCATGAGCCAAGACGACAAACTGATTGACCTCAATACCGAGCGTGCCAAGCGCGTGCATGACCTTAATGAAAAGCGCCTGAATGAAGTGCGTCAGGCTTTCGAGCAGGCCATGCCTTTGGGTAAAGCGAAGAAAAAGCCGAAAAACAAACCGAAAAAGCGTTGATCCTCCCTGCATCTGTTGATGCAGGTCAGTTATTTCCCTTCCTTTACGCCTTGTCTTGGGCGGCATTGATCCCGGTCAATTTTCTCTCGTGCCTGATTGGTTAACTTAGCCCCATCGCAACAGGGCAAGTGCAGGAGGCCAGTCATGTTTTTCGATAATGTGGTGATCGCCGGAGTGCTGACTGTCGGCCTCATGGTTCTGTTTTTTGCCGGGTTTGGATTCTTTATCTGGAAAGACGCACATAAGCGTAAAAAGCCTTAGGTCTTTCTGGAAGCACGAGCACGCAAGGCATTTTGGGCGACTTCGGTCGCCCTTTTTTTTGCCTGCGGTTTCTTGCCGAGTCAGCGCTTGCGGGTGTGCACCGCTCAACTGTGGGAGCGGGCTTGCTCGCGAAGGCGGCCTGACAGCCGACCAATCTCTTGCAGGTGTACATATCCATTTCTGCGGTAACGGCCACTTAGGGTTTCGCCCTTACGGCGCCTCACTTTTTTTACAAGCGCCTAAAAAAAGTAAGCAAAAAAACGCTCGCCCCGAGCGTCCGGCACCTCGCTTAGGCTCGGCGTTCCCTCGCTCCAGCATTCATCAGGGGGCATCGCCTACGGTCTGCTGCGCGACGACCTCCTCTCGATGTGTCCGGCTGCGCCGTACGGCGCTGCGCGCCAACCCCCTG
>NZ_JBIUVW010000012.1:61035-130000 GCF_044743155.1 Pseudomonas sp. NPDC087697 | reverse complement strand
CGCTTTTTCCTCAGACGTAACAACCCGATATCCCATGATGCTTCCTTAAATCGACGCTCCTACATCATGGTCCAAAAATATTCGACCACAACACGCCAGCTCCTACAGTGGATGATGTACACCTCGTAGGAGCTGCCGAAGGCTGCGATCTTTTGACGTTTTGTTCCTCGTGTTATCAGCCGCGTGCCTCTTTGAGCAATAGTGCGATGCCCGGATGGTAGTTGCCGGCTTCGTTGTGCAATTTGCGGTACGCGTAGGGGAAGTACCAGGCCACGGCGCAGGTGTGTTCCTTTTGCAGGTCGTCGACCATGTCCTGCAACTCTTCCGGGGTGGGACTGTGCTGGGCCTTCTGTGGTGCGACGAACAGGCAGCCGAGTTTCAGGTCACTGGCGTAGCTGATTTTTTTCGCATCGCTCGCCGCATCAAGCAGGGCCTGGGAGAGGTTCAGGTTGTTGACCCGCGGCCAGCGTTGGGTGGCCTGAAGATAGACGCGTTCTTCTCCACTTGCGATAAACAGATCGGCGCGGCTATTGCGCTCGCCTTCCTCGATCTGCTTTTTCGTCGGAGTCTGTTCGAGGGTGACCATTTCTGCCATCCACGCCGCTGCCGAAAGCAGGCTCAGGTTGGCGCGTTCGTCAAACCAGTAGGGGCTTTCGTTATCGCCGCGTACCGCGTTGTAACGGTCGATGCACTCAAACCAGCGTTCCAGTACCGGGCGCAGGAATTCCAGCTTAGGGTTACCGATGATCATGCCTTGCATGTTGCTCACCCTTTGTTCTTGTAGTGTAAGGTTGTGGCTCTTTGATATCACCGCTTTCAGTGTGGCACAAGATTGGCGCCAGTTTATTGATTGAGGTCGGTTTCTATCCATCGATGAGCCCCCGGCTTTAATTGACGCTCCACCCCCAACCCTCTAACCTTCGCGACTTGTTTCAGGTGCTCTGTGACCCAGTGGTCAACCGAGTGAAACAGGGAAGCCGGTGAGGGCGCGTTCTTTGACAGAGCGGGCGACGATCCCGGCGCTGCCCCCGCAACGGTAAATGAGTAAAAACTGCGCTTTGAGCCACTGTGTCGAAGGTCGATATGGGAAGGCGCGCAGTTCGGCCATCCCGCCGCTCATGAGCCCGGAGACCGGCCTGATCCATCCAGCGGCATCACGGTGGGCGATGCCAGGCTTCTTGCCGTCTATTCCTATGCCTGCCCGCCGTTATCCAGCCTCAACGGAGAGCTCCCCCATGACTGATTCCCCTGATCGTGACGAACGCCATCTGGCGCGCATGCTGCGCAAGAAAGCCGTGATCGATGAGCGTATTGCCAATTCGCCGAACGAATGCGGTCTGTTGCTGGTTCTGTCCGGCAACGGCAAGGGCAAAAGCAGTTCTGCGTTCGGTATGCTTGCCCGGGCGATGGGCCACGGCATGCAGTGCGGCGTGGTGCAGTTCATCAAGGGGCGCAACAGCACCGGCGAGGAGTTGTTCTTCCGCCGCTTCCCTGAACAAGTGCGCTTCCATGTGATGGGCGAAGGTTTCACCTGGGAAACCCAGGATCGCCAGCGGGATCTCGCTGCCGCCGAGGCCGCGTGGGAAGTCTCCCGCGAACTGCTGCGTGACTCAGGCGTAGGCCTGGTGGTGCTCGATGAGCTGAACATCGCGCTCAAACACGGCTATCTGGACCTCGATCAGGTGCTCAGCGACTTGCAGGCGCGTCCGCCGATGCAGCACGTGGTCGTCACCGGTCGTGGTGCCAAGCCGGAAATGATCGAGTTGGCCGACACGGTCACCGAGATGGGCATGATCAAACATGCATTTCAGGCCGGTATCAAAGCGCAGAAAGGCGTTGAGCTGTGAGCCTCTTTATATGAATAGCAGTCGTTATTGCCCAGCGGTATTGATTGCCGCACCGGCTTCCGGTCAGGGCAAGACCACCGTTACCGCCGCGCTGGCCCGTTTGCATCGCAATCAGGGGCGTAAGGTTCGGGTGTTCAAGTGTGGCCCGGACTTTCTTGACCCGATGATTCTCGAACGCGCCAGCGGTGCGCCGGTCTATCAGTTGGACATGTGGATGGTCGGCGAACAGGAAAGTCGTCGGCTGTTGTGGGAAGCGGCGGCTGAGGCTGACCTGATTTTGATCGAAGGCGTGATGGGCTTGTTCGATGGCACACCATCCAGCGCTGATCTGGCGCGGCATTTTGGTGTGCCGGTGCTGGGCGTGATCGACGGCACCGCCATGGCCCAGACTTTCGGCGCGCTGGCGTTGGGGCTGGCGCGGTATCAGCCGGACTTGCCGTTTGCCGGTGTATTGGCCAACCGCGTCGGCACCTTGCGTCACGCGCAATTGCTCGAAGGCAGCTTGACCGAAGGCCTGCGCTGGTATGGCGCCTTGTCCCGGGAAACCGGGATCGAACTGCCGAGCCGTCATCTTGGATTGGTGCAAGCCAGTGAGTTGAACGACCTTGATCTGCGTCTCGATGCCGCCGCCGAAGCCTTGGCCAGCAGCTGCGAAGTGGCGTTACCGCCCGCTGTCGAGTTCGCCGCGCCTGACGTGATCGCTGCCGAGCCGTTGTTGGCGGGTGTGCGAATTGCCGTCGCTCGTGACGAGGCTTTTGCCTTCACGTATGGCGCGAGCCTCGACTTGCTGCGGGCGATGGGCGCCGAATTGCGATTCTTCTCGCCGATCCATGACTGCGAACTGCCAGAAGCTGACAGCTTGTATCTGCCCGGCGGTTATCCGGAATTGCACCATGTGGCGTTGGCTGAAAACACCACAATGCTCGACGCCATTCGCGCTCACCACGCTGCCGGCAAGCCGTTGCTGGCTGAGTGCGGCGGCATGCTTTATCTGCTCGACTCACTGACCGACGTCGACGGCATGCGCACTGAGTTGGTGGGGCTGCTGGCCGGTGATGCGGTGATGCAGAAGCGTCTGGCGGCGTTGGCCTTGCAAGCGGTCGAATTGCCCGAAGGCGCGCTGCGTGGCCATACGTACCACCATTCGTTGACCAGCACCGAGCTTGAGCCGATTGCCCGTGGCCTGAGCCCCAACGGTGGGCGTGGTGCCGAAGCGGTTTACCGTGAAGGGCGGATGACGGCCTCTTATGTGCACTTCTATTTCCCGTCCAATCCATCGGCGATCGCCGCGCTGTTTGCGCCAGACCTAAACCCTGTGGGGGCGGGCTTGCCCGCGAAGAGGCCATGACAGACAACGCATTTTCCGAGGCCGAGCGCGAAGCGGTTTATCGTGCGATTGCCGAACGTCGCGACATGCGTCACTTCAGTGGCGGCAGCGTCGAGCCCGAACTGCTTCGGCGTTTGCTCGAAGCGGCGCATCGGGCTCCGAGTGTCGGTTTGATGCAGCCCTGGCGGTTCATCCGCATCAGCGATCAGGCGTTACGCGGCAAGATCCAGCAATTGGTGGAAGAGGAGCGGGTGCGCACCGCCGAAGCGCTGGGCGAACGCTCCGACGAATTCATGAAGCTGAAAGTCGAAGGCATCAACGACTGCGCCGAAGTGCTGGTCGCCGCGCTGATGGATGATCGCGAGCGGCATATCTTTGGCCGTCGGACTTTGCCGGAAATGGACATGGCATCGTTGTCCTGCGCGATCCAGAATCTTTGGCTGGCGTCCCGTGCCGAAGGTCTGGGCATGGGCTGGGTTTCGTTGTTCGAACCGCAGGCATTGGCGGATCTGCTCGGCCTGCCGCCGGGGGCCAAACCATTGGCGGTGTTGTGTCTGGGACCGGTAAAGGAATTTTACCCGGCGCCGATGCTGGTTCTTGAAGGCTGGGCGCAGGCGCGTCCGCTGAATGAACTGCTGTACGAAAATTTTTGGGGAGTGAGTCAATGAGTGTGGCGTTGCTGAGTGTCGCCGGGGTAGCGCTGGATGCGCTGCTGGGCGAGCCCAAGCGCTGGCATCCGCTGGTGGCGTTCGGCCGTTTTGCCGATCGTATCGAGCAACGTTTCAACTCCGCCGGCCGTGGCTGGCGCAGTCACGGCGTCACCGCCTGGGTGATGGCGGTGCTGCCGCTGACCCTGTTGGTGACGGCGTTTTCCTGGCTGCCCTATATCGGCTGGATCGTCGAGATCCTGGCGTTGTATTGCGCCCTTGGCCTGCGCAGTCTCGGCGAACATGTCGAGCCAGTGGCTCAGGCCCTGCGCAGCGATGATCTGGAAGAAGCACGCAAGCGTGTCGGCTATCTGGTCAGCCGTCAGACCAGTGAGCTGGACTCCACCGAAGTGGCCCGCGCCGCCACCGAATCAGTTCTGGAAAACGGCAGCGATGCAGTATTCGCCGCGCTGTTCTGGTTTGCCGTCGCGGGGGCGCCGGGGGTGGTGCTCTATCGTCTGAGCAATACCTTGGACGCCATGTGGGGTTATCGCAACGAACGCTTTGAACGTTTCGGCTGGGCGGCGGCGAAAATCGACGACGTGCTCAACTACATCCCGGCGCGTCTGGTGGCTTTGACCTACGCGCTGCTGGGCAAAACCCGCCTGGCACTCAAATGCTGGCGCACCCAGGGGCCGACCTGGGATAGCCCGAATGCCGGGCCGGTGATGGCCGCGGGCGCTGGCGCCCTTGGGGTCGAGTTGGGCGGCGCGGCGATCTATCACGGTGAACTGCATCAGCGTCCACAGTTGGGTGAAGGTGTGCCAGCAGACGCCAACTCCATCGACCGCGGCTGGCAATTGGTTCAGCGCGGGGTATGGTTGTGGCTGCTGATTCTCTGTGTGGGAGCCGAGTTTTATGCTTGAGCACGGCGGCCGTTTGCGCAAGGCGGCGTTGCACTACGGCATCGCCGAAGCCGATTGGCTCGACCTGTCCAGTGGTCTGGCACCTTGGCCGTGGGCGATCCCGAACATCCCGTTGCGAGCCTGGGCGCGCTTGCCGGAAACCGATGACGGCCTGGAGCAGGCCGCACGCGAATACTACGGCGCCACACAGGTGTTGCCGGTCGCCGGCTCGCAGGCGGCCATCCAGTTGTTGCCACGCCTGCGTCGCGCCGGCAAAGTCGGCGTGCTCTCACCGTGTTATGCCGAGCATGCCGAGGCTTGGCGTCGCAACGGCTATATCGTGCGTGAAGTGCTGGAGCAGGAAGTCGACTTCTTTCTCGATAGCCTCGACGTGCTGGTGGTGGTTAACCCGAACAATCCCACGGGCCTGAGCCTGACCCCGGAACGCTTGCTCGATTGGCATGCTCGACTGGCACAGCGCGGCGGCTGGTTGGTGGTCGACGAAGCGTTCATGGACAACACCCCGCAGTTAAGCCTGTCGTCGTATGCGAATCAGGTTGGTTTGATCGTCTTGCGTTCGTTCGGCAAATTTTTCGGTCTGGCCGGGGTGCGATTGGGCTTCGTGCTGGCTGAGCGCAAGTTGCTCAAGCTGCTTGCCGAACAGGTCGGGCCTTGGGCGGTCAGCGGACCGACTCGGGTATTGGGTCAGGTCTGTTTGCGTGACACCCAAGGGCACGTGCGCCAACGCTTGCGCAGTGAAGAAGCAAGTCAGCGTCTGGCTGAAGTCCTCGAGCGCCACGGCTTCAAGCCACAAGGTGGTTGTGCCCTGTTTCAGTGGTTGATCACCGAGCGTGCTGAACACCTGCATGAATTCATGGCCCGGCAGGGCATCTTGCTGCGGCTGTTCACCCATAACAGCAGCCTGCGTTTTGGTTTGCCTGCCGATGAAGCCGATTGGCTGCGTCTCGAGCACGCTTTCGAAGCCTACGCCAAGGAAACCCCATGACCACGCTGATGGTGCAAGGCACCACCTCGGACGCCGGCAAAAGTACCCTGGTAACCGCGTTATGCCGCTGGCTGACCCGTCAGGGCGTCAGCGTCGTGCCGTTCAAGCCGCAGAACATGGCACTCAACAGCGCGGTGACCGCTGACGGCGGCGAAATCGGTCGCGCTCAAGCAGTGCAGGCCCAAGCGGCCAACCTTGAGCCGCACACCGACATGAACCCGGTGCTGCTCAAACCCAACAGCGATACCGGCGCGCAAGTGATCATTCACGGACGCGCCGTGACCACCATGAACGCGGTGGCCTATCACGACTACAAAGCCATCGCGATGCAAGCGGTGTTGGCCTCCCATGAACGCTTGAGTGCCGCCTATCCGCTGGTGATGGTCGAAGGCGCGGGTTCACCCGCCGAGATCAATTTGCGCGCCGGTGACATTGCCAACATGGGCTTCGCCGAAGCCGTGGATTGTCCGGTAGTGCTGATCGCCGACATCAATCGCGGCGGGGTATTCGCGCACTTGGTGGGCACGCTGGAACTGCTGTCAGCCACTGAGCAGGCGCGGGTCAAAGGCTTCATCATCAACCGTTTTCGCGGCGACATCGCCTTGCTGCAACCGGGCCTCGACTGGCTGGAGGAACGTACCGGCAAACCGGTAATCGGCGTGCTGCCGTATGTCATGGACCTGCACCTGGAAGCCGAAGACGGCATCGATCAGCGCCAGACCGATAAGGCCGAGCAGGTGCTCAAAGTGGTGGTGCCGGTGCTGCCGTGTATCAGCAACCACACCGACTTCGATCCACTGCGCCTGCATCCGCAGGTCGATCTGCAATTCATCGGGCCGGGTCAGCCGATTCCGCCTGCTGACCTGATTATCCTGCCGGGCTCGAAAAGTGTGCGCAGTGACCTGGTCTATCTGCGCGCCAACGGCTGGGACACGGCCATCACCCGTCACTTGCGTTACGGCGGCAAGTTGCTCGGCATCTGCGGTGGTCTGCAAATGCTCGGCGAGCAATTGCATGACCCGCTGGGGCTGGAAGGTGCGGCGGGCTCCAGTGCCGGTCTTGGTTTGCTGGCGTTCGAAACCGTGCTCGAAGAAGAGAAACAACTACGCAATGTGCGCGGACGTCTGGCCCTGGAAAATGCCGAAGTCAGTGGTTATGAAATTCACGCCGGGGTCACCACTGGTGTTGCTCTGGAGCAGGCCGCGGTACTGCTGGATGACGGTCGTAGCGACGGCGCACAAAGTGCTGATGGACAGGTGCTCGGCACGTACTTGCACGGCCTGTTCGAATCCCCGGCCGCGTGCAGTGCGTTGTTGCGCTGGGCCGGTTTGCAGAACGTGCAAGAAGTCGATTACCACGCCTTGCGCGAGCGCGATATCGAGCGGTTGGCGGATTTGGTGGAGAAGCATTTGGATACCGGGCTGTTGCGTGAACTCTGTGGGTTATAGGTCACTGTTATGGCCTCTTCGCGAGCAAGCCCTCTCCCACATTAAATCTCCAGTGAGCACAGAAGGTGTGCACGAATGCGATCCAGTGTGGGAGCGGGCTTGCTCGCGAAGACTGAAGTGACTACACCGCTAAATTGAAGGTTTATGACCATGTTGCAACTGATCCTCGGCGGCGCCCGTTCCGGTAAAAGCCGTCTGGCTGAAAAGCTTGCCAGCGAAAGCGGCCTGGCGGTGACGTACATCGCCACCAGCCAGCCACTGGACGGCGAAATGAATGCCCGTGTGGCTCATCACCGCGAGCGTCGTCCGCCTGAATGGGCGCTCATTGAAGAACCACTGGAACTGGCCCGGGTGCTGCGCGAAACCGCCAGCGCCGAGCGTTGCCTACTAGTGGATTGTTTGACCTTGTGGCTGACCAATCTGTTGATGCTTGAAGATCCTGGACGTCTGGCACATGAACGTGAAGCCCTGTTGGATTGCCTGGCGTCACTGCCGGGGGAAATTGTTTTTGTCAGCAACGAGACCGGTCTGGGTGTCGTGCCGCTGGGCGAATTGACTCGCCGCTATGTCGATGAAGCCGGTTGGTTGCATCAAGCCCTGGCTGAGCGCTGTCAGCGTGTCGTATTGACCGTCGCCGGCCTGCCCCTGACTTTGAAAGGAACTGCGTTATGACTCACTCCTGGTGGCTGAACCCGTGCAAACCGATCAACGCGCAAGCCCATGAACAAGCGGCGGCCCGGCAGCAGCAACTGACCAAACCGGCAGGCTCTCTCGGGCAGCTGGAGTCGGCGGCGGTGCAATTGGCGGGGCTGCAAGGCCGGGTCAAACCGAGCCTGAATCAGTTGTGGATTGCGATTTTCGCCGGTGATCACGGGGTGGTCGCCGAAGGTGTTTCGGCGTTCCCGCAGGAAGTCACCGGGCAGATGCTGCACAACTTTGTCAGCGGTGGCGCGGCGATCAGTGTGTTGGCGCGGCAGCTTGAGGCGCGGCTGGAAGTGGTCGACCTCGGTACTGTCACGCCTTCGTTGAATCTGCGGGGCGTACGTCATTTGCATATCGGTCCGGGCACTGCAAACTTCGTGCATGGCCCGGCAATGACGCAAGCTCAGGGCGAGCAGGCCTTGCAGGCCGGCCGCGACAGTGTGTTGCGGGCGATTGCTGAGGGTTCCGAGCTGTTCATCGGCGGCGAGATGGGCATTGGCAATACCACCGCCGCCAGCGCCGTGGCCTGTGCACTGCTCGATTGCCCGGTGGCGCATCTGACCGGGCCGGGCACCGGTCTGGACGCGGCAGGTGTCAGCCATAAAGCCCAGGTGATTGAACGCGCTCTGACGTTGCATGCCGCTCAGCGCGGTGACGTGTTACAGGCGTTGTTCAATCTCGGTGGTTTTGAAATCGCTGCATTGGTCGGCGCGTATCTGGCCTGCGCTCAGGAAGGTTTGGCGGTGCTGGTCGACGGCTTTATTTGCAGCGTTGCAGCGTTGGTCGCAGTGCGCCTGAATCCAGCGTGCCGCGAGTGGCTGCTGTTCGGCCATCGCGGGGCGGAGCCGGGTCATCGGCATGTTCTGGAAACCTTGAATGCCGAGCCTTTGCTGGATCTTGGCCTGCGACTCGGTGAGGGCAGTGGTGCGGCGCTGGCGGTGCCGTTGCTGCGTCTGGCCTGTGACCTGCACGGGCAAATGGCGACTTTCGCTGAAGCGGCCGTTGCCGATCGCCCGGCATGACATTGCGTCTGGATTTGCTGCGCCACGGCGAAACCGAACTCGGGGGCGGTTTGCGCGGTAGCCTGGATGACGCGCTGACCGCCAAAGGTTGGGAACAGATGCGCGCGGCGGTGATTGACCAAGGTCCGTGGGATCGCTTGGTCAGCTCGCCGCTGCAACGTTGTGCGCGCTTCGCCGAGGAACTGGCCGAGCGGTTGGGCTTGCCGGTCGAGCTGGATAAAAACCTGCAAGAGCTGCACTTCGGCGCCTGGGAAGGGCTGAGTGCAGCAGCGTTGATGGAAACCGACGCCGAAGCGTTAGGAGCGTTTTGGGCTGACCCTTACGGATTCACGCCTCCGGAGGGTGAGCCGGTGACCGTGTTTTCCGTGCGGGTGCTGGCGGCCGTCGAGCGCTTGCATCAGGCCTACGCCGGCGAGCGAGTGCTGCTGATCAGTCATGGCGGGGTGATGCGTTTGTTGCTGGCCCGCGCGCGTGGATTGCCGCGTGAACAGTTGCTCAACGTTGAAGTCGGTCATGGCGCGCTGTTTTCGTTGCGCGTCGAGGCGGATGCCGTGCTCAGGGAGGAGGGCTGAACATGCTGCCATTCTGGATCGCCCTGCAATTTTTGAGCAGCTTGCCGATTCGTCTGCCGGGTATGCCAGCGCCTCAAGAGCTTGGGCGCTCGCTGCTGTTCTATCCGTTGGTGGGGCTGCTGTTTGGTGGGCTGTTGTGGGCGCTGAACTGGCTGCTGCTCGGTGCGCCAGCGTTGCTGCATGCGGCATTGCTGTTGAGTGCCTGGGTGGTGCTCAGCGGTGGTTTGCACCTCGACGGTCTGGCCGACAGCGCCGATGCCTGGCTCGGCGGTTTTGGCGATCGCGAACGTACATTGATCATCATGAAAGACCCGCGCAGTGGGCCGATCGCGGTGGTGACATTGGTGTTGGTGCTGTTGCTCAAGTTCACGGCGTTACTGGCGTTGATCGATCAGCACTCGATAGTCGGTTTGATCCTCGCACCGGTGATCGGCCGCAGTGCGTTGCTCGGGTTGTTTCTGAACACGCCGTATGTGCGTGCCGGCGGCCTGGGACAGGCACTGGCCGATCATCTGCCGCGCAAGGCCGGTCAGCAGGTGTTGTTGCTCAGTGCGCTGGTCTGCGTGCTGATGGGTGGCTGGAGCGGTGTGGTTGCGCTGGTGTTGGCGGCACTGATGTTCTTCTGGCTGCGGCAGGTGATGCTGCAGCGTCTGGGTGGGACCACCGGCGATACGGCAGGGGCGTTGCTGGAGCTGCTGGAAGTGGCAGTGTTGATTGGGATGGCGCTGATCTAAAGGGATTGCGTAGGAGCTGCCGGAGGCTGCGATCTTTTTGTTTTGAGAATCAAGAGATCGCAGCCTTCGGCAGCTCCTACAGTTGTTTGATAATCAAACTTGCTTTCGGTTAACCGCGGGTATATACACGCACCATGCTAGCCTCTCAATGTTTATGCACCAACCTGCGTCGCGCCGCTCGTGGCGTCAGCAGGCACTACGACGGCGCCCTCGACGGCTTCGGGATCAACGTTGCGCAGTATTCCTTGCTGTGCAATTTGCAGCGTCTCGATCAACCGAGTATTTCGACCCTGGCGGAAGCCATGGGCCTGGATCGCAGTACCCTGGGGCGCAATCTACGGGTGTTGGAGGGGGAGGGGCTGGTGATGATGGTTGAGGGTGAAGACCAGCGCAATCGCATCGTGCAGCTGACCGAAGCCGGGCGCGAACGCCTGGCAGCGGCCTTACCGGCCTGGGAAGCGGCGCAACAGCGGCTGATTGATCGTCTGGGCGCGGAGAAGCGCGCAACCTTGCTGGCCTTGCTGGATGAACTCGCCTGAGGCGGCGGGCCTTTCCAAACATAAGCCTGAACTTAAGCGGGTATATACCCGCTACGGAGAATAAGAATGACATCGATGTGGCGTACCAGCGGTTGGGTTCTACTTGGGAGCGCACTGATTCTTGCGTTGTCGCTTGGCGTGCGACATGGCTTCGGGCTGTTTCTGCCGCCGATGAGTGCGCAGTTCGGCTGGGGGCGTGAAGTGTTCGCCTTTGCCATCGCCCTGCAAAACCTGATCTGGGGGCTGGCTCAGCCATTCACGGGTGCCTTGGCGGATCGCTTCGGCGCGGCGAAAGTGGTGCTGGTCGGTGGCGTGCTGTACGCCGTGGGGCTGGTGTTCATGGGCTTGTCCGATTCGGCCTGGTCGCTGTCGTTGAGTGCCGGGCTGTTGATCGGCATCGGTCTGTCCGGTACCTCGTTCTCGGTGATTCTTGGCGTGGTGGGACGTGCCGTGCCACCGGAGAAACGCAGCATGGGCATGGGCATCGCCAGTGCTGCTGGCTCCTTTGGCCAGTTCGCCATGTTGCCTGGCACGCTGGGGTTGATCGGCTGGCTCGGTTGGTCGACCGCGCTTCTGGTGCTGGGAATGCTGGTGGCGCTGATTGTGCCGCTGGTCAGCATGCTCAAGGACAAACCGCTGCCAGTGCTCGGTCATGAGCAGACCCTGTCCGAAGCCCTGCGCGAGGCGTGTTCGCACTCAGGTTTCTGGCTGCTGGCGTTCGGCTTTTTTGTCTGTGGTTTCCAAGTGGTGTTTATCGGCGTGCATTTGCCGGCCTATCTGGTCGATCAGCATCTGCCCGCCAGCGTCGGCACCACGGTGCTGGCGTTGATTGGCCTGTTCAATATCTTCGGTACTTACACCGCAGGCTGGCTCGGCGGGCGCATGTCCAAACCGCGTCTTTTGACTGGTCTCTACTTGCTGCGTGCGGTGGTGATCGGTCTGTTCATCTGGGTTCCCGTGACGCAAACCACGGCTTATCTGTTCGGCATGGCCATGGGGTTTCTCTGGTTATCGACGGTGCCTTTGACCAACGGCACGGTAGCGACGCTGTTTGGTGTGCGAAACCTCTCTATGCTCGGTGGTATCGTTTTCCTCTTTCACCAGTTGGGCTCGTTCCTCGGAGGCTGGTTGGGTGGGGTGGTTTACGATCGAACAGGAAACTATGACTTGATCTGGCAAGTGGCGATTCTTCTGAGTCTGTTGGCGGCAGCCTTGAACTGGCCCGTGCGCGAGCGCCCGGTGGCGCGGTTGCAAGTGCAGGCGAGTGCGGCATGAACAATGTCGGAGCATGGTTCGCCGCAGCCGGTGCTGGCGCGCTGTTGTTGGCGCTGGCCTGGTGGGGCTGGCATCAGGGTGGTCTGGCACTGATGCAGTTGGGTATGGGGACCTGCTGAGCGTCCACTAAAAAGCCCCGCCTCTGTACAAGAGTGCGGGGCTTTTTCAATTCAGCGGGTGAGCTGTTCGGGCTCGCCGTGAATCAGAAGCGGTAGGTCGCGCCGACACCAAAACCATTGGCGCTGTTTTCGTACTTGGCTCTGTAACTGTCTACCTGATTGGAGTTATTCACCGTGACAGCTTTTTCCTTGAGGTAGGAGTAGGCGACGTCGATAGTCAGATCATCGGTGACGTTGTAGCCAGCGCCAAGGCTGAAGACCGTGCGGTCACCCGTAGGAATACGTGGGGAACGGTCAGTATTGTTGGTAGGCGACTGGTCGAAGGTCAGACCAGTGCGCAATACCCACTGCTTGTTCAGCTGGTAGGAAGTACCGATGGCGTAGGCCCAGGTATTGCGCCAGTTCTGCTCTTCGGTGATCGTGCCGAACAGGGCAGGGGACAATGCACCGCCTTGTGCCGCAGTTACACCATCGTTGTTGACGGTGATGTTTTTCAGACGGCTCCAGCGAGTCCAGGTGGAACCTGCATACAGGGTCCACGCATCCGTCAGCTGTTGTGTCACGGAAAAGTCGACCGATTCAGGTGTTTCGATTTTCAGCGAAGCATCGTACCGATTGCTTTGCAGGAAGGCGGAAGGAGCATTTGCGCCTGCGGTGATATCGGTGTGACCTTCGAGATTGTATTTCACTTTCGAGTGATAGGTCAGGCCGACGCGAGTTGTGTCGGTGGCTTGTACCAGGACCCCGAAGTTGTAGCCCAGAGCGGTATCGTCCCCTTTGATTTTGACGTGGGTATCGCCAAAAAGAGGTACATCCGACTCGAGAGTGCCGCCTATGCGGTTAATGGTCGGGCCGAAACCGATCGATACGATGTCGTTAAAGGCGTAGCTGACGGTAGGTTGGAAGGTTACAACCTTGACTTCACTCTTGCTGCCGAAGCCGCCACCCTGGAAGCCACTTTCATAGTTGGTAATCAGACCAAAAGGTGCATAGACACCGAGGCCGAATGCCCAGTGATCATCAATCGGCTTGACGTAATAGCCCATCGGAACGGCTGTGAATGGCACCATGTCGCCCTTGTTGGTACCCGGATGGGCGCCCTGGGCGTCTTTGATATCGCTCGAAGCATCGATGGCTGCCAGCCCGCCAGTGACTTCCTGGCGCTTGATACGCGACATGCCGGCAGGGTTGCCAAATACAGTACTTGCATCATCGGCAGATGAAGAGCGTCCCGCATAACCAGTCCCCATCCCACTGATGCTCTGTTCGTTGAGGGCAAAGCCACTTGCGAAGATCTGGGTGGATGCCAAGGCAACGGCGAGGCTAAGGGTGGTTTTGAGCATTACTTTTTTCATTATTAGAACTCCTGGTGATCACCGGGGCGAAAATTACCAACATTTTCGTTCCAGCGCCATAGGCTGTATGGCTTGAGATAGAGCGCTTTTGTAGGACAATCAGACCAGGTTCGCGTCTATATGCGCGATCTTGCAAATTGCGCGGTTAACAGGCGATCTGATTCAGAGGTGACACACAGGTTTGCCAGGCACAGGTGAAGTCGCGAAGACGACCTTGCGGCTGGAAGGTCTGGCGCCAGATTCGGGCCATACCCAGCAGGTCATCAGCCTCGGGGAGCGGGGTGTTTTGTTCTTCTATTAATAGCCAGGCGATGGCGGTGGCGTAGCGCAGGTTGACGGTCAGTTCCAGGTGCGGGCCGCTGAGAAATGCATGCTGACTGGCGAGGCCCCGAACCAGGCTCGCGCGTTCCGGGTCCAGCGCCAGGTAGTGGTCCCAAAGCGCCTGGTGGCGAGGTTCGGCAATCCGGTACAGGCCATGCCCGCGGCGGTCATGCAGGGCGGAACCGAGAGCGGACTGACTGGCAGCAACGCCCAATAGCAGGGATTCGGCTGTCGTGCTGTGGCGCCCGAGGTAGATCAATGTCGGACGGATCACATAACGGCACAGTTCGCTGGCGGCGATACCCATAAAGCCCTCGAAACTTGAAGTGGGGGCGATTCCTGAAAGGGAGCTTGGCAGCGCTGGATCGGTTCAGGATCGCCGAAAGCGGATCAAGCCGCTTGAGTTGAAGTGTAGTGTCATATTCCTGCCGTAAAGGACTGTTTTTAAAATATTTCCGGCATCGAGTTATAACCGTTATATCGCTTGGTGCTTAAGCCGGTGCAACGAATGGAGAAATATCAGGCAATAAAAAGCCCTGCTTTTTGGGCAGGGCTCTTGAGGTTTTCAGCTTTTCTGGCGTTTCAGGCAACCAGTGCCTGACGGGTACGCTCGATCACGGCCTGCAGCGGTTCGGCGCTGGAGTATTGATCGGGGTACAGGCGTTCGCTGTGACGAGCGATGCCGTGTTCGTTGACCAGAGTGAAGCTGAAGCAGCCTTTGCGAGCAGCCATGATCAGGCAGTTCATTGGTGCAAAAGCGTTGGTTAGGGTGCGAATGGCATCCTGAGTATGGATTTGAGTAGACATGGTTATTGGGTGTTCCTACAAATGACACGGATAAGAACCGTGCAACGTTAAAACGTTCCAGTAACGTTGATCACCATTGATCGAACGAAGAACCTGACTGGAACAAAGCAGCCAGTTGAAGCGCTATGATTTTTGCGCGCTTGGGCCGGCAGGTAGGTACTTAGGAGGGCAGGCAGCACATCAAGGGCAAAGGTTCTGGGCCCGGGGTGAAGATCCTGATCAATTTGCAGGTTGGTTCGGTCAGAGTAAGTGAGCTTCGCAACACCCTTTGCATTCGATTCAAAGGCAGTGTTGTCGCAAGCGTTACCTGGAAACCATCGAGGTGGTCGATCCCGTGATGTCGGTAGAGGCTTCTCTTTAAGGAAGGTATACCGCAGGAGTTGTTCGACCAGAATTGACTTTCAGCTTGGTACTAACGCCGCGGATACTAACGGATTGAATTCAAGAAAGGAAGTGTGTTAGGCGAAAAAACTTTTGCACATGCTTGAACCGCTCTGCTCGCAGGCGGGAATTTGCCGTACCTGGAGCATCTGCAGTCGCGGGTAAAACATCGCGGCAACAGTAAAGCACACAATTGGGTCGCTAAGTGCCCGGCGGCGTCAGCCATCATCTCCCTTGAAACGCAGGTGCAGTGAGGCTGGTTGCTACTGATTTCCTACAAAACGCACAAAAAAAGGGCGGCGATATAACCACCCCAAAGGTACTTGTGCACATTAGTTGCGCGGGCTGTCACCCGCCTGTCATTTCACCTTCAAGCGCAGTGGGTGCCTGTAGTGGAAATTTAAGTCAATGAAAAACATCGCTTTTTTTTACTGGTGAAAAAATCGTCAGTTTGACTGCGGGCCCCATTCCACAGGGCTTCTGGCGAGTTCAAAGAGGGTTGTCCACTGAGTTATCCACAGCTTCTGTGGATTGTCCCGAGCGCTTGCTCTAGGACGGGCGTACCGGCTTTTTTTCGACTTTACCCGTACGAAAAAAAGAGTAGAGTGGCGCGCCTTCCGATCTGTCCCACAGTGCTTTATGAAGTTTCGCTCAGTATCAACCTCCGTTACCTCTGCACCCTCGGGTGTTACTCCTCCCAAGCGTTTTTCGATGCGAGTCGCCGAATGGCTTCTCGACAGTCCTCGCCTGGACAATAACTCCAACGTCAAACATTTCGCCGGGCGTTTGCTCAAGGCTCCTGCCCGTGAAGGGGTAGTGGCTGCGCAAAGTCGTCTGGGGCAATTGATGTGCCGCGAATGCGGTAATGCCCGCGATCGTCGTATTGGCCAGGACCTGCTGCGCCAGGCCGCGCGTGCCGGCGACCGGCGCGCCCAGCGGGAACTAGGTCAGATCGAAGACTGAGCTGTCCAAGCCCTGATGGCTTGGTTAACCTTCGAGCTTTAATTCAATGGCAGGAGTCGTCATGGCTATGGACTTGACCAGTGTATTGCTCGGCCTGGCGGGTGCTGCGCTGCCGTTGTTGGTGTTGGCGTGGCAACTGCAGCGGCGCCTGAGCACCGGGCAGTCCGAGCTCTCGCTGCTTGAAGAGCGCTTGAGTACTGCGCAATTGGCGCAGGACGGTCTTAATGCGCAACTCGATGCCTGCCGCGATGAAATCAGTGATCTGAGCCAGGCCAACGCCGCCAAGCAAGCCGATCTGGCTGCTGTGCGCCGTGAAGTCGAGCTGTTGCAGATCGAGCGCGACAACGCCCGTGACGCGGCCCATGCCTGGAACCTTGAACGCAGCAGTAAAGAAACCGAGTTGCGGCGGCTGGACGCTCAGGCTGCGTCACTGAATGCCGAGCTGCGTGAGCAGCAAGAAAGCCATCAGCAGCGCCTGAGCGACCTGCAAGGCTCGCGGGACGAGCTGCGGGCGCAGTTTGCCGAGCTGGCCGGGAAGATTTTCGATGAGCGCGAGCAGCGCTTTGCCGAAACCAGCCAGCAGCGTTTGGGGCAGTTGCTCGACCCGTTGAAAGAACGCATTCAATCCTTCGAGAAACGCGTCGAGGAAAGCTATCAGGCTGAAGCCCGCGAGCGCTTCTCGCTGGCAAAGGAGCTGGAGCGTCTGCAACAACTGAACCTGCGCCTGAGCGACGAGGCGACCAACCTCACGCGAGCGCTCAAGGGACAGAAAACCCAGGGCAATTGGGGCGAGTTGATTCTCGAGCGAGTGCTGGAACACGCGGGTCTGGAGAAGGGGCGCGAGTACCAGACTCAAGTCAGCCTCAAGGGGCCGGATGGCGAGCGCTTCCAGCCCGACGTGCTGATTTACCTACCGGGCGACAAGCAGGTGGTGGTCGACTCCAAAGTCAGCCTGACGGCCTATCAGCAATACGTGGCGGCTGACGACGACGCGATTGGCCAAGCGGCGCTGAAACAACATGTTCTGTCGCTGCGTAATCACGTCAAAGGCCTGTCCGATAAGGACTATAAGCGGCTGGACGGTCTGCACAGCCTGGATTTCGTGTTGCTCTTCGTGCCCATCGAGGCAGCTTTTTCCGCAGCATTGCAGGCTGAGCCGAATCTGTTTCAGGAAGCCTTCGATCGCCATATCGTCATCGTCAGTCCGACCACCTTACTGGCCACGTTGCGCGTCATCGACAGCCTGTGGAAGCAGGAGCGTCAGAGCCAGAACGCCCGGGAAATCGCCGAGCGCGCGGGTTGGCTGTACGACAAGTTCGTGCTGTTTATTCAGGATCTGGACGAGGTCGGCAGTCGCTTGCAGCAGTTGGACAAAGCCTACAGCGCCGCACGTAACAAGCTGACGGAAGGCCGCGGCAATCTGGTCAGCCGCAGCGAGCAGCTCAAATTGCTCGGCGCACGGGCCAGCAAAAGCTTGCCGGCGGATCTGCTGGAGCGGGCGATGACCGATGTCGATGGGTTGGTCGAGTTGCCGGAATAAATCAAAAGATCGCAGCCTGCGGCAGCTCCTACAAATCTGAATCAGGTGGCGTAGGAGCTGCCGCAGGCTGCGATCTCGTCTTCATTACAACGGCAAATGCCGACTCAACAACGCCCGCAATGCCGCCGGTTTCACCGGTTTCGGCAGGTATTCCAGACCCGCAGCATGCACCTGGGCAACCATCTCCGGTCGCCCGTCAGCACTGATCACCACACCTGGCACCGGCTTACCCAGTTGGGTGCGTAGCCAGGCCATCAACTCGGTGCCGGTTTCGCCATTGTCGAGGTGGTAATCGACCAGCGCCAGTTGTGGGCGCATGCCGTCGCTGAGCAGTGCCGCACACTCATCGCGATTGCGTGCGGTATACACCTGACACCCCCAGCGCGAGAGCAGGCTGTTCATGCCAATCAGAATGCTGTCTTCGTTATCGATACACAGCACCTGCGCGCCTGTCGGTAGTCGGCCATTGAGCTTGGCAATTTTACTCGGCGCGCTGGTTTGCGCGTGGGCCAGTGGCACGCTGACGCTGAACACGCTGCCTTTGCCTGGCCAGGAACGCACTTGCAGTTGATGGCCGAGCACACGGCACAAGCCGTCGGCAATCGCCAGGCCCAGGCCCAGGCCTTTTTCGGCGCGGGTCTGGTGGCTGTCGAGGCGCTTGAACTCTTCGAAAATCACTTGGCGCTTGTCTTCCGGAATCCCCGGGCCTCGGTCCCAGACCTCCAGGCACAGGTGATCGCCCCTGCGCCGCGCACCCAGCAGCACCGGGCCTTTGGCGTAGCGGAAGGCGTTGGTCAGGAAGTTTTGCAGAATCCGTCGCAGCAGTTTGATATCGCTGTCGACCCGCAAGCGACTGCCACGAAGGCGAAATTTCAGCCCTTGCTCCTGCGCCAAAGCCTTGAATTCGGCGCCGAGGGCGTCGAACAAATCGTTGAGCACAAACGGTTTGCGATCCGGATTGATCTTGCCGTTTTCCAGGCGCGAGATGTCGAGCAGGTCGCTGATCAAGTCCTCGGCCGAGCGCAATGAACTGTCCAGATGCTGCACCAGTTGCCGGGCCTCGCTGGAGAGGTCGTCGTCCCGGTGGGAGAGGGCGGCCGAGAACAGTCGTGCGGCGTTCAAAGGCTGCATCAGGTCGTGACTGACCGCCGCGAGGAAACGGGTTTTCGACTGGTTGGCTGACTCGGCGGTACCTTTGGCTTCGGTCAGCGCGACGTTCAGTTGCGACAGTTCATGGGTGCGCTCGGTGACGCGCCGCTCCAGGCCCTCGTTGGCCTCGGTCAGCGCCTGCTCGGCCTCGCGGAACGCGGTGATGTCGGTGAAACTCATGACAAACCCGCCACCCGGCATTGGATTGCCGATCAGCTCGATCACCCGACCGTTGGGGAACAACCGCTCCGAGGTGTGAGCGCGCCCCTGACGCATCCAGTGCAGACGCCGGGCAACGTGGACTTCCGCTTCGCCGGGGCCGCACAGACCACGTTCGGCGTTGTAGCGAATGATGTCGGCAATCGGCCGGCCGACGCTGATCAAGCCGTCCGGGTAGTTGAACAGTTCCAGGTAGCGACGATTCCAGGCCACCAGTTTGAGCGACTGGTCGACCACGCTGATGCCTTGGGTGATGTTCTCGATCGCGCCCTGCAGCAAGGCACGGTTGAATTGCAGAACTTCCGAGGCTTCGTCGGCGATTCGCACCACGTCCTCGAGCTGCATTTCCCGACCTTCAATGGCCGCTTTTACTACTGCACGGGTCGATGAAGCGCCCAGTACACCGGCGAGCAAACGCTCGGTGTGAGCGATCCATTCACCGTCGGCATTCTGATTCGGGTTGAAGCCTTTGCCCTGACGATAGGCGAAGCGGATGAAGCTCTGCTGTGCCCGTTCTTCGCCGACAAAACGCGCCGCGAGTTGCAGCAGATCGTCGATTTGCACCGCCAGCATCGAACGGGCGCTCGGTCGTGCGCTGATCTCCTGACCAATGAAACGCCCGGCCTGCCAGTGTTCCGAGACCCGTGTACGGGACAGCACCGAAACCCAGGCGAACAAGGTGAAGTTACCGGCCAGCGACAGCACCACGCCCTGGGTCAGCGGGGTAATCGGCAGGTTCAGCGGATTGCCGTGCAGCCAGCCCAGCCCCGGGAAGCTGTGCAGCGACCAGCCCAGGCTGTTGGCGGCGATCGGCAGAATCAAAGTGTAGAACCAGAGGAACGTCCCGGCGGCGAGACCGGCGAACACCCCGCGGCGGTTAGCCTGTTTCCAGTACAGCGCGCCGAGCATTGCCGGCGCCAGTTGGGTCACGGCGGCGAAAGCGATCTGCCCGATGGTGGCCAGACTGGCGGTCGAACCGAGCAGGCGATAGGAAACATAGGCCAGCAGCAGAATCGCCACGATGCTCACCCGCCGCACTGAGAGCATCCAATAGCGGAACACCTCGAACGGCCGCTCGGCGTTTTTCCGGCGCAGCAACCACGGCAGCAGCATGTCGTTGGAGACCATGGTCGACAGTGCCACGCTGGCGACGATGACCATGCCGGTGGCGGCGGACGCGCCACCGATAAACGCCAGCAGCGCCAGTGCCGGATGGGCCTGGGCCAGTGGCAGGCTGATCACGAAGGAGTCGGGCAGTACCGAGCTTGGCAGTATCATTTGCCCGGCCAGCGCAATCGGCACCACGAACAGTGCGGCCAGTGCCAGATAAGCCGGGAACACCCATTTCGCCAGGCGCAAATCCTGTGGTTCGATGTTCTCCACCACGGTCACATGGAACTGTCGGGGCAGGCAGATGATCGCCATCATCGCCACGCCGGTCTGCACCACCATCGATGGCCAGTTGATGGTTTCTTTCCAGTATTCCTCCAGGCGCGGTGCGAGCATGGCCTGATCGAACAGGTCGTCGAAACCGTCGTACAAACCATAAGTGACGAAGGCGCCGACCGCGAGGAAGGCGAACAGCTTGACCAGCGCTTCGAAGGCAATCGCCAGCACCATGCCTCGGTGGTGTTCCGTAGCATCAAGGTTGCGGGTGCCGAAGACGATGGTGAACAGCGCCAGAATCAGCGACACGATCAGCGCGGTGTCCTGGGCGCGGGTGCCCATGGCGTCGGGGCCTGCGCCGATCAACAGGTTTACCCCGAGGACGATGCCTTTAAGCTGCAGGGCGATGTAGGGCAGCACGCCCACCAGACAGATCAGCGCCACCACCACCGCCAGCGATTGTGATTTGCCGTAGCGGGCGGCGATAAAGTCGGCAATCGAGGTGATGTTTTCCTGCTTGCTGATCATCACCATTTTTTGCAGGACCCAGGGCGCGCACACCAGCAGCAGGATCGGTCCCAGATAAATCGGCAAAAACGACCAGAGTTGTTCGGCCGCCTGACCGACAGCGCCAAAGAATGTCCAACTGGTGCAATAGACCGCCAGCGACAGACTGTACACCCAGGCACGCATTCGCGGCGGCAGAGGCGCGCGGCGGCGGTCGCCGTAAAAGGCGATGGCGAACATGACGGCCATATAGGCCAGGGCGACGGTGGCAATCAGCCCGCTGGACAGCGACATGGGAACTCCAGGCAAAAGACACCCGGGAGGCAAGCCCGGTCTGACAGTCTCGCACGAGCTTCACGGTTAGTCAGCGTCGACCAAGGTCGTGGCGTGGCGGGGTGTCGCAGGGTGGATACAGACCGTGTTTTCGCGGTAGATCGTAATCTCCCCCGTAGGAGCTGCCGAAGGCTGCGATCTTTTGATCTTGCGGTTGCGACGATTGCAAAGATCGCAGCCTTCGGCAGCTCCTACGGGGCCAGTGCAATATCGATCAACCGATGCAACTCTTCAACCTCAAGCGCTGCCGATGCGAACAGGATGCGGAACACCGTCGGCGCCACCACCATGTTGATCAGTCGGTCGACACTTGGCTTCGGCTCATCCGGATAACGATCCAGAATCGTCTGCAACTGCCCGCTGAGAATGCTCACGCAATACCCCGGCGTGGCGCTCGATTGCACGTCGCGCATCATGTTGCGGCCGGGCTCCGAACTCATTTCGTCCAGATACTGCTCGGCCCAGGCGCGCAGATCGCTACGCAGGCTGCCAGTGTTGGCCGGTTCGCTGTCAGGGCGCATGCGTGCCAGCGCGACGTCGGCCAACAGTGCCGACAAATCGCCCCAACGTCGGTAGATCGTCGACGGTGTAACGCCAGCGCGGGCGGCGATTTGCGGCACGGTCACGGTTGAACGTTCCTGCTCTTCGAGGAGTTCGCGCACTGCCGAATGAATTGATTCCTGCACCCGGGCACTTCGGCCGCCGGGGCGTAACGCTTCTTTAATAGCCATGCAGCAGACCTTAACACAAAGAATTTGCTTTAAGTCGAAGCCAGTCGCACACTCCGCAAAAGCAAAAGCAAAAGCAAAAGCAAAAGCAAAAGCAAAAGCAAAAGCAAAAGCAAAAGCAAAAGCAAAAGCAAAAGCAAAAGCAAAAGCAAAAACAAAAGCAAAAACTTAGCTTTTGCGGAGTGTGTCCATGTCCAGTTCTGTCTCAAACCGTTCCAGTCTGGTGTTCCTGGCGATCACCTTACTGAGTTTTCTCGCCGCTTCCAGTGCGCCAACGCCGCTTTATCACCTGTACCAGGAGGCGCTGCAGTTTTCTCCGGCGACCCTGACGCTGATTTTCGGGGTGTATGCCTTGAGCCTGCTGGCGGCGCTGCTGACGGTCGGCTCGCTGTCGGATCATCTGGGGCGCAAACCGGTGATCTTCGCTGCGTTACTGCTGGATATGCTGGCGATGCTGCTGTTTATCAACGCCGACAGCGTGGCCTGGCTGATTGCCGCGCGTGTGCTTCAGGGTTTCGCCACCGGCATGGCCACCAGCGTACTCGGCGCAGCCTTGCTCGATACTGACCGGCAGCAAGGACCTCTGGTGAACAGCGTCGCACCGCTGCTGGGCATGGCGTGCGGAGCATTGGGTAGCGGGTTGCTGGCGGAATACGCGCCGCAACCGTTGCGGTTGGCCTACTGGATTCTGTTCGGGCTGTTCCTGATGCAAGCGCTGTATGTTTGGCGTCTGCCCGAAAGCGTCAGTCGGCAACCCGGCGCCTGGGCGTCGCTGCGTCCCACCTTGCATGTGCCACCTCAGGCGCGACAGGCGCTGTGGCTGGCGCTGCCGGTGGATGTGGCGGTCTGGGCAGTGGGTGGATTCTTCCTGTCGTTGGCACCATCGCTGGTGCGTGCGGCAACCGGTTCGACCTCGAACCTGATTGGCGGAAGTCTGGTGGCCGTGTTGACGGTCAGCGGCGCACTGATGATCTTCTCGTTGCGCAATCGCCCGGCAGACAAAGTCCTGCGCTTGGGCGCGAGCTTATTAGCGATCGGCATCGCCCTGATTCTGACGGCCGTGCACAGCGCCAGTCTGCCGCTGTTCTTCTTCGCGACCCTGGTGGCCGGCAGTGGTTTTGGCGCCGGTTTTCTCGGTGCCTTGCGCAGCGTGGTGCCGCTGGCCTTGCCCCATGAGCGCGCGGGTTTGATGTCGGCGTTCTATGTGCTGAGTTACCTGGCGTTCTGCCTGCCGTCGCTGTTGGCAGGCAACCTGACCCGGACCTTCGGCCTGATCGCCACCACCGATGGCTATGGCGCGGTATTGATCGTGCTTTCGCTCGGCGCCTTGTTTGGGTTGATGCGCCAGCGTCAGGCCGAACTGTGCGAGGCCTAGCTGGGTCGAGACGTCTTCGCGCTCATGCGTTAGCCTTGGCTCTGTTCTCATTCGAAGGATTGAACCCTCATGAAGATCATTCGCAGCAAATCCTTCACCGGTGACCGTGCCTGGGCGGCGCTGGATATCGCCAACATGAACGGCATCACCACCCGGTTGCACTGGACCGATCAGCCCTACAAATGGCACGTCAACGACGGCCAGGAAGTGTTCGTCGTGCTCGATGGTCAGGTGCAGATGCGCTATCGGGAGAATGGCGTCGAGCAGGTTACGCTGTTGGAGGTTGGTGACATCTTTTATGCAGCGGTTGGCACCGAACACGTCGCCCATCCGCAAGGCGTGGCGCGAGTATTGGTGATTGAGACGGAATGGAGTGCTTAATGTCTATATCTGCAAAACAGATAACAGTTAGAGATATTACCCGTTATATAGATATTCTATTTGGTTCTACCATGAGTTCCACCTCACCCGAGGACAGGAGTTCGCCATGCAATGCCCCAGCAGCAACAAACCCGTTAACCGGCCTTTGAGCCATTTGCAGCATCCTCGCGAAGCGATTCGCCAGTTCACCCCCAACTGGTTCGCCGCGACCATGGGCACCGGGGTTCTGGCCCTGGCACTCGCCCAATTGCCGGTGTCGATACCTGGCCTGCATGCCTTCGCCGAAGGCCTGTGGATGTTCAACATTTTCCTGTTTCTGTTGTTCAGCGGGTTGTATGCCGCACGCTGGGCGTTTTTCTTCGATGAAGCGCGACGGATTTTTGGCCACTCCACGGTTTCGATGTTTTTCGGCACCATTCCCATGGGCCTGGCGACCATCATCAATGGCTTCCTGCTGTTCGGTCTGCCGCGCTGGGGGGAGGGCGTTGTGCACGTGGCCGAGGTGCTGTGGTGGCTGGATGTCGCCATGTCGCTGGCCTGCGGCGTATTGATTCCATACATGATGTTTACCCGTCAGGAACACAGCATCGACCAGATGACCGCTGTCTGGCTGCTGCCAGTAGTGGCCGCGGAAGTCGCGGCGGCCAGTGGCGGTTTGCTTGCACCGCATCTGGCTGACGCCCACTCGCAACTGGTGATGTTGGTAACCAGCTATGTGTTGTGGGCATTCTCGCTGCCGGTGGCATTCAGCATCCTGACCATCCTGTTGTTGCGCATGGCCCTGCACAAACTACCCCACGAAAACATGGCGGCGTCGAGCTGGCTGGCACTGGGGCCGATCGGCACCGGGGCGCTGGGCATGTTGCTGCTGGGCAGCGACGCCCCCGCGATCTTCGCCGCCAACGGTTTGCCGGGTATCGGTGAAATTGCCGCCGGGCTGGGTTTGGTCGCCGGGATTACGCTGTGGGGCTTCGGTTTGTGGTGGATGTTGATCGCGGTACTGATCACCCTGCGTTACCTGCGTGCCGGGATTCCCTTCAACCTCGGCTGGTGGGGGTTTACCTTCCCGCTGGGCGTCTACTCGCTGGCCACTTTGAAGTTGGCAAGTACCTTGAACCTGAGCTTTTTCAGCATCTTTGGCTGCGTACTGGTCGTCGCGCTGGCGATTATGTGGCTGATCGTTTCCAAGCGCACCGTTCAAGGCGCCTGGCGCGGTGAGTTGTTTGTTTCGCCATGTATTGCCGGATTAGCGAAATAATTCGCAAAGTTTAGGTAAGGTTGTGGCCTGGATCGCTGTACGACATTCCAATAAGAGCATCCAAGCCACACAGGGACATGGAAGATGAGCCACCCTTCGCAGTTCACCTTGCTTCGCAAGCGGCGGTTTCTGCCGTTTTTTGTTACGCAGTCCCTCGGGGCGTTCAACGACAACATCTTCAAGCAGTCGCTGATCCTCGCCATTTTGTACAAGCTGACGATCGAGGGTGACCGCTCGATCTGGGTCAATCTTTGTGCGCTGCTGTTCATCCTGCCGTTCTTTCTGTTCTCGGCGCTGGCCGGGCAGTTTGGCGAAAAGTTCGCCAAGGACGCGCTGATCCGTCTGATCAAGCTCGGTGAAATAGCGATCATGGCGGTCGGCGCAGTCGGTTTCCTGTTCGATCACCTGTCGCTGATGCTGGTGGCACTGTTCGCCATGGGCACTCACTCGGCGCTGTTCGGCCCGGTGAAGTACTCGATCCTGCCGCAGGCCTTGCGTGAAGAAGAACTGGTAGGCGGTAACGGTCTGGTGGAAATGGGCACCTTCCTGGCGATTCTGGCCGGAACCATCGGTGCCGGGATCATGATGTCGTCCAGTCACTACGCACCGATTGTCTCCACGGCGATCATCGGTGTCGCGGTGCTGGGTTATCTCGCCAGTCGCGGCATTCCGCGCGCTGCGGCGTCCACTCCTGAATTGCGACTGAACTGGAATATCTTCAGTCAGTCCTGGGCGACCTTGCGTCTGGGCCTGGGGCAAACGCCCGCAGTCTCACGTTCGATTGTCGGCAACTCGTGGTTCTGGTTCGTCGGGGCGATTTACCTGACGCAGATCCCGGCCTACGCCAAAGAGTGGATGCACGGCGACGAGACCGTGGTGACGCTGATTCTGACGGTGTTCTCGGTCGGTATCGCACTGGGTTCGATGCTCTGCGAGAAACTTTCCGGACGCAAAGTCGAGATCGGTCTGGTGCCGTTTGGCTCCTTTGGTCTGACGGTGTTTGGCTTGCTGCTCTGGTGGCACTCCGGCGGTATTCCGGAAAGTATTCAAGGCCATGGCTGGATCGAAGTGCTTGGTTTTGGCCATACATGGTGGGTGCTGTTCGATATTCTCGGGCTGGGGATCTTCGGCGGTTTCTACATCGTGCCGCTGTACGCATTGATTCAGTCGCGCACCGCCGAAAACGAGCGGGCGCGGGTGATCGCGGCCAACAACATCCTCAACGCTCTGTTCATGGTGGTCTCGGCGATTGTCTCGATTGTGCTGCTGAGCATCGTCAAGCTGTCCATTCCCCAGCTGTTCCTGGTGGTGTCGCTGCTGAACATCGGTGTGAACGCCTATATCTTCAGCATCGTTCCCGAATTCAGCATGCGTTTCATGATCTGGCTGCTCAGCCATTCCATGTACCGCGTTCAGCACCGCAACCTCGAATTGATTCCTGATGAAGGCGCGGCATTGCTGGTCTGCAACCACGTGTCGTTCGTCGACGCCTTGCTGATTGGCGGCGCGGTGCGTCGGCCGATTCGCTTTGTGATGTATTACAAGATCTACAACCTGCCGGTACTGAACTTCATCTTCCGTACCGCCGGGACGATTCCGATTGCCGGGCGCCAGGAAGACATCCAGATTTACGAAAGGGCTTTCAAACGTATCGCCCAGTACCTGAAGGACGGTGAGCTGGTGTGCATCTTCCCGGAAGGCAAGTTGACCGCGGATGGCGAGATCAATGAGTTCAAGGGCGGGCTGACGCGGATATTGGAAGAGACGCCGGTGCCGGTGATTCCATTGGCCTTGCAAGGGTTGTGGGGCAGCTTCTTCAGTCGCGATCCGAACAAGGGTTTGTTCCACCGACTCTGGTCGCGGGTGACCGTGGTGGCCGGGCCGGCGGTGGCGGTTGAGATCGCGCAGCCGGCGCAGTTGCAAGTGTTGGTCGGCGAATTGCGTGGCACCGTTAGATAGTTGATGTTTTGGCCGGCCTCATCGTCGGAACGCCGCCCGGAGCAAGCTCGCTCCCACATTGGTTCTGTGTCGTTCACAGATCAATTGTGGGAGCGAGCCTGCTCGCGATGGCGGTAGAGGCCTAAGCGCTGACTTTCAATCCGACCAACCCGGCAATGATCAGCGCGACGCTGGCCAGGCGGAACAGCGCCATGGATTCCCCAAACAGGATGATCCCGGCGATGACCGTGCCGACTGCGCCGACGCCAGTCCAGATGGCGTAGGCGGTGCCCAGCGGCAGATCCTTCATGGCCAGACCCAGCAGCCCCAGGCTAATCACCATGGCGCCGACAGTCAGGACGGTGGGAAGAGGGCGGCTGAAGCCGTCGGTGTATTTCAGGCCAACGGCCCAGCCGACTTCAAACAGACCCGCGAAAAACAGAATGATCCAAGGCATGAAAACCTCCATCGATTGACGGGGTCGTCCCCAGATTAGTAACTCGATCGAGCCGCAAGGTCGTCCTCGCGATGCGCACTATAGTGCCCATTATTAACCTGGGGATCAAGTTTCAGGGTCAGTCGGTTACTTGTTGGGTGGCGAGTTCGCGGTCCTGTTTCTCGCTCATCCGGCGGAAATACGTCGAGAGCAACGCCCCGGAAATGTTGTGCCAAACGCTGAACAGCGCACTCGGCACCGCCGCCAGCGGCGAGAAGTGTGCGCTGGCCAGCGCCGCGCCCAGCCCCGAGTTCTGCATACCGACTTCCAGTGCCAGGGATTTGCGTTGCGCCAGCGGCAGCTTGAACACGCGTCCGGTGAAGTAACCCAGCAGGAAGCCGAAGCTGTTATGCAGCATCACCACGGCCATGATCAGCAGGCCAGATTCGGCAATCTTGGCCTGACTCGCGGCGACAACGGCGGCGACGATGATCACGATGCTCACCACCGAAACCAGCGGCAGCACCTCCACCGCGTGACGAACCCGATCACCCAGCAGGCGCTGGGCGACCACACCGAGCACGATCGGCAACAGCACAACTTGCAGGATCGACCAGAACAGGTCCATGAACGAGACCGGCAACCAGGCCGAAGCCAGCAGCCAGATCAGGGCCGGCGTCAGCAATGGAGCGAGCAGGGTGGTGACGGCGGCGATCGCCACCGACAGTGCCAGGTCACCGCGGGCCAGCCAGGTCATCACGTTCGACGAGGTGCCGCTCGGGCAGCAACCGACCAGAATCACCCCGACGGCAATTTCTGGCGGCAGGTGGAACGCCTGGCAGAGCAACCACGCCACGCAGGGCATGATTACGAAGTGTGCGACCACGCCGAGTGCCACGCGCCATGGATGGCGGGCGACCTCAGCGAAGTCTTCAAGTTTGAGGGTCAGGCCCATGCCGAACATCACCAGCCCCAGCAACGGCACGATCGCGCCTTTCAAGCCGATGAACCACGCGGGTTGCAGGAAGGCCACCACGGCGAAGATCAAGACCCAGTAAGCGAAAGTGTTGCCGACAAAACGACTCAGTGCTGCCAATGCACGCATGACCTGTTCCTTGTTATTCGTCTTCGAAAATAGTGCAGTTCCAATGTGGGAGCGGGCTTGCTTGCGAAGGCGGAGTGTCAGTCAACATCATCGTTGAATGTCAGTCCCTCTTCGCGAGCAAGCCCGCTCCCACATTGAGAATCACACGACGGCTTAGATACCTTGCGGAGTCTCTTCGCCACCCAAGGCTTCAACCAGCGCCGGAAGGAATTCGCCGAAGGTCAGCATCATCAGCGTGAAGCTGGCATCCAGTTGGCCGAGGGCTTCATCGCCACCGTCCTGTTCTGCCTGATCCTGCAGCAGGTCTTCGAACTTCAGGCGCTTGACCACCATCTTGTCGTCGAGGACGAAAGACAGTTTGTCTTGCCAGGCCAGGGACAGCTGAGTGACCACTTTGCCAGTGCTCAGGTGCAACTGAATTTCTTCGCTGGTCAGGTCCTGACGCTTGCAACGAACGATGCCGCCGTCTTCGTGAGTGTCGCGCAGTTCGCATTCGTCGAGGACGAAGAAGTCGTCGGCGGCTTTCTGGGTGGTGACCCACTCAGTCATGGTGGCGGTCGGGGACATTTTTACCGTCAGCGGACGTACCGGCAGTGTGCCGATCACTTCACGCAGGGTGGAGAGCAGGTCTTCGGCGCGTTTCGGGCTCGCGGAGTTGACCAGGATCAGCCCCTGTTTCGGTGCGATGGCGGCAAAGGTCGACGAGCGACGGATAAAGGCACGAGGCAGGAAAGCCTGGATGATTTCATCCTTGATCTGGTCCCGTTCCTTTTTGTAAACCTTGCGCATCTGCTCGGCTTCGATCTCTTCGACCTTCTCCTTGAGTGCGTCACGTACGACGCTGCCCGGTAGAATGCGTTCTTCCTTACGCGCGGCGATCAGCAGGAAGTCTCCGCTGACATGCACCAGCGGTGCATCTTCGCCTTTGCCAAACGGCGCGACGAAACCGTAGGTGGTCAACTCCTGGCTTGCACATGGACGCGCCAGTTTGGTGGCCAGTGCAGTTTCCAACGCCTCAGCATCAAAAGGCAGATCTTGGGTCAGGCGATAGATAAGCAGGTTTTTGAACCACATGGGGTGAGTCTCTCCTTTATACAAAGGGGGGCATTATTCTCCGCGCAGCGCCATAGGCCAACCCTCAGCTAAGCCTTTGGAAGGCCTGAAAAAATTATTTTAAAAAGTACTTGCCAGAGGTAGGACTGCTCCGTAGAATGCGCGCCACACCGAACGTGAAGGGTGATTAGCTCAGCTGGGAGAGCGTCTGCCTTACAAGCAGAATGTCGGCGGTTCGATCCCGTCATCACCCACCATTCGCATTCAGTGTTACGCGCAGCGGTAGTTCAGTCGGTTAGAATACCGGCCTGTCACGCCGGGGGTCGCGGGTTCGAGTCCCGTCCGCTGCGCCATATTCGGTAATCTGGAACGCTGAACGCCAGGTCACCACAGGAAGCCCGCTAACGCGGGCTTTTTGCTTTAAGAGTTCCACGCGAAGTGCACTGTTTCATTGAAATTCAGCTTTTTTAATAATTTTCTTAATTAAATCAGCACGTTATGAATTTTTGTGGCACAATGCGCCCCGCAACGAAGGTAAAGGGTGATTAGCTCAGCTGGGAGAGCGTCTGCCTTACAAGCAGAATGTCGGCGGTTCGATCCCGTCATCACCCACCACTTACTTTCAACGCTACGCGCAGCGGTAGTTCAGTCGGTTAGAATACCGGCCTGTCACGCCGGGGGTCGCGGGTTCGAGTCCCGTCCGCTGCGCCATATTCGGTAATCTGGAACGCTGAACGCCAGGTCACCACAGAAAGCCCGCTTAATGCGGGCTTTTTGCTGTCTGGGGTTTTGTTAAGTCATTGCCTCTAATAGAAAAGCGACCTTCGGGTCGCTTTTTTCGTTTATGGGCTATTGCTCGGCATTGCGTGCGTGACGGTAATCACTGACCGCTTCGTACACCGCTTTGCGTAGCCGATTGATGCCGCCGATAGGGCGATGAGCTTCCAGGCCAAACCAGGGATTGAAGGACTGATTGTCGCATTGCAGGTTCAGCGCTGGCGTGTCGAAGTCCTGGGCGGGGATCTTGATCCGTGCCACGGTTTCGAACGGTGCATCGCTTTCACGCCATTCGATGCTGGTGTCTTCGATCGGCATGTACTTGGTCGGGTCCTGGCGCTGGATCTGCAAGACAAAACACGCCGGTACCCGATCCGTCGACAGCTGTTGATTGAGTGCACTGCGCAAGAAGTTTGGCAGCGCTTGATTCTGCTCAGGCAAGTCGTAGGTTGGGCAGCTGTCCGGATCGGGAGCGACGCGGAACTTGGCGTTGGCCGTACCGAATTTATACGGTGAGACGGAGAAGTAGGTGGACTGGGTCGGGCTGGCCGGTGCTGGCGCCAGCGTCGCCAAGGCAATGAACAGGTGACGAACCTGCCAGCTACGCGGATCCCAACTCGGGAAGAATGCCGTGACCTGCTTGCCATCGGCTTGGGCGGCAATGTTCTGACGGTACTCGGCGACATTGCTGACGAAGAAGTTGGGATGGCTGAACATCACGAAATCCTGCTCGCCACGGCTTTGCTGATCCTTGAGCAACTGCGTCCCCGGCACATCAAGCAATTTAATCGCCATGCCTCGGGCATCGCGGACACTGTCGAATTGTGGATAGGCGTTACCGTTGGACAGTCGCAGGGTGGCTTGCCAGGTCTTGCCGGCTTCAGCAAAAACACCCTGGCGCAGTTCAGGCGTCAAATCTGCCAGCACCTGGACCTCGGCTTTCACACAGCCATGAGCCTTGGCATGTGCATCACGCAGGTAGCGAGTGTTTTCGCGATGCTGGTCGACGATGCGCACGGCGGTCTGGATGATGTCCTGCGTCATTGCCGCTTCACCGGCCGGAATGTGCTCTTTGGCAGAGACCGGGCCGCTGTAATGCCAGGCGAACCAGGCCGTCGCCACTGCCCAGCCCAGCAAACCGAGGCCCAACAAAATCAGCAGGGTCTTGCCGAGCAATACGCCGATGCGCAGCCAAAGAGTGATCAACATGCTCGAGTCCTTTTTGCAGAGGCGATGGTCATGGCAGTTGTGATTCCAAGGGGCCACCCAGCACCTTCAGGTATTCGAGTAACGCCCAGCGCTCTTGTGGTTGCAGCAAGCGGCCAATGACCCCATTGCCACGTTCGCCGGCACGAAATTCGTGACCACTGTTGTGGTTGCCAGTGATGCTCGTATCGAACACAAAACCGTTGGTGAAGGCTTCAGTGCGATAACCCAGGTGCTGCGGGTCATATTCAAACGTGCCTCTATAGAAGGTAGTTGCACGCTCATCCTGCGGCGAGAGCAGTTGGTAGAGGTTCGGTACTGAACCGTTGTGCAGAAAGGGTGGCGTCGCCCAGACGCCTGCCAGCGGTCGCGCTTTGTAGGCGCGTAGCTCACGCACGCCAATCGGCAGGCCAAATCCATCCATGCTCGGGCGTTCTTCAGGTGTGACATTGGCGTCACGGTACGCGCGGTTTTCAACGAAAGCGGTCACGTAGGCCAGCCCTTTGGCGACCGAGAGCTTGCTCAGGTCCAGTGGCGCCTTGGGTGTGGGGTGCAGTTTGACGTCCAGTTTCGCCAGCTCGCCCAAGTCCCACTTGAGCGCGCTCAGGTTGAAACGGTGGTCGGCGATGTTGTTGGCGGCACCCGGGTCGGTGCCAATGACTTCCACCGGCAACATCTTCAATTTCTGCTCAGGTCGACCGTTGACTTCGGCCACGCTCGGTACATGGCACCCGGCGCAGTTTTCGACGAACAGCGTGCGCCCCTTGGCGGCCAGAGGCTTGTCGATGCTGCCGAGCAACGCTTCGGGCCAGGCGGGTGGCTTGAGTCTCTTCAGGGTTTCTTCGATCAGTTGCAGATCACGTACGCGAACGCTGGAAGGGTAACGATCATCCCCCTTGAGCGGCTGGCCAGCGGCATCGAAGAAGTTTAGCGTCGCGCCGACACCCAGGGCTTCACCGATGTTGCGCGCCATGGGTTGCTGGGCTGAGCCGTTCCACTGCACCCAGTCGAAGGTCCAGATATCCCACAACTGCGGGTAGTCCACCGGGGCATTGGCTACTCGGTAGTTTTCTGGCGAGATAGCGTCGCCGAAGCTGGCGTTGGCGATACGTCCGAAAGCGTCGGTACGGCCGGGACCTTCCTCCGTGGGATAGAGGCCGCGGTGGGTGTCGTTCCAGGCAGCGCGCAGGAAGGTATCCAGTGAGGATTTGAAGTCCAGGCGCAGTTGTGAGTGTTGGGTGTCGTAGTCCTGACCCAGCACGTTGCGTGCGAAGCGTTCGAATTTCCAGGGGTTGTAGTAGGTCGAGGCGAGGCTTGCGACCAGTGCCTGACCGAAACTGCCGCCGCGCAGAGTCGGTACGCTGGAAGGCAATACGTGCTGTGCCGAGCCGCCATCGATGCGTACCGCCTGGCCTTTGAATCGCAGTTCGCCGGTGTGGCAGGCGGCGCAGGTAACATCCAGAAACTCTTCTTTGCTGCCTGGATTCTGATGGCGGGCGAAACCCACTGGCAGGTTGCCTGGGTTGTTTGGCGTGGCTTTTTGGGCGGGATCCACCAGAAAGCCGAAACGTGCCAGGTATTCGGGCGCTGCAAAACGTTGCTCCGAGAACGGCAATTCAAGTGCTGTGAACCAGTTGTAGCGCAGGCCTTTGACCTGCGTGCCCTGTGGCGTGAAGTAGTAGGTCTGGCGGTCGGCGGCGTCCCACTGCTCGAGGTAATGCACCTGCTCGACTGGCGCATAGACCGGCAGTTTCGGGTTGGCGACGTAATACAGGACTACCGCCAGAGCGACTGCCAGCAGGGCGAGTACCAGATACAGAACACGGAGTAAAAGGCGCAAGATAAACATCCTTGTCGATTTGTAGCCTTGTTATGCCTCAGCCCTGATTTCACGGCAAGTGGCCATTACGCCAGACGTTGTAGGAACGGGCATTTGCTGTACTGAGAAGAAGCTGACAGAAGCTTCACGACCACCGCTCGCAAAATGCGTTAAAAGACCTGAACTTATCAGAGGTTTCCTGCTCTCATGCCGGTAGCCATTGGTCGTGGCGGCCTGATAAGCTCGCGGCTTTACTCGATTGCCCTTTAGGCGCATGAACAAGGAAATAGCATGAAACAGCATCGGTTGGCGGCGGCGGTGGCCCTGGTTAGCCTGGTACTCGCGGGTTGTGACTCGCAGACCAGCGTTGAGCTGAAAACCCCGGCGCAAAAAGCTTCCTACGGTATCGGCCTGAACATGGGCAAGAGCCTGGCTCAGGAAGGTATGGATGACCTGGATTCCAAAGCCGTAGCCCAAGGCATCGAAGATGCCATCGGCAAGAAAGATCAGAAGCTGAAGGATGACGAACTGGTCGAAGCTTTCGCTGCGCTGCAAAAGCGCGCTGAAGAGCGTCTGGCCAAAATGAGCGAAGAGTCGGCGGCTGCCGGCAAGAAATTCCTCGAAGACAACGCCAAGAAAGCCGGTGTGACTACCACCGCTTCCGGCCTGCAGTACGAAGTGATCAAGAAGGCCGACGGCCCTCAGCCTAAGCCGACCGACGTAGTGACTGTTCACTACACCGGCACTCTGACCAACGGCACCGTTTTCGACAGTTCCGTCGAGCGCGGCAGCCCGATCGATCTGCCGGTTAGCGGCGTGATCCCGGGTTGGGTTGAAGGTCTGCAACTGATGCACGTAGGCGAGAAGTACAAACTGTACATCCCTAGCGATCTGGCTTACGGCGCACAAAGCCCTAGCCCGGCAATCCCAGCCAACTCGGTGCTGGTGTTCGACCTGGAACTGCTGGCGATCAAAGATCCGGCAAAACAAGGCGCCGCCAAGTAATCAGCGTCTGGTATAAAAACAACGCCCCGTTCATCCGGGGCGTTGTTGCATCTGGCGTTCAGTGGCCGACAATCCAGGCGAACGGACGCCGTGGAGTGGAGTCATGGCATTGATGGTGCTGCAGCTAAACGCAGTGGGTTGCCAAGTCAATGAAATGTTAGGTTTTTTTATGTGAGTAAAAAACGCCCGATCTGAGTTGAGCCCTTGTAAAACGGGGCTTTAAGGCGTGAAAAGCGGCTCTGTTCACAAGGTTATCCACAATTTGTGTGGATAACATTTCAGCGGGAGGGATGATGAAAGCACCCTGGAATTTTGCTCGATTTTTACCCCTGGCTGGAAGGTTGCTCAGTCGTGGGCGTTTACCGGCCCTGTTGTTCGCCGTAGCCAGAAAAGGTGCGAGCCAGGGCAACCGTTTGGGTAAGCTTAAAGACGACCTGCGATTGCTGCAGGCATTGTGCCTGGCGTACTGGCGCGGCGAGTATCGGGACATCAGTCGCAAGTCGATGCTGACGGTGGTGGCGGGGCTGATGTACTTCCTCAGCCCGCTCGATGCCATTCCGGATTTCATTCCGGTATTTGGCATGCTCGATGACATCGCGGTGCTGGCCTGGGTGATGAAAACCCTCGATGACGAACTGAGCGCTTTCCGTGCCTGGCGCGACCGTCAATCTCCGGAAAAACTCGCAATCGTTGAGCGTCTCCCCGATACGCTGGAGCAATTGCAACTGCAAGGCCCGAAAAAAAACCTGAGTTGATTCAGGTTCCCCCACAGATTGATCCCCCCTCGCGACCTTGGCGGCTGTTAGGATTACACTTCTAAGGAAAAGTGCCGACTCGCTAAGTGTTGTTGTCCTACGGGGTAGTCATGGATATTCAGATAATTGCACGCGATGGGGAACCCGAATACGCGGTTTTGCCGTGGGCTCAGTATCAAGCGTTATTGAAAGCAGCAGGCGTCACTGAACAACCACCGCGTGAAGCTACAGTCCGTCACGCGGCCGCAGCAGACCAGGTTCTGCCGGGTCTGGACCAACTACGCAGTTTGCGCGAAGGGAAGGGCATCGCCATCGAGGCGCTGGCCCGCACGGTAGGCATCAGCCCGTCTTACCTGGCCTTGATCGAAAGTGGCGAGCGTCAACCTGACGCTGCGATTCGCCGCAGTCTGGCCTGGGAATTAACGGTGCCGGGATGGAGGGATGAATCGTGAGCGTACGCATCAGTCGTCAACATTGGGACGGTTTACTCGGCGAGCTGGATCAGGCCCGCCGGCAGCGTCATCTTCTGACTTATCGCGCTTTGCTTGAGCGTTTGCAGCTGCCTACGCCGGCTATGCAAACCCTGACCGCTGCACTTGAACATCTGGCCGCGCTGGACGCGAAGGCCGAACAGCCGCTGCGCAGCTCGCTGGTGATCAGTCAGGGGGCAAGTCGTTTGCCGCGCACCGGGTTCTTCGAATGTGTCGAGCGACTGGGGCGATTCTCAGGTCCATCCGATGGCGTAGCTGCTGCGTCGTGGCATGCGTCGGAAGTGGTGCGGGTGTTTGAGTACGAATACCCCGAATCAGCGGAGGCCTGAATGCTCTGGCGACTTAAAGCCCGTGCCAGTTACTGGCTGGCACGCCGGCTGTTTCATTGGTCATGGTTTGTCCGCCAGCCACGCGGCTGGAGCTGGCTTGAAGGCCAGTTTGCGCGCATGGCGAACCTCGGTGATGTCGGTGCACAAAGCTTCTATGGCCACATCCTGACGTTCCGTGGCCAAGGCCTTGGTGCCCGCGAAGAGGGCGTACGGTTGTTGCGTCTTGCAGCGTTGGCGGGGGACGGCAAAGCCGCCTATCAGGTCGGTGTGATCAGCCTTGCCGGCACGCCGAGCAAGGCCCCTGACGCTGCGGAGGCGGCGCGCTGGTGGCAGATGGCGGCCAAGGCCGGACATCCGTTGGCCGAGATCAAGCTCAAGGAGCTGGAGTCGCGCAACGCTTAACGGCCGCTGGTTTGCCCGCGATCGCGGGTAAGCCACTTTCCTACAGGCGTTTGTGAAGTATTCGCCTATGAAGCAGTGCCCGTTCTAATTGATTGACTCATTCCCTTCGTTTTAACGAAACGCCCTACATCATCCTCATATTGTCCTGACTTCTTTCCCCGCGTAATCCCCGCAAAGTCTCGCGCCCCACAGCGACCGCGCGAAGGATTGCGAATGCTCGATCCAAAAAAACTTCAGGCCCTGAACACCGCGATCGGCCATCTGGTCATCGCAGCGCTGAACCCGAAAAGCCCGGACATTGCGGCCGTCTTCAATGATTTCCGCAATTGCCTCAGTGACTACGAGTCCTGGGCAGAAAGTTTCTGGACGGGCGCAGCACTGGATGTCGAGCAGGTGTTCAAGGTCGGCAACGAAGTCAGCCTCAGCGCACCGAAGAACTCGACCACGCCGATCAGCGCCACCGTTGCGTCCTGTCCGGCCGGTGGATCGCTGACTCTGGTGCACATGTTCGAGGCTGCGCGTTTCGTGCCGATCGGAAATACCCCGGTGATGCTCGAAGCATTGATCGATGGGCCTGGTGGGGATGAGGTGGACGGCGAGCCGATTCACGCAACTATCGGCCCCAGCGGCATCCTTGAAGTCCCCGAATGCTGGCGTGGCCAGCGTCACCGAATCACCTTTTACCCCAACGTCTCTCAAGACCACGTCAAGGCGCTCTACACCTCTTATCAAACCACGATTGCAGAGCTTGAAGACTGGCTGCAAAGCGAGTGGACGAACGAGTTCCAGCCGTTGTGGGAGAGCTTTTCGCAAAGCGGCTTTATCGAGCGCTACCACGCCTTGCAGCAGGCTGATCAACGGGGCGTTGAACGCGCCTTGCTCGACCTTTGGGATGACGTTCAGCAGCTCTATCAACTGCTGGCCGACCTGCAAGCCAACAGTGAAAAACTCCTCGAGTACCTGACCCAGGTCGAACTCGAAACCCTGCTCACCGCTTCCACGGAAGCTATTGCCAATGGATTACTGGTGCTCAGCGATGAACCGTTGCTGTTCATCTATCTGTCGGCCATCACCAGTTGGCTGCGGATGCTGCCGCCGCAGTACGAAGCTGAGGTGATGGCCGAGATTCGCACTGGCGTGTTGATCGGATTGCTGCTGGCCTGCGTGACCGGGCCGATGGGCCTTGGGGCGGGTGCGGGCGCCAAAGTATTGGGGAAGGTCAAGTCGGAGCGCGCTCGAAAGTGGCTGGCAGCCTTGAGCGTCCGGCTGGCGCAAGTATCGAGCAACCAGCGTTTCAACAGTCATGCCGATGCACTCAAGCCGCTGATGGTGAGCGCGCACAAGGCGCCAGTCTCGCCGACACCCCGTGTGCCGTTGAAGATCAGTCCTGGTGAAGCGCCAACCCTTTACGTGAAAAATCCAGCGGCCATCGCCCGTGACAAGTCTGGGCCCAAGACCCGCCTGAGCAAACAGGAGCATCACGACAACGCCCCGGATCAGGCGAAAAACCCCAATGGCGCCAGCGCCGACACCACAGACAAAACTGCCACCCACAACTGTCCGGTGTCGATGGTCACCGGCGAAGAACTACTGACCCTTACCGACGGCGAACTGTGTGGCGTGCTGTCATTTGCCTTCACCCGGTTGTATCGCACCAGTGCGGTGGAGCTCGATAGCGGACTGGGCTTTGGCTGGAGCCATTCGCTGGCGCATCGCCTGGAAATCGACGGCGATGACGTCGTCTGGATCGACCACGAAAACCGTCGCACGCGCTTTCCAAAGCCCAGCGCCGAACGTCCGGCCATTCACAACCGCCTTTCCCGTGCAGCGATTCATCTGGGCGACGACGCCGATGAGCTGATCCTCGCCCAGGCCGGTGAAACACCACGGTTTTATCACTTCCGCGACGGCCACCTCACGGCCATCAGTGACGCGTACGACAACCGTCTGCACATCAGCCGTGACCGTTCCGAGCGCATCAAACGACTCGATAACGGCGCTGGTCGCGCCTTGCTATTGCGTTACGACCGACGACATCTGATCGCTGTCGACTATCAGGTCTATCGCGCGACTGCGAGTCCCAATGAAGCCTGGCAGACCGAGCAAATCCTGGTCACCTACCGCTATGACGAACGCAATCGCTTGATCGAAGCCACCAACGCGGCGGGCGAGAGCGAGCGTTACGACTACGACGATCAGGCGGTGATTCTCCAGCGGCAACTGGCCGGCGGCGCGAGCTTTTTCTGGGAATGGGAGCATGAAGGCAAGGCCGCTCGATGCGTGCGCCATTGGGCCAGTTTTGCGCAGATGGATTCGCGTTACGTTTGGGACGATAACGGCAGCGTCACGGTGCATAACGCCGATGGCAGCGAAGAGGTTTACGTCCACGACCAGCAGGCACGCCTGGTACGCAAGGTCGAGCCGGGCGGTGCTGTATACCTGAAGGCTTACGACGATAACGGTCAACTGGTGGCCGAGAAAAATCCCCTCGGTGGCGTCACCCAATACATCTATAACGAAGCCGGGCGGTTGCTTGCGGTCATCCCGCCAGAGGACGAACCGACCCACTACGAGTATCACAACGGTTTTGTTCGGGTGATGCGTCGGGGCCGGGCGCGTTGGAAGTACCAGCGAAACACTCAAGGCGACATCACCGAACAGATCGATCCTGATGGCCACATCACCCATTACCACTACGATGATCGGGGTCGACTGCTGTCGATCCGCTACCCGGATAACAGTTGTCACGTCCTCACCTGGAACAGCCTCGGGCAACTGACTGAGGAGCAGCTGCCGGACGGTGGTCGGCGGTATTTTGCTTACGATGCGTTAGGTCGGCAGATCCGTCGTCAGGATGAATATGGCGCGATAACCCTGTACCAATGGGATGTCGTCGGCCGGCTGATCCAGACCACCTTGCCCGGCGGTGCCACTCGTGCCTTCAGCTACAACGCCTACGGTAAGGTCACTGCCGAACGTGATGAGTTGGGTCGGGTCACGCGCTACGAATATGACGATGACTTGCACCTGATCAGCCGTCGGATCAACGCCGACGGCACCCAACTGCGCTATCGCTACGACAACGTACGGTTGCTGCTTAGCGAGATCGAAAACGAATCTGGTGAGAAGTACCAGCTGGAGTACGGCCCGAGTGGGCTGATCCGTCAGGAGACCGGTTTTGACGGTCGGCGCACCGCGTACGCCTATGACCTCACCGGCCATCTGCTGGAAAAAACCGAGTTTGGTGATGATGGTTCGCGGCTGATTACCGGTTATCAACGCGATACCGCCGGACGTCTGTTGGTCAAAACCCTGGCCGACGGCAGCAAGGTCAATTATCACTACGACGCATTGGGTCGTCTGGTCTGCGTCGACGACGGTAATGACTGGCCGCTGGAGTTCGAGTACGACGCGCAAGACCGGTTGATCACCGAGCATCAAGGCTGGGGCACCCTGCGCTACGGCTACGACACCTGCGGTCAGCTCAATCACCTGCGCCTGCCGGACAACAGCAAACTCGACTACCACCACGCCAAGGGCGGCGCGTTGACCGCCATTGACCTCAACGGCACGCGGCTCACCACTCACACCTTTACGCACGGCCGTGAGCAGCAGCGTCAACAAGGCCAACTGCTCAGCCAGTACCGCTACGACGAACAGGGTCGGTTGCACGCCCACGCCGTCTCCCACGCTGAACAACCACGCTATCGCCGCGATTACGCCTACAGCGCCAACGGCAGCCTCGACTTCATCGCCGACAGTCGCCACGGCCAGCGTAACTATCACTACGATCCGCTGAACCGCCTGGTGCGTGTGCGCCACTCCCGCGATCCCCAGCCGGAAAGCTTCGGCCATGATCCGGCCGGCAACCTGCAGATGCAGGATCGCCCCGGACTGGCGACGATCAAAGGCAATCGCCTGCTGCTGCAAGGCGACCGCCACTACGACTACGACGCCTTCGGCAACCTGATCCGCGAACGTCGCGGCACTGCGCACAAACTGGTCACCGAATACCGCTACGACTGTCAGCACCGCTTAATCACTGTGACCCTGCCCGACGGCAGCAGCGCCACCTACCGCTACGACGCCTTCGGCCGCCGCACCGCAAAAACCATCGCCGGCAACACCACCGAATTCTTCTGGCAAGGCGAACAACTGATCGCCGAAAACAGCTGCGAGCATCACCGCAGCTACGTCTACGAGCCTGGCAGCTTTCGCCCGTTGGCCATGCTTGATGGCTACGGCCCGCGCAAAGCTTGCCCGTTCTACTACCAACTCGATCACCTCGGTACACCGCAAGAGCTCACCGACTACAGCGGCGAGATTGTCTGGTCCGTGACCTACAAGGCCTACGGCAAACTCGCCAGCCTCCAGCGCTTTGGCGAAGAACAGCTTGAGCAGCCGTTGCGGTTTCAGGGGCAGTATTTCGACGCTGAATCAGGTCTGCATTACAACCGGCATCGCTACTACAATCCGGATATCGGCCGCTACCTGACGCCGGATCCGAGCAAGCTCGCCGGAGGGATTAACGGGTATCAGTACACCCGGAACCCAACGGGGTGGGTGGATCCGCTAGGGTTGAATGACTGCCCAGGCGCAGGTAAGTGCAAGACGCCGGGGGAGGCGGAAAATCCGGCGGGGAGGGCGGGGGTTGATGAAGAGGGGGGGAAGCTGCCGACGCCAAAGGGCGAAGGTGATTATCTGTATCGTGGGGATGCAAAACATCCAAACGAAATATTTGCAAAAGGGTTTAAGAGCAAAGGTGATAGCACTGATTTACTACTGCACGCAATGGACAGCGATAATCCTCCGAGTAACTTTGTGAGCACATCACCGTCGCGGTTTACGGCAGTTCAGTTCGGAACTCGATTTGAAACCCAGAAAGGGTATTTGTATACGCTAAGGAAGATTCTAGGCATTGATGTGAACAAAGAACTAAGAAACTACACTCCATTTGGAGATGAGACGGAAATAGCCATACCCAAGAAAATTGATAGCGGAGATATTTTGGGAGTGACTCCTCTCAAGAAGGATGGTAGCAATGTCGGATATTCCATTCCAAACCCGAACAGGAGAAAGTAATGGAAAGGGTTGAAGTTTGTATTGTCGTCAACGGCAAAAGAGAAACTGCGGTACTTCGGTTTGATCGTGCTAGATCCACAGCCATCATTGATTTTTTAATGTCCGATGGAGTAAGTAAAAAATATGAACATCAGGATTTTTATTTGTGCTTGGCAAAGATTAGGGAAGATCACCCACAGGTAAAGTTTCTGTGTAAAGGCGCAAAACTTAATGTTATGCCCTCAAGAATGTGCTCTCAAATGAGTATGGGGCTTGTGGCTTACGAACTAACGATGGGTAAGTCGGCGACTTTTGAACAGATAGTTCATACTTTTGACTATGAAGATTCCGATATCGTATCTGATCCAAAAGAACAGTTTGATTTCTATAAGCGATGGCTAGAGTCATTTTAGGGATGACATCAACACCTACGGGGTATGAAGTTGGGGGCTCATCCCCAAACTATCAATCACATGAATACTATGCCCCTGCACATTCTTCGCATGATGCTTGGCCTGTGAGGCCATTTCCGCGAGTTGACTGGCGTCGAGTTGTCCACAGGCCTGCGGGTGTAAATGCACCACACCAATCGACAGCGACAGCAGCGGGAATTCCTGACGGACGCCCTGGCGGTTGGGGGCGATGAAGCAGCCGGCTTCCAGGTGTTCGCTGCGGTAGAAGCGTCGGCTTTGGCTGTGGAAGTCGTCGAGCAGTTGGTTCAGGCGTTTGCGCCAGTCTTCCGGGCCGAGGACCAGCAAGAAATCATCGCCGCCGATATGGCCGACGAAGTCGCGGCTGGGGTCGATGCGGTCGTTCAGGCATTGCGCCAGACACAGCAGGACTTCGTCGCCGCGGCCGTAGCCGTAGATATCGTTGAAAGGCTTGAAGCTGTCGATGTCGACATAGCAGATCACTGACTCGCGGCTCTGTTGCAACAGTCGGGTCAAGCACTGCTGGATCGGTACGTTGCCCGGTAACAGGGTCAGCGGGTTGGCGTAGCGGGCTTGCTGGATTTTCAGTTCGGTAATCAGTTTGAGCACGTCGATTACTCGGCCGAGGCCCAAATAACCGCCGTTGAGGGTGATGATGAAGTCCTCTTCGATGCGCTGCCGGGCGCGGCTGGTGATCAGCCGGCTGACCTGTTGCAGCGACTGGCTGAGCTCGACGGCGAGGAAGTCGTCGCTCATCAGACGGCTGATCGGCTTGCGTGCGAACAGGTCGGTGGCAAACGGCTTGAGCAACGCGTCAGACAGCGAATGACGGTGGACGATGCCGCAGGGCTGACCGAGTTCGTCGAGCACTGCCAGCGAGTTCAGGTTGGCTTGACGACGGAAGGCTTCCAGCACGTCAGCGGTAGGTGTATCGCGGCCCACCGCCGGATGTTCGTTGAGCAGGGCGCTGAGGTCACTGCCTTCATCGTTGAGCACCACTGCGCTGCTGTCGTGCTTGGGCATCATCGTCCGGGCATCCCGTGGCGGATGCTCTTGCGGACGGCACAACAGATAGCCCTGCACCAGGTCGACCCCCATCTCGGTCAACACCGCGAGCTCTTCCGGCAGTTCGATACCTTCGGCGATGACTTTCGCCCGAGAGGCTTTGGCGATCTGCAGGATCGAGCCGACGAATTCGCGCTTGAGCGCGTCCTGATGAATACCGTCGATGAAATGCCGGTCGATCTTCACATATTCCGGACGCAACTCCGACCAGAGTCGCAGGCTCGAATAACCGGCCCCCAGGTCATCCAATGCAATCGAAAAGCCCATGGCCCGATAGTGATGCAATGCGTTTTGCAGCAACTGAAAATCGTCGGTCGGGGTTTGCTCGGTAAGCTCGATCACCACCTGACTTGGCGGGATGCCGAAGTCCTGGAGCATTTGTAGGGTTCTACCGGGTTGGTGGCCGGCTTCGAGCAACGATTCGGGGGAGACGTTGAGAAAGAGCTTGCCCGGTAACTGTTGTTCATTGAAACGACGACAGGCGCTGTGTCGGCAGGCCATTTCCAGTTCGCTGAGACGGCCAGCCTGGCGGGCCACGGCGAACAACGCGATGGGCGAATGCAGAGGGCTGTTGGAGGGACCGCGACTGAGGGCCTCGTAACCGAGGATGCGTCGTTCTGAGAGGGAAACGATCGGCTGGAACAGACTGTGCAAACCACTTTGAGCCAGGATTGAACTCAAGGCACTCAGCTGTTCGGTCGTGGTCATGGCGATCTCTGGCGATAAAAAAAGGACTGGGCGCGCTCTTGATTAGAGAGTGCGCCCAGTCCTGTATTTCACGACAGAATGATGACTGTTTGATGACGATCCGGGAGCGTCAGCATTAAATTGCCATCACTTTTTGTTGCTGGCGACCGCGGTGTTCAGTTTCAAGTAATCCAGCAGAATCCGCCCGGTTTCGCTCAGGTAGGCATCGTCTTCCGGTTTGGTCTTTTCTGGCTCGGCCGCGATAGCGTCTTCGTCTTCTTTCTTCAGCTCTTTGAGCGGATCTTCGCCCTTGGCCTTGCGGCGGATGTTTTCCATCACCAGCTGCTTGGCTTCAATGTCGGCGTGTTGCGCGCGACGTTCGGCTTCGTTGAGGCTGACGGTTTTTTCCGCCATCAGCTTCTGGGCCAGCGCCAGCTTGTCGCGAATGAACACAAACTCCGCGTCCTTGGCCGAGCGGGCGTCATGCTCGGACTTGAGCTGTGCCAGATACGGTTTGAACGGGTCGACTGCCGGCTTGATAGCCGCGCGAATGGTGTCCCACGGCATGGATTCCGGCAGGGCGCTCTCGCCGATTTCCTTGGTATCGATGATCGACGGGAAATCGACATCCGGCAGCACGCCCTGATGCTGGGTGCTCTGCCCGGAAACCCGGTAGAACTTGGCCAGCGTCAGTTTCAGCTCGCCATGGTTCAGCGGCTGGATGGTCTGCACAGTGCCTTTACCGAAGGTCTGGCCGCCGATGATCAGCGCGCGGTGGTAGTCCTGCATGGCGCCGGCAAAAATCTCCGAAGCCGAGGCAGACAGGCGGTTGACCAGCAACGCCATCGGGCCTTTGTAGAAGGCGCCCGGGCTTTCGTCTTCCAGTACATCGACCCGGCCGTCAGCGTTACGTACCAGCACGGTCGGACCTTTGTCGATGAACAGACTGGTCAGCTCGGTGGCTTCCTGCAGGGAGCCGCCGCCGTTGTTGCGCAAGTCGATGACCACGCCGTCGACCTTGTCTTTTTGCAGTTCGGTCAGCAGCTTCTTGACGTCGCGGGTGGTGCTCTTGTAATCCGGATCACCGGCGCGGAAGGCCTTGAAGTCAAGGTAGAAGGCCGGGATCTCAATCACCCCGAGCTTGTAGTCCTTGCCATCCTGTTTCAGGTTGAGGATCGACTTCTTCACCGCCTGATCTTCAAGCTTCACCGCTTCGCGGGTGATCTGCACGATCTTGGTGGTCTGGTCGTTTGGCGCATTGCTGGCCGGGATCACTTCCAGGCGCACCACGGTGCCTTTCGGGCCACGAATCAGCTTGACCACTTCGTCCAGACGCCAGCCGACCACATCGACCATCTCTTTATTGCCCTGGGCAACGCCGATGATCTTGTCGGCCGGTGCAACCTGTTTGGTCTTGTCCGCCGGGCCTGCCGGCACCAGACGCACAACTTTCACCTGGTCGTTATCGCTCTGCAACACGGCGCCGATACCTTCCAGCGACAGGCTCATGTTGATGTCGAAGTTTTCCGCGCTATCCGGCGACAGATAATTGGTGTGCGGGTCGTAGGACATGGCGAAGTTGTTGATGTACGCCTGGAAAATGTCTTCCGGACGGGTCTGGTCCAGACGCGACAACTGATTCTTGTAGCGCTTGGTCAGCAGCTCTTGAATGGCCTTGGGTTCCTTGCCGGCGATCTTCAGGCGCAGCACTTCGTCCTTGACGCGTTTGCGCCACAGGTCATCGAGCTCTGCACTGGTCTTGAGCCACGGGGCGTCCTTGCGATCAATCAGCAAGGTTTCCTTGGTGGTGAAGTCCATCTTGTCGACGCCTTTGTTCAGCTCGACCAAGGCGAAGTCCAGGCGCGCTTTGACACGGTCCAGGTAACGCTTGTAGATGGTGAACCCGGCGTTCAGGTCGCCACTTTTGAGGAACTCGTCAAATTGGGTTTTCCATTTGTCGAATTCGGCAATGTCGCTGGCCAGAAAATAACTGCGCGCCGGATCCAGCAGCTTCAGGTAGCTGTCGTAGATGATCACGGAGCGCGCATTATCGAGCGGCGGCTTGCTGTAATGGTGGCGCTTGAGCAACTCGACGACGTTCAGGCTGGCAATCACCTCGTCACGATCGGGCTGAAGGTTGTCCCAGCTATTGGCTGCGAACGTTGTGGGCGACAGCGACAAGCTGCCCAGGCCAATGAAAAGAGCGAGTGCGGTGCTGGGGAACAAATGCTTCATGCTGATTCGACGCGGGGGCAATTGATAACGCATATTAGGCCGTCTTTAAAGTCGCCGGTTCCACAAGGTTCTACGCAAACTGCCTGCGTGTCGATCATGCTGTGTTAAAAACAGGCTGATCGCCACTCGGCGGGTTTTCGTACGACCCTCGGGCCGGTCGCATAATGCAAAAAGCCCGGCGCTACAGCAACGGGCTCAGTCCAGACTCACTATGGAGGCACTGTGAAGGCATTGCAAGGCGTTGAGGGTCAAGTGGAGTGGGTTGAAGAGCCGCGTCCGACGTGTGACGTAGGACAAGTTCGCATTCGAGTGGCGGCAGCGGGCCTCAATAGAGCCGATTTGTTGCAGAAGGCGGGGCTCTATCCGCCGCCACCGGGGGCCAGTCAGGTGCTGGGTCTGGAGTGTTCAGGCGTGATCAGCGAGGTCGGCGCGGGGTCGTCCTGGCAGATTGGTGATCGCGTTTGCGCGCTGCTGGCCGGCGGCGGGATGGCCGAAGAGGTCGTGGTCGACGGCCGTCACGTATTGCCGGTGCCCGACGGCTTGTCGCTGGTCGAAGCGGCCGCGTTGCCAGAGGTCTACAGCACCGCCTGGCTGAATCTGTTTCAACTGGCCGCGCTCAAACCGGGTGAGAAAGTTCTCCTGCACGCCGGGGCAAGTGGAGTTGGTTCAGCTGCCATTCAGCTGTGCAAGGCGTTCGGTAACCCGTGCTGGGTCAGCGTCGGTTCGGCGGAACGGCTGGCCTACTGCGAGGCGCTGGGTGCGCAAGGCGGGGTGATACGCACCGATGGGCTGGAGGGTTTGAGTGATTTGGGGCCGTTCGATGTGATCCTCGATCCGGTCGGCGGCAACTATGCCGCGTTGAACCTGAAGTTGCTGGCGCGCGACGGTCGCTGGGTGTTGATCGGCCTGATGGGCGGTCGTGAAGCGCAGTTGGATCTGGTGCAAATGCTGGCCAAGCGGATCCAGTTGTTGGGTTCGACCCTGCGCAGCCGTGATGAGCAGTTCAAGGCGGATCTGTTCAGTGATCTACGCCAACATGTCTGGCCGCTGTTCGCCGAAGGGCGCCTGAGTCCGCAACTGGCCAGGACCTTCCCGATCAAGGACGCTGAAGCGGCGTTTGCCGAGCTTGCGACCAATCAGGTGTCGGGCAAGTTGGTGCTGGTGATCGACGAAAGCCTGGTTTGACCCTTGTGGGAGCGGGCTTGCTCGCGAAGGCGGTGTGTCAGTCGACATGAATGTTGAATGATTAACCGCCTTCGCGAGCAAGCCCGCTCCCACACAGGTTCTCGGTTACTTCCAGGTGTGAATCGGCCAGCCGGCCTTTTCGGCGTGTTCGCGCAATATCGGATCCGGGTTGACCACATGCGGGTGGTCGACTTTCAGCAGCAACGGCAGATCGTTACGTGAGTCCGAATAGAAACTCGCGCCTTCAAGGTTTTCCTCTTCGGCGTCGAGCCACTCCAGCAAACGAGTGATTTTGCCTTCGCGGTAGGTCAGGGTGCCGACCGTATTGCCGCTGTAGACCCCGTGAGTCACTTCCAGCTCTATACCGAGGATCTCGTCGATGCCCAGGCGTTCGGCAATCGGTTTGACCAGGTGCGTGCCCGAAGCGGAGATCACCAGAATCCGATCGCCAGCCTTGCGGTGTTCGGCGATGGCTTTGCAGGCCTCGCTGAAGATGATCGGTTCGATCACGTCCTCGACCCACGGTGCCACAAGGTGCTCGACTTCTTCCGGAGTGCGTCCGGCCATAGGTTCCAGGCTGAAGGCCATGTAATCCTCCATGGCCAGGTGGCCCTTGCCGTAGGAATCCATCAATTCCTTGTCGCGACGCAGGAAGGATTCGCCGTCGACCCAGCCGAGGCGGACCATTTGCTCGCTCCACAGCGAGGCGCAGTCGCCATGGATGAGGGTTTCGTCCAGATCAAAAATTGCCAAAGCCATCAGTGCAGCTCTCTCTTTAACATCAGTGTGCGCAGCAAAGGCATCAGGCTACCTCACACAAGGCCGTCGGATCGATGGAAAGTGCCAGCCGTTGACCATCGGCATGCAAGTCGGCCGCCGAACGGTTCAGCACATCCACCACCAATTCCACGCCGCGAGCCTCGACCCGATAGCGGATCACGTTGCCCAGCAGGCTGTGACTGCGGATCAGCGCATCCGGCTCGCCATTGCGGCTCAGTTCTATGGCTTCCGGGCGAATCGCAATGCGGCCGTTGATCGGCCGTTGCAGCAGTTTGCTGGCGCTGGCGGCGTCGAGCAGGTTGTAGTTGCCGATGAAGCCCGCGGCAAACACATCGACCGGCGCGGTGTAGAGGGTTTCAGCGTCGCCGCTCTGAACGATCTTGCCCTGGTTCATCAGGAAGATCCGGTCCGACATGGTCAGGGCTTCTTCCTGATCGTGAGTCACGAAAATGGTGGTCAGCCCCAGTTCGCGCTGGATCTGCCGGATCTGCTCACGCAGGTGTTTGCGGATTCGTGCATCGAGTGCCGACAGCGGTTCATCGAGCAGCAGCAAGCGTGGTCGGGTCACCAGCGAGCGGGCGAGGGCCACGCGCTGGCATTGGCCGCCAGACAGTTGATGTGGGTAACGGCTGGCGAAGTCGTTCAGTTCCACCAGTTGCAACACTTCGAGCACGCGCTTGCGGCTGTCGTCGGCGTTGACCTTTTGCATGCGCAAACCGAAGGCGACGTTCTGCTCCACGGTCATGTTGGGGAACAGCGCGTAGCTCTGGAACACCATGCCGATCCCGCGCTTTTGCGGGCTCAGCGGCACCAGGTCCTGGCCGTCGAGCAGGATCTTGCCGCCATCCACCGCGGTCAGTCCGGCGATGCAGCGCAGCAGGGTCGACTTGCCACAACCGGAGGGGCCGAGCAGGGTGACGAACTCGCCTTTCTGGATTTCGCAGTTGATATCGCTGAACACCGGGGTGCCGGCGGAGCCTGTTTGTGAGTAGCTTTTTTGCAGGTGTTGGACGCTGACATAGCTCATTGGCTTTTGTCCTTGTTCAAGATATTGGCCGCCCAGGTCAGAACCAGCACAAAGAAGAAATAGGAAATCACCAGCGCGCTGGTGAAGTGACCGCTGCTGTTACGCATGTTGTTGAGGTAGACCTGCAGGGTTTCGTAGCGGGTGCCGACAAGGATGTTGGCGAACACGAACTCACCGAAGAGGAACGAGAACGACAGCAGCAACGCCACCATCAAGCCTTTGCGCAGGTTTGGCAGCACCACCAGGAACGCCGCTTGCCAGGTGCTGGCGCCGAGCAGTTGGGCAGAGTCCATCAGGTCGCGCAGGTTGATCGCTTGCAGGTTGTTGGTGATCGCCCGGTACATGAACGGCAGCGCCACGGTGAAGTAGCAACCGACCAGAATCCACGGCGTGCCGACCATCGCAAACGGCCCCGAACCGTAGAGCTGCAACAGCCCCACCGAAGACACCACCGGCGGCACCGCGAAGGGCAGCAGGATCAGGATGTTCATCAGCGCGTCGAGTTTCGGGAAATGGTAATGCACCACGAACAGCAACGGCAGGATCAATACCACCGACAAAATCAGTGCGCCCACGCAGACCAGCAGCGACTGACCAAAGGCATTGAGGAAACGCGGGTCGCTCCACAGCTGGATGTACCACTTGAAGGTAAAACCGCTGGGCAGAACGGTTGCCGACCAACTGCTGGCAATCGAGTAGATCAGCGTCCCGGCCAGCGGCAGCAACAGAATGGCAAACAGCAGATAAACGACCACCCGGTGGTAGACACCGACGGGTCCCAGTTCAGCGCGAGACATGGTAGCTCCTCTTCAACAGCAACTGATGGACCACGGTCACCAGGGTCATCAACGCCACCAGCACAACGGCCAGGGCGCTGGCCATGTTCGGGTCCAGGGAAATGTCGCCTGAGACCATCGCCGCGATGCGGATCGGCAGCACGTTGAAGTTGCCGGTGGTCAGGGCGTAAACCGTGGCGTAGGCGCCGAGGGCGTTGGCCAGCAGGATCACGAAGGTGCCGAGCAAGGCCGGGGTCAGCACCGGCAAGCCGATGTGCCGCCAGAACTGCCAGCCGTTGGCGCCGAGCAGGGCCGCCGATTCGCGCCAGTCTTCACGCAGGGCGTCGAAGGCCGGGTACAGCAGCAGCACGCCAAGGGGAATCTGGAAGTAGGTGTAGAGGATGATCAGTCCGGTTTTCGAGTACAGGTTGAAGTCCTGAATGAGTCCCGCCTGCTTGAGCATGATGGTGAAGCTGCCGTTGAACCCCAGCAGGATGATGAACGCAAAGGCCAGCGGTACGCCGGCGAAGTTGCTGGTCATGTTGGCGAAGGCGTTGACGAAGTTGCGCAGCTTCGAATCGACCCGGCGCAGCGAATAGCTGCCGAGGATCGCGATGACGATGCCGAACACGCTGGACCAGAAGCTGATCTCGAGGCTGTACTGGATCGCCTGCATATAGAACTTCGAGTTGAAGATCTTGCTGAAGTTGGCCAGACCCCAACCGAACTCTTCCGATTGCACGCTGTTGATCAGTACCCAGCCCAGCGGAGCGATCTGGAACACGATGAAGAACAGGGCGAAGGGCACCAGGCACAACGCCGCCAGCCATTTGCCACGGGTGATTGAATTCACTTGAGCAGCTCCCGGCACACGGGTTTGTCATGGGCAACACCCAGCAACTCGCAGACGGTGCCGCAGAGTTCGGTTTGTTTGGGGGTCGCGTCGGGATTGAAGCTGAAGGCATCACCGATGACGAACAGCGGTACTTCGCGTTCTTCGGCGAGCAGGCCGTTGTGGGAACGGTCGTTGTTCATGCCGTGGTCGGCGGTCACCAGCACCTGATAGCCGGCGTCGAGCCAGCCTTGCAGGTAGTCGGCGAGGATGATGTCGGCCGAGCGGGCGCTGTTGCGGTATTGCGCGGTGTCGAGGCCGTGCTTGTGCCCGGCGTCGTCGATGTTCATGGGGTGAACCAGCAGAAAGTTCGGCGCATGGCGCAGACGCAGGTTCTCGGCGTCGGCGAACAGGTGCGAATCGGGGTAGTGATCGGACCAGTAGAAATGCGCGTGCTGGATCGGCAGTTCGGTGTTGTCGGTGTGACGGTCGCGGGCAGCCATGAACGGCGAACGGTTATACAGCTCGCTGACCCAGTGGTAGGCCGCAGCGGCGGTGCTGAGCCCGGCGGCGGTGGCGTAGTGGAACACACTGCGCTGGTTGGACAGGCGCGACACGTTGTTGTGGACGATGCCGCTGTCGATCGGCGTAACGCCAGTCAGAATACATTCGTAGAGCGGGCGCGACAGGGACGGCAGTTCGCATTCGAGTTTGTAGAGTGCGGCACGTTCTGCACCGACGTAAGCCTGAAGATGCCCCATGGCGTGGCGGGCGACCTCGTAATTCAGGCCGTCGAGCACCACAAGGATGACGTTGTGCTTCATGGGGGAGGGGACTCCGCGTACCAGGTATTCGAAAAAACACAGACTCGACTCGGACCAGTGTGGGAGCGGGCTTGCTCGCGAAAGCGGACTGTCGGCCACATTGATGTTGAATGTGCCGCCGTCTTCGCGAGCAAGCCCGCTCCCACATTAGATTTCCAGCTGTGGAGCTACAGCGTTATTGCATGTTAATGATGACTTCTTCCTGCCACTTCTGCGGCAGGGCCTTGGAGGTTTTTTCCCAAGCGTCGGCGTCTTTGATCGGTTTAGGCTTGGCTGCTTCGTATTGCGCTGCAGGGATCAGGTTTTTCGCTACATCAGCAGGCAGTTTCAGGCCTGTTTCAGCACGAATCGGACGGGCGTTACCGCGCGCCAGGTTGATTTGACCGGCATCGCTGAAGATGTACTCACGCGCCAGTTTGGCGGCGTTCGGGTGCTTGGCGTATTTGTTGATGATGGTGGTGTAACCGGACTTCACCGAACCATCGGACGGGATCAGCACGACGTAGTCATCCGGGTTTGCCATCTTGGCTTTATAGCTCAGTCCGTTGAAGTCCCAGACCACACCGACTTCGACTTCACCCTTTTCCATGGTGGAAATCGTCGGGTTGGCCAGCGACAGGCGACCTTGCTTGGCGATTTCGGCGAACATCAGCAGTGCCGGCTGAATGTTCTTTTCATCACCACCGTTGGCGATGGCGGCGGCCAGTACACCGTTGGCGGCTTGTGCGGCGGTGCTCACGTCACCGATGGACACCTTGTATTTTCCGGTCTTGAGGTCAGCCCACTTGGTGGGTGCTTCAGAACCGTGCAGCAGCTTCTTGTTGACGATGAAAGCGATGGTGCCGGTGTAGGCCAGTGCCCAGTTACCGTCCTTGTCCTTGGCCCAGTCCGGGACCTGCGCCCAAGTGCTTGGCTTGTACGGTTGAACCACACCTTGCTTGACCGCGATCGGGCCGAAGGCGGCACCGACGTCACCGATATCAGCGCTGGCGTTGTCTTTTTCGGCGGCGAACTTGGCCACTTCCTGGGCCGAGCTCATGTCGGTGTCGATGTGCTTGAGGCCGTAGTTCTTGGCCAGGTCTTCCCAGGTACCTTTCCAGTTGGCCCAGTCATCGGGCATGCCGACGCTGTTGACGGCGCCTTCCGCTTTCGCAGCGGCTTCCAGGGTTTTCAAGTCGGTGTCAGCCGCCATCGCTGCGGTGCACATGGCAATGGTCGAGCCTAACAGTGATGCCAGGAAAAGCTGTTTCATCCGAAGCTCCTTTGGGCGTATTCAACGCTGCGTTTTGCGGTTTGTTGGTCTAGGTCAGCAATACCTGAGCCAATTTAGGTGAGCTGGATGACACTTTGATGTCGGCATCAGGCGCGCTCGCATTTATTTCGCTCGGTAGTGAGGGCTGCGAGATAAGCGTAGACCATGAGCAGATGGCCGGTTTGCAAGGACTTGGCCGCTAATTTGCAGCGCTCTTGATCAACCGTTCGACGGCTTTGTCATCGATCAGTCATATGTATTGCCTAGGCTTGCAATACGTTTCAGGACGCGCTTTTTGGCGCGGTCCTGCCCAGAAACAGTGCTGGCCTAGTCCAGATAGGTAACGTTGATGCGCGAAGAGGCAACGAAAGCGGTGACAGCCATCGGTCAGGTGTTGCAGGAGCAGATCGATCACGGTCTGCTGGCGCCTGCGAGCAAGCTGCCGGCCGAGCGCAAACTCAGTGAGTTGTTCGGGACCACGCGGATCACTGTGCGTGAGGCGTTGTTGCAGTTGGAGGCGCAGGGGCAGATTTATCGCGAGGAGCGGCGCGGCTGGTTCGTTTCGCCACCGCGTCTGGCCTACAACCTGATGCAGCGTAGCCACTTTCACGCGATGGTCAGCGCCCAGGGGCGGGTGCCGTCGACGGAAGTGATTTCGGCGCGGTTGCAACCGGCGTCAGCGGCGGTGTGTGCCTGGCTGCAGTTGCCGGCGTTGTCGAGTGTGATTCAGATATGCCGTTCGCGGCGCATTGATGGGCGGTTGGTTTTGTATGTTGAGCACTATTTGAATCCGCAGTTCTTTCCGGGGATTCTGGAGTTCGATCTGAATCAGTCGATCACCGAGTTGTATGCGCGGCATTACGATTTGCACTATGGGCGGGTGCGATTCGAGATTGTGCCGACCGCGTTGTCGGTGGACGCGGCGGCGGCACTTCGGGTGTCTGTGGGGAGTCCGGGGTTACGGATTGCGCGGGTCAATTATGATCAGCATCAGCGGTTGATTGATTGTGATCTGGAGTTCTGGCGGCATGATGCGATTCATGTCGGGGTGGATGTCTTGTAGGCGCTGAGCTTGCTTGTTGGTGTACATATCTGTTGCTGCGGTCACGGCGGCTTAGGGTTTCGCCCTTACGGCGAGTCCCTTTTGTCAGACGCCACAAAAGGAACCAAAAGGTCTCGCCCCGAGCGTACGGCACCTCGCCTAGGCTCGGCGTCCCCTCGCTCCGGCATTCATCAGGGGGCATCGCCTACGGTCTGCTGCGCGACGACCTCCTCTCGATGTGTCCGGCTGCGCCGTACGGCGCTGCGCGCCAACCCCCTGATGAACACCTCCACTCGGCCTCCCGAAGGGGCGGGTGGGTCAAGATCAACAGCAACAGCACGGCGGCCTACCGGCCGGCCTGAGTGGTTGGGGCGTCGTTCCCACGCGCGGTAACGGAGTGCCGCCCCGGAGGCTCCGCGTCTGCTTTTGAGTGTGCGGTGCGTTATTCCTTTTCTAGACCGCCACCTGCCGTCACCACCTGAATGCTCATGCGTGGTGTCGCCAGATCCAGCCCCGCTTCATCCAGATGGCGTTTGAGTGACAGGTTGAATGCGCGCGACACTTCCCATTGTTTGATCGGTGCGGTCTTGAACCGTGCGCGCAGGATTGCGCTGCCGGACTCGAAACTCTCGACACCCTGGATCTCCAGCGGCGACCAGATGTTGCGGCGTTGCAGCGGGTCGGTGCGCATTTTATGGCCGACTTCGCGCATCAGTTTGATCGCGTCGTCGATTTCCATGTTGTAAGGCACCGCCACCCGGAAGATCGCATAGCCGAATTCCCGCGAGTAGTTCTTGATGCTTTTGATTTCACTGAACGGGATGGTGTGTACGATGCCGTCGATGTCCCGTAGTCGCACGGTGCGGATGGTCAGGCCTTCGACGGTGCCGAGGTGGCCGCCGACATCTACGTAGTCGTCGATGGCCAGGGAGTCTTCGATGATGATGAACAGTCCGGTGATCAGGTCGGATACCAGCGACTGGGCGCCAAAACCGATGGCCAGACCGATCACACCGGCACCAGCCAGCAGCGGCGTGACGTTCATGCCCATGTTGGCCAAGGCGACGATCAGCGCAATGATGAAAATCGTCACGAACAGCACGTTGCGGATCAGCGGCATCATGGTCTGCGCGCGTGCGTTGGCCAAGCCTTTGCGCGAGCGGGTGAGGGCATGGTGCACGGCGGTGTCGCTGAGGATCCAGATCAACCAGGCGAAGATCAGCGTGCCGCCCAGGCTGAACAGTTTGACACTGACTTCATGGCCTTCGCCCTCGGTGAAGCGGATCATCGACATGCCCCAGACCCGCAAGCCGAGCTCGATGAAGGTCAGCCACACCATCAAATGCGCAAGAGTATAGAAGAAGCTTTTGAGGCGATCCGAATACAGCGCGTGACGCTTTGCCCCGCGTTGTGGCTTGAGTGCATGGCGGCGGACCAGTCCGTTGATGACCATGCACAACACCAGCAGCACGGTGCAGATCAGCGATTGGCGCAGTGCGGTGCTGGTGTCGCCGGCGGAGACGAAGGTGGCGAACAGCGAGATCGCTACCAGCACCAGCGCGGGCAGGTACCAGAAAGTCCCGAGAATTTCGATGGTGTCGCTCAGTGCACGACGGGTCAGACGCCGTGACAATGGCTGGTTGCGGATCAGGTGGGCGATGGGCCGACGGAATCGCAGGATGAACAGACCGGTGAAAATCGCTGCCAGCACATTGGCGATGGTCGCGGTGGTGTGGGCCAGGTGAATGCCGAGACCGGTGACCAGTCGTGGGTCGTTCAAGCCTTCACCGAAGGCTGCAAAACTGCCGATCAGCCACAGCGGGCGGAAGGCCTGGTGCCGCAGGATGTACAGGGCGCGATGCCGATGCGGACCGTCGAGCACGGAAAATGCGATCACGCAGATCGCCGAGAAACAGGTGCCGACCACCAGTGCATAAGCCAGCACCATGGCCAGGTATTTACCCAGCGATGACGGCAGGGCATAGCTCATGTAGACGGTAATCAGCAGGGCGATCAGCCAGGGGCCGAGTTTGCGCAGGGCAAAGCGCAGCATGTCCCAGGTCTTGGGGTGTTGCGGCAATTCTTCAGTAAGGCCGAAGCGCGTTCGTACGCGATGACCGAGCCAGATCAGCGCGGCGGCGAGCAGGCTCCAGAGCATCAGAATCAAGGCGAAGGCAAAGAGCATCGGCAGCCATTCGCTGGCCGGCAGCATCAGCGCGCGCAGTTCGTCCTTGGCCAGGTCGAACTCGTCGGACCAGCGAGTGAGCGGGCTGTCGGCACCTGAAAACTGTTGTTCGAGGCTGGCCAGGGTGCCGCCGATCAAGCCGAGCACGCCTTCTTCGGTGGGTGTCTGGGCTTTTTTGCTGACGTCGCGCAGTTTCTTCAGATCGGCCAGCAACCTGCCTCGTTGCTGATCGTTTTCCAGCGATTTGATCACTTCGTCCAGCGATTGCCCCAGCGGTTCGGTCGCTTCCGGCTGGGCTTTTGGTGAGCCGTTGAGCAGGCTCGGCAGGCCGACGGCCTGAGCAGGGGCCAAGGGAAGCAGCATCAACAGGCAGATGAACAACGTAGACGGCAGGGCGAAAAGACGAGCGAACACTAGGCGGTCAACCTCAACAGGTGCAGGTCGAGCGAGTGTACGAGCGGGGAAAAACCAATGCGAGCGTAGTCAGCGCTTTTATTCGTTCAGTTTTGCGAGGATTTTGTAAATCACGGTGGCGAGGATCAGCAGCATGCCGATCCACATCGAGAACACCCCGGCGTTCTTGTCGCGAAAGTTGAAGCCGATGGCCAGCAGGATCATTCCCGAGAGTATGGGAATAAGCATGGAGTTGAATACAGACATCGAGATCATGGCGACAGCCCTGTCCAAGAAGGTGATGTAAGTCTAGGTGGCTTTTGTGCGACGTGGTGTCTCAGAAATGACCCGGTGGTGCTTTTGAAAAGATCGCAGCCTGCGGCAGCTCCTACGAAAACAAGCCCCGTAGGAGCTGGCGAAGCCTGCGATCTTTTAAAGCGGTTACGGCAACTCGCGGCACGCGTAGAAAGCGCTCAACACTTTGACCAGGTGCGCCAGGTCATGGCTGCCGCACAGTTCACGGATCGAGTGCATGGCAAATGTTGGCAGGCCGATGTCCACGGTGCGAACGCCCAGATGGCTGGCGGTGATCGGGCCGATGGTCGAGCCACAGCCCATGTCGCTGCGCACCACAAAGCTTTGTACCGGGACTTCTTCGGCCATGCACAGATGACGGAAGAACCCGGCAGTTTCGCTATTGGTGGCGTAGCGCTGGTTGCTGTTGACCTTGATTACCGGGCCGGCATTGAGTTTCGGGCCGTGGTTGGCGTCGTGCTTGTCGGCGTAGTTGGGGTGTACACCGTGGGCGTTGTCGGCCGAGACCAGCAGCGACTTCTGAATGGTGCGTACGAACTCGTCACCTTCAGGCAGCAGACGACGCAGGGTCTGTTCGAGCATCGGGCCGTCGGCGCCGCTCGCCGAGCAGGAGCCGACTTCTTCGTGGTCGTTGCACACCAGCACGCACGTCTCATCGGTTTCAGCCGTCAGCAAGGCTTGCAGGCCGGCGTAGCACGACAGCAGATTGTCCAGGCGCGCACCGGCAATGAAGTCGCCGTGCAGGCCGATGACGGCGGCGCTTTGGGTGTCGTAGAAACTCAACTCGTAATCGAGCACCACGTCGGCGTTCAAGCCGTGTTCCCGGGCCAACTGATCAGTGAGCACGGCGCGGAAGTCCACACGCTCGTCACCGGCAAATTGCGCAAGGATTGGTGGCAGCTCGGTCTGCGCGTTGATCGCCCAGCCCATGTTGGCTTCACGGTTGAGGTGAATGGCCAGGTTGGGAATGGTGGCGATCGGTGCCTTGAAGTCGATCAACTGGCTTTCGACCTTGCCGTCGCGGCGGAAGGTCACGCGGCCGGCCAACGACAAGTCGCGGTCAAACCACGGGGCGAGCAGTGCGCCGCCATAGACTTCGACGCCCAGCTGCCAGAAACCCTGACGTTGCAGTTCAGGTTGTGGCTTGACCCGCAGGCACGGGCTGTCGGTGTGGGCGCCGACCAGACGGATACCGTCATGTAGCGGGGAATTGCGGCCCATCTTGATGGCGACGATCGCAGAGTCGTTGCGGGTGACGTAGTAACGACCGTTGGCTTCGGTGGTCCAGGGCTCGCGCTCGTCAAGGCGCTGATAACCCGCCGCTTCCAGACGCTGAACAAGGCTGGCGGTGGCATGGAATGGGGTAGGGGAGGCCTTGAGGAAGTCGATCAGGCCTTGGTTCAACTCTTCGCGCATAAGTAGCTCCAGACAGCAGTGCCGGGAGTTTACCGTATTGATCGCAGGTTTGGCGTTGTGCGGAAATTTGTAGGAGCTGCCGAAGGCTGCGATCTGTTGATCTTTCGCTTTCAGGCAGCCACAGAGAATCGAAGTGCTGAGGGTAAAGATCGCAGCCTTCGGCAGCTCCTACAGGTACAGAGGATGGCTCAGAACGGTGCCGGGCACTCGAAGCGCAGGCGCTCGCCACTTTGTGGGTGGGTGAAGCTCAGCATGCTGGCGTGCAGGCACAAGCGCGGCCAGGCGGCCAGGGCTTGCGGGTGGGCGTAAAGCCCGTCGCCCAGCAGCGGATGGCCGATGGACAACATGTGCACGCGCAGCTGGTGCGAGCGACCGGTGATTGGCGTCAGTTCCACCCGGCACCAGTCGCCGCAACGTTCCAGTACGCGCCAGAAGGTCAGCGCATGTTTGCCAAATTCATGGTCCACGACGTGGCGGGGTTTGGTCGGCGGGTCGTAGCGCAGCGGTAAGTCGATGCTGCCGCTGTCCAGTTCCGGCTGGCCCCAGCAGAGTGCGGTGTAGGCTTTTTCGGTTTCGCGGTCGTGAAACTGCCGGGACAGTTCGCGATGGGTATCCGGGTCGCGGGCCAACAGGATGATCCCGGAGGTTTCCCAGTCCAGTCGATGGACGATGCGTGCTTCCGGGTAGCCGTTTTCTTGCAGACGGGTGATCAGGCAATCCTTGTTGTCATCGGCGCGACCGGGCACGGAGAGCAGCAGGGTAGGCTTGTCCACCACCAGTACGGCGGCGTCCTGATGGATGATGCGGATATTCGACAGCGGCATTAAAACAGCCTCGTAACAAACGTGTGGGAGCGGGCTTGCTCGCGAAGAGGCCGGAACATCCAACATCACTGTTGATTGTACCGACGCCTTCGCGAGCAAGCCCGCTCCCACATTAGACCGGCAGGTGTTCTGACTGCCGTGGTTCCCAGCCGGATCGACTCAGCGATCAGGCAGGGTGATATTGAGTTCCAGAATCGAGCAGCTGCCCTGGTTTTCCAGTGCGACGTGCACGTCATCGGACCCGATATTGACGTACTTGCGGATCACTTCGACCAGTTCCTTTTGCAAGGCTGGCAAGTAATCAGGGGTACTGCGCTGGCCGCGTTCATGCGCCACGATGATCTGTAGACGCTCTTTCGCTACCGACGCGGTGCTTACTTTTTTGTTGGCACGAAAGAAGTCAAAAAGATTCATTATCTACCTCCAAACAGGCGCTCGAAGAATCCCTTCTTCTCAACGTCAAGGAACCGGTGTTGCACGGTTTTGCCCAGCAGACGATCGACGGCATCGCTGTACGCCTGACCGGCGTCGCTCTGGTCGTCGAGAATCACCGGCACGCCTTGGTTGGAAGCCTTGAGTACGGCTTGCGATTCCGGAATCACGCCCAGCAGGGTGACCGCCAGAATCTCTTTGACGTCTTCGACGCCGAGCATTTCGCCGTTGCTCACGCGCTCTGGGTTGTAGCGGGTCAGCAGCAGGTGTTCCTTGATCGGGTCTTCGCCGTTTTCGGCGCGACGCGACTTGCTCGCCAGCAGGCCCAGCATGCGGTCCGAGTCACGTACCGAGGACACTTCCGGGTTGGTCACGACAATCGCTTCGTCAGCGAAGTACATGGCCAGGTGAGCGCCTTTCTCGATGCCCGCCGGAGAGTCGCAGACCACGAATTCGAAGTCTTCTTTAAGTGCCATGAGCACTTTTTCCACGCCTTCTACGGTCAGCGCGTCTTTGTCGCGCGTCTGACTGGCGGCCAGCACGTAGAGGTTTTCCAGACGCTTGTCTTTGATCAGGGCTTGCTGCAGGTTGGCTTCGCCGTTGACCACGTTGACGAAGTCATACACCACGCGACGCTCGCAACCCATGATCAAGTCGAGGTTACGCAGGCCGACGTCGAAATCGACGATGACTGTTTTGTGACCGCGCAAAGCGAGGCCGGTACCGATAGCGGCGCTGGTGGTGGTCTTACCCACACCACCCTTGCCGGATGTAACCACGAGAATCTTGGCCAAGGTGTTTCACCCCTAAGGAAAAAGGACTTTTAGCCCCTGAAAAACATCTCTTGAAAACTACTGCAGTCGGACAGCCTTGGCTGGAATCCGGCCTTGGGCGGGGTTTACCTCCGGTAAACGCTGCCTTATGCCTTTTTCCTACTTCGTTTGAGCCGTTTTCGCTACGTTTTAGAGATGCTTGGAAAATGCGGCAGTATCCGTTAAAGCCGAATGATGTTCAACACGTCGCCCGACAGGCTGACTTGTACGCCGGCCCCCCACAGAGGGTCGCGGCGCAGATCTTCGGAAACCTTGTAGTGACCGGCGATGGAGAGTAGTTCAGCGCTCAATTGCTGACAGAAAATCCGTGCCTTGGTGTCACCCTTTACACCCGCCAACGCACGACCGCGCATCGGTCCGTATACATGGATGTTGCCATCGGCGAGAAGTTCCGCCCCCGGGCTGACCGAAGAAATCACTATCAAATCGCCACCCTGGGCATAAATCTGCTGGCCACCACGTACTGGCGAAGTGATTATTCGGGTCGGTTTGATGGTCGGTTCAGGCGGTTTTTCCGGCTTTTTCCTGACTTCGCCTTCGTGCGGATCGATTGCACGCTCGCGCGCGCCAGACGGCGGCAGTACCGGCAGATCGACGGCAATGGCGGCGGCGATGTCTTCGATGCGGTTGGCGCGGATGGCCAGGGTGCGCAAGCCATGATGGCGGCAAACACGCATCAGCGCGGGCAGGTCGACAGCGCCTTCAGTGGCCGGGAGTTTGTCCAGGGCCAGCACCAGCGGCGCATTGCTGAAAAAGTTTGGCGCCAGGGCGACCTTCGCAGCCAGTTGTCGGTCGAGGCTTTCGAGGTCATTGCGGGCCAGTTCCAGCACCGTAATGGCGAGCATGCTGCCCTTCAACTGGAACACGGGATCTTGGTCTAGCGGTTCGGTTTGGCTCATGGTCGGCATAAAACGGCTTGTCACTAAAAGTGCCGAGACTTATAACGAGAACGCCCGCGAGCCGCAAGCCGGGTCGAACCGATGTAGAATGCGCGGCCTTGTTGTCTGTCCGGAATCGTCAATGGATCGCCCGCAATTTCGAGCTGCATTTTTTCTTCCGCGCTTTTGGCCGCTATGGTGCGGTCTAGGGCTGCTGTGGCTGGTCGTTCAGCTGCCGTATCCGCTGCTGGTGCGCCTTGGTCGCCTGCTGGGCGGCGGCATGTATCAGGTCGCCACCGACCGTCGGCGCATTGCCAAGCTCAACCTGGAACTGTGTTTTCCGGAAAAAACGCCTGCCGAGCGCAAGCGTCTGCTCAAGGAAAACTTCGTCTCGACCGGCATAGCCTTCTTCGAGATGGCCATGAGCTGGTGGTGGTCCCGGGCGCGTCTGGCGCGCCTGGCCCATGTCGAAGGGCTGGAGCACCTCAAACAGGCTCAGCGCGACGGCAAGGGCGTGATTCTGATGGCGTTGCACTTCACCACGCTGGAAATCGGCGCGGCGTTGCTCGGCCAGCAGCACACCATCGACGGCATGTACCGCGAACATAAAAACCCGCTGTTCGATTACATTCAGCGGCGCGGTCGTGAAAGGCATAACCTCGATTCGCTGGCGGTGGAGCGCGACGACGTACGCGGCATGCTCAAATTGCTGCGCGCAGGCCGGGCGATCTGGTATGCACCGGATCAGGACTACGGCGCCAAGCAAAGTATCTTCGTGCCGTTGTTCGGCATTCTGGCCGCGACCGTTCCAGCCACCAGCAAGTTTGCCAAGTTGGGCAAGGCGTTGGTGGTGCCATTCACTCAGGAGCGCCTGGCCGATGGCAGTGGCTACCGTCTGGTGATCCATGCGCCGCTGAGCGATTTTCCGGGTGAAAGCGACGAGGTTGACTGCATCCGGATTAACCAGTGGGTCGAAGATTGCGTGCGTGATTGCCCTGAGCAATACCTCTGGACCCATCGACGCTTCAAGAGCCGTCCGCCCGGCGAGCCGAAACTGTATGCCAAGCGCGGTTGAACCCACCCCGCCGAATTGAAAACCCCCGAGCACCATGGAGTGTTGCGATGAGTTCAGCTGAGCCGGTTACAGGTTTGATTCTTTCCGGCGGCGGGGCTCGGGCGGCGTATCAGGTCGGGGTGCTGGCGGCGATTGCCGAGCTGCTGCCGGCAGGTGCTGCCAATCCGTTTCCGGTGATCGTCGGCACCTCGGCCGGGGCGATCAATGCGGTGAGCCTGGCCAGTGGGGCGATGGACTTTACCGGGGCCATCGAGCGGCTGACCGCGTTCTGGCAGGGCTTTCGCAGCCATTTGGTGCTGCGCAGCGATTGGCCGGGGGTGATCAGCCAGGCTAGCCGCTTTGTCAGCCACAGCCTGCTGGGGATTGGCGCAAAAGTGCCGGTGGCACTGCTCAACAGCTCACCGCTGCGCGATTTGTTGAGCGACAAGCTGCACCTGTCCGGAATCAATGAAGCCATTGCGCAAAAGCAACTGCACGCCGTGGCCGTCACCGCATTCGGTTATGAGTCCGGGCAAGCCGTGACGTTCTATCAGGGCGGCCGAAGCATTGATGCCTGGCTGCGCCATCGACGTATTGGTGTGCCGACTCAATTGACGGTCGACCATCTGCTCGCCAGTTCGGCAATCCCGCTGTTGTTTGCGCCCGTGAAGATCGACAACGAGTATTTCGGCGACGGTGCGGTCCGTCAGTCGGCGCCGATCAGCCCGGCCCTGCACTTGGGGGCGAGCAGGGTGCTGGTGGTGGGTGTCAGCGGCAACCCGCGCGGCGTTGATCCCGAGAATCCTTTGCAGCGTACCTACACCGGTCAGCAGCCGTCGTTGGCGCAGATCGGCGGGCACATGCTCAACAGTACCTTCATTGACAGCCTTGAGAGCGACATCGAGCTGTTGCAACGCTTGAACCAGTTCAGTCACTTGTTGCCCGCCAGTACCACGGCCCGCAGCCTCGGCGTAGCGCCGGTGGAGGTGTTGGTGATCGCGCCGAGTCAGCCGATTGATGAGATTGCCGCACGGCATCGGCAAGAACTGCCGGCAGCGTTGCGACTGTTCTTGCGCGGGCCGGGTGCGACCAGGACCAGCGGTGCCGGGGTGTTGAGTTATTTGCTGTTCGAGGCGGGGTATTGCAGCGAATTGATCGAGCTTGGCCGGCGCGATGCGTTGGCCAAGCGCGAAGAGTTGTGTCGGTTTCTGGGGTTGGAGGAGCCTGCAGTCCTGGCTTGAGGACTGCGGCGCGGCCATCGCGAGCAAGCTCGCTCCCACATTTAATCTATGTCGTGCCGATTATTAGCGGCGTTACACCGATCAAGTGTGGGAGCGGGCTTGCTCGCGAAGGCGTCCTTGCAGACGACGCAAAACTCAGGCGGTCAACCGATCATCGCGAAAATCACGCAGCGCCTGTTCGATCTCGTCCCGGGTGTTCATCACGAACGGCCCGTACTGCACGATTGGCTCACCCAGCGGTTTACCAGCGATCAACAACACCCTGGCCCCGGACTCGCTGCTCAGTTGCAGCTCACCTTCATCCGACAGGCGGACCAGTTTGCGGGTGCCGACGCTCTGGATTTGCCCCGGCAACTCCACGCTGCCGTCATACACATAGAGCAGCGCCCGATGCCCATCAGGCAGTTTCGGCGTGATGCTGGTGCCTGCGGGCAGATGGAAGTCGAAGTAATACGGTTCCGTATCCGGCCGTTGCACCGCGCCAACCTGTTTAACCGCACCGTCGTCGAATAGACCGGCAATCACCACCACCTCGACGCCTTGCGCGGTTTTCAGTCGTGGAATGTCTGCCGGCTGAATGTCCCGATAACTGGCCGGATCGAGTTTGTGCTTGCCCGGCAGGTTCAGCCACAGCTGGAAGCCGCGCATCACGCCTTCTTCCTGCTCCGGCATTTCGCTGTGGATGATGCCCTTGGCGGCGGTCATCCATTGCACGCCACCGCCTTCCAGCAAACCGACGTTACCCAGATGGTCTTCATGGCGCATGCGGCCTTCGAGCATGTAGGTCACGGTTTCGAAGCCTCGGTGCGGGTGTGGCGGGAAGCCTGCGATGTAGTCGTCGGGATTTTCCGAACCGAACTCGTCGAGCATCAGGAACGGGTCGAAGCGTTCGACGCCCGCACCGCCGAATACGCGGGTCAACTTGACCCCGGCGCCGTCGGACGCGGGTTGGCCGGTATGCAGGCTTAGCACTTTGCGAAATTGAGTCATCGGTGCAACTCCTTGATCAGAGTGGAATGGCGCCATGCTATGCCAGACAGATTGATCAATGGTTGCGAATTTTTCGAGGGTTTGATCGGGTTGTTCGATGTGTTTGCGGTGAAGCAAAAGATCGCAGATGGCGCCGGGCCCTACACTCGATGCGCTTGCGTAGGTGCTGGCGAGGTCTGCGATCTTTTAACTTTGGATCAGAAGTGGTACTTCAGCAGCAAGCTCGTGGCGCTCTGATTGGTTGTGAAGTCCTGCGTGTCCTGGATGGCGTACTTCGAGGTTGGCGCACTTTACATATGCAATGCCGATGCGTGGAGACCCACGCATCGGTGCGGTTATTATCCATGGAGTGGATAAGCTGTATGCAATTGCCTGTGTAAGACAGTGTGCCTTCTGATTGGAGGCTTACAGATGCCATTCCAGGTTCAGAAACGGCGTATTGGCCTCGGTGCCAGGTGTGTATGCAGAGTTGTTACCGAACTTGTTATTCCAATATTCGTAACCCACCCCGGCAAAGAAAGTATCTTTCTTGCCGAAAGTGAGCTGGCCCACATCCACCAGTAAGCTGGCGTGCACGAGCGTCTCGCTCACGGTGTCGTTACCAAAGCCGTCCTTACCCTTGGGGGGGATGAAGTTGGCAAAGCCCTTGAACTTGAGCGGTACCGAACCGAGCTGGAATGGAATGCCCCAGGCGGTTTCCAGGTAGTAAGTGTCGTTGAAGCGGACATCGTGCTCCTGGGCGAACGACAAGCCATTGTGGTTGCTCTCGGAGCGGTACATCACACTCAAGTCCCAGAAACCTGGGACATCGAAATTGATAGTCGGACCGATGACGAGCATGCGTTTTGCCGGCGCGAAAGCAGTGTTTTTGGTGTTCCAGTCGAGGCCACCCGAGAGTGACCAGTCCCGAACGGGTCCCCACTTGAAGTCATGGCCGGAAATTTTGTTGAGTGAAAGTTGATGGCGATATATCGCATACACCTCGGTAGCGCCGTTGCCGCCACCGTCGGCCGGATCGTGTTTATCGGAAAACAGCACCTGTACGTCGAGGAAGTTGCTGCCGTATTTGTACCCATCAACATGCGTGAACTCGACTATATTCTTGGCTATCGGACCATCGATACCCGGCTCAGCGAAGCGGGTGCCATACAAGTAACTAATAGAGTTGTCGCTCCAATCGGCGGCTTGCACTGAAGTGGCCGCACTCAATACCAGAGCACTGAAGGCAAAGGTCTGGCGGACAAGCAACTTGCGGTTCTGCATCTTCTATTTCCTTGAGTAGTCGTCCCTTTCGGCTAAAGGGACTGTTTTTATATTTGCCGAGAAAATTTCGCAGTTGTACAAATAGTCTGAGTAGGTTCAAACCCCCATTTCCCTACTCGAATTCAGAGCGTACTCATCCCTGTCACAGCTAGGAAAACTCTGAAAAAAGCCCGGTTTTTATGAAATCAATGGCCTGTAATGTGCCTAATTACTGGGGCACTTTTTAGGGTGAGGACTTTTTCAGGCCATCCCAAAGAAAGAGCTGAGCCAAGGCTTTTAAAAAGCAAAAGAACGCCCATTCGGCTGCTGGAAAACAGTCGATCAAGCGTCCATTCGGTTTTTATTGGGATGTGCCTTGTGACCGTCCAGAGCCGGGGTAAGTTGGCTGTCTGGTCAGGAATTAAATCCAGGCTTTTTTTTAGACCGGATTCAGGCGGCCGTGGAAAATACTGGCTCCCGCGCCATGGCTCAAGCGCCCCGCAACGGAGCACCGCTATCAAGTCTGTCATCGTGTTGCTCCTCGATTGTTCTTATTGTTAAGGCGCAGACAGCCGCTGACGGCGACCGGTCGTATCGCCGGTCGGCCTGTCATGTGTGTACTTCGTGTCACGGGTGAAACCGGATAACGATGAAAGGGCGGGTGGGCCGTCCTGTTATCCGTCAGTGCTGATGAGCGTGGCAGTCATTGTTGGCGGCCCGTTCTGCGCCGCCGAGAATATTGAACAGCAGGTTCAACGAGAGGGCGCTGAGGGTCGCCATGGCAATGCCGCTGTGGGTGATCGGGCTCATCCACAATGGCAAGTGGGCGAAGAATTCCGGGCGAACCACCGGGATCAGGCTCATGCCGATACTCACCGCTACCAGCAACTGGTTGCGACGGTCGGCGATGTCGGCTTCCTGGAGGATCTTGATCCCGGTAGCCGCGACCATCCCGAACATCGCAATCGCCGCGCCGCCGAGCACTGCCGGCGGAATCGACGCCACCAGAAATGCCGCTTTGGGCAGCAGGCTCAACATCACCAGCAAACCGCCGGCAACGATGGTCACCGAGCGGCAGCGCACGCCGGTCATCTGCACCAGACCGATATTCTGGGCGAACGAGGAGTGGGTGAAGGTGTTGAAGAACCCGGCGAAGAACGATGCGCCGGCATCACACAACAAGCCGCGACGGAGCATCCGTGGGCAGACTTCCTGGCCGGTGATCTTGCCCAGCGCCAGGAACATTCCGGTGGACTCGACGAAGATGATCACCACCACCAGGCACATCGAAAGGATTGGCGCGAGATGGAATTGCGGCATACCGAAGTGCAGCGGGGTGACGATCTGCACCCACGGCGCCTGCGCCATGCCGCTGAGGTCGACCATGCCGATCAGGCCGCAGAGGATGTAACCCAGGCCCATGCCGATCAGTACTGAAATGTTGACCCAGAAACCGCGCATGAAGCGATGGATCAGCAGGATCGTACCCAGCACCAGAGCGGCGATGGTCAGGTAAACAGGGGATCCGAATTGTGCAGCGCCGTTGCCACCGCCGGCCCAGTTCACGGCCACGGGGAACAGCGATAAACCGATCGAGGTGATGACGGTGCCGGTCACCAGCGGCGGGAAGAAGCGCACCACCTTGGACATGAACGGCGCGATGAGCATGCCAAAGAACCCGGCGGCGATGGTCGCGCCGAAAATCCCTTGGAGGCCGATGCCAGGCATGCCGGCCATGGCCACCATACTGCCGACCGCCGCGAAACTGGCGCCCATCATCACCGGCATGCGAATGCCCATGGGACCGATGCCCAGCGATTGCACGACGGTTGCAATGCCGGCGACCAGCAGGTCGGCGTTGATCAGGAAGGCGGTTTCTTCACGGCTCAGGCCCGCGGCCTGGCCGATGATCAGCGGCACCGCGATGGCCCCGCCGTACATCAGCAGAACGTGTTGCAGACCGACCAGGATCAGTTGCAACAGGGGCAGTCGTTGAATGGCGGGTGCGTCGGGGATGCGTGCTTCGGATGACACGGACATGCAACACCTCGGATCTTTTTTATTCTTGTGATTGAACAGCTGCATCGGTGGCGGCAGTTGTTTTTGTAGCTCTATGGCAACCGCTTCGCGGTTGATCGCGGGCAAGCCTTGCTCCTACAGGTTTTGTGTCGTTCACCAATTATGCAGTCGACACAGATCCGTAGGAGCAAGGCTTGCCCGCGATGCTTTTCAACGGCGACTCAGTTGGTACGGGCTCCCTGGTTGATCCAGGCGCCGATCAGGTCGCGTTCCTGCTGGGTCATCTGCGTGATGTTGCCCAACGGCATGATCTGGCTGGCGACGGCCTGAGCCTGGATACGCGGGGCGTTTTGGCGGATCTGTTCTGGTGTATCGAACATCACGCCGGCCGGTGCTGCGCTGAACAGCGGGCTGGTCGGTTTGGCCGAATGGCAGACCGCGCAACGTTCCTGAATCACGCTGTGTACCTTGCTGAAGTCCGGGCCGCTTGCTGTCGAGGCTTGCGCCGGTGCAGCAGGGGCGGATGGCGCAGCAGGGGCTGCTTCAGCGGGTTTGGCACCACCACCGAGGGCGGTTTCCGGCAACGGTTGGTACTCTATCTTCGCCGGTGCCTTGGCCACTTCCGGAGTGTTCATCGGCGCAGGGCCGGTGACGTAGGCCAGGCAGATCATGCCCACTGCCGCGACGGGCAGGGTCCAGGCGAACTTGTGGCTTTCGTGGCGAGTGTTGAAGTAGTGACGCACCAATACCGCCAGTACCGCAATCCCGGCCAGGATCAACCAGTTGTACTGGCTGCCATAAGTGCTCGGGAAGTGGTTGCTGATCATGATGAACAGCACCGGCAAGGTGAAGTAGTTGTTGTGACGCGAACGCAGCAAGCCTTTGGCTGGCAGTGCCGGATCCGGCGTGCGGTTCTCGGCGATGGCCGCTACCAGTGCCCGTTGGGCCGGCATGATGATGCGGAACACGTTACCGACCATGATGGTGCCGATGATGGCGCCCACGTGCAGGTATGCACCGCGACCGCTGAACACTTTACTGAAGCCGTAAGCGGCGCCAATGATCAGCACGAACAGGATGAAGCCGAGCAGGGCAGGGCGTTTGCCCAGGGCCGAGTCGCACAGGAAGGAGTAGATGAACCAGCCGATGAACAGCGAGCCGAGGCCGATGGCCACACCTTCAGGTCCGCTCAAGGTGCTGCCAGGTGCCAGCAGGTACAGCGTCGGGTTGGAGTAGAACACCACGCACAGCAGCGCGATCCCCGACATCCAGGTGAAATAGGCTTCCCATTTGAACCAGTGCAGGTTGTCCGGCATGGTCGGTGGGGCCAGTTTGTATTTCTCCAGGTGGTAGATCCCGCCACCGTGAATTGCCCAGAGATCGCCGGCCAGACCGTTTTTCGGGTTGACCCGATTGAGGTTGTTTTCCAGCCAGACAAAGTAGAACGACGCGCCGATCCAGGCCACGCCAGTGATCATATGAACCCAGCGTATGCTCAGGTTCAGCCATTCCATCAAATGTGCTTCCACAGTCTTTACCTCTCGCCTGTCACTCTGTAGTCGAGTGATCAGACCTTCTCTTATTGGTGGGGGGCGAGGATCAAACGCTCATCCTCTTTGAAAAAATGCTCATCGCAGTTATTGCCTGTGCCACTGCGATCAACCACCAGGAAGTCATCCCGCTTTTCGATCGTCAGCACGGGGGGGGGCCCATCGCCGGGTGGGTATTTAATGCGCTGCGTGCCGTTGGGGACGAAGGCGCGGAGCCCGCGTGCTACTGGTTCA
>NZ_JBIUVW010000012.1:9141-61025 GCF_044743155.1 Pseudomonas sp. NPDC087697 | reverse complement strand
CACAGCGTCATCGCCCAGTGGCGCGACCACGATCAGAAAGGGGTTGCCGAGCAGCGGAATGAAAGCCTGGCTGCCCAGCGGATGGCGCTCCAGCATGCTGACGGTCAGCGGCATGTCCTGCGCGTCGGCGCGGAAGATGCTGATGATCGCCTTGTCCTCTGGCGTTGCGGTTTCCACATCCGCCAAACGGTGAAAGCGCATGGTCGAACCGTTGTTGATCATGAAGTGATCGCTGCCATCGGTTTCGATCACGTCACCGAAAGGGGCGAAGGCTTCTTTGGTCAGCGGTTCAATCGTCAATGTGCGCATGCTGGTCTTCTTCTATGTGTTCATGATGTGTGTTGCTTTGCTTTTGTAGGAGCACGGCTTGCCGGCGATGGCGCCCTCACTGGCGCCATCGCCAGCAAGCTGTGCTCCTACAGTCTCAGCATTACTTCGCGACCTTGCCCAATACACGCAAGCGGCTCACACCACCGTCCGGGAACACGTTCAGACGGATGTGGGTGATCGGGCCCAGGGCTTTGATCTGCTCGGCGAAGGTGTGTTCGGCGTGCATTTCCAGCTTCTGGGCTGGCAGCAGTTCGCGCCAGAACAGCGATTGGGTTTCGATCTGGCTGTCGGTGCCGCCCTTGACGAACGCGCCCTGGATCGAGCAGGTGTCCGGGTAGTTGCCCTTGAAGTGCAGGGTGTCGACGATGATTTTTTCGATCTCGCCCGGGTGCCCTAGTGCGACGATCACCCAGTCATTGCCCGGGGTACGACGACGGGCGGTTTCCCAGCCATCGCCCATGTTGATGCCACGGCCCGGGTTGAGGATGTTGCTCATGCGACCGAAGTGTTCGTCGGAGCAGGCCAGGGCGCGACCGCCGTTCAGGGCCGCAGCCAGGTCCACTTGCTCGTTGTCGCCAACCGCCGACCAGTCGCGGAACGGAATACCGTACACGCGCAGACGGGCGACACCGCCGTCCGGGTAGATGTTGAAACGCAGGTGGCTGAAGGCCTGGTCGTTGTTGATTTCGTGGAAGTGGTGGCTGTTGCCTTGCAGCTCGACGGCCGACAGCACTTCAACCCACTGGGTGTTTTCAGTCGGCTCGCCGGAGGCCACGAAGCAGGCTTCCAGGGAGGCGGACGGCGGGAAGTTGCCGGTGAAGAATGAGGTGTCGATGTCCACGCCCTTGATCGAGCCCGGTACACCAAGGCGGATCACGGCGCTGTCGTAGCCTTCGAAGCGCTTGCGGCGCGATTCCCAGCCATCCATCCACTTGCCGTTGTCATCGAACACACCTTCTTTCCATACGGCCGGGGTCGGCTGGAACAGGCGGTTGGCATCAGCGAACCAGTCATCGGTGACCGAGATGATTTTGGTGCCCAGACGGGCATCGGCCAGGTTGACGAACTTCTCGAAAGGTACGGCGTAAGCTTTCATTCTTCTAGTCTGCCTTTAATAAAGTGGCTTGGGATGCTCTTGCAGGGCCCAGGGCGATTTACGCGTTCATTTACGCTCGGGGCTTTTCTCAAGGGCTGTTCGCTAAAGAGTCAGTAATCGGAACAGGGCGATCTTGTTGATCTCCGCCAGCGCGCATTTGAATTCGGTGTCGACCGAATGGTGAATGCGCGTTTCGAACGCTGCGAGGATCTGATGCCGGTTGCTGCCTTTTACCGCCATGATGAAGGGAAACTTGAACTTGGCTTTGTAGGCGTCGTTCAGCTCGGTGAAGCGCTGGAACTCCTCGCTCGAGCATTGGTGAATACCGGCGCCAGCCTGCTCATTCGTGCTGGCTTCGGTCAGTTGGCCCTGGACGGCGGCTTTGCCGGCCAGGTCCGGGTGAGCGTTGATCAGTGCCAATTGGCTTTCGTGATCGGCACTCAACAGGATGTCGCTCATGCGCTGGTGCAGGGTTTCGATCTCGTTGATCGCCGCGTCCTGGCCCAGGTCGAACGCCTTTTCAGCGACCCATGGCGAATGTTCGTAGATGTCGGCAAAGGCTTTGACGAAGGCGTCGCGGCTCAAGGTCGATGGCTTCAAGGTTTGGAAAGTACTCATTTCGAAGCCCCTTGGTACGGGTGGGTTTCGTGCCAGTGGCGGGCGATGTCAACCCGGCGGCTGAACCAGACTTGATCAAAGCTTTTCGCGTATTCGATAAAACGCTTCAATGCGGCCAGGCGGGCAGGACGGCCAATCAGGCGGCAGTGCAAACCGATGGAAAGCATTTTTGGCGATTCGGCGCCTTCGGCGTAGAGCACGTCGAACGCATCCTTGAGGTACTGGTAGAAATCGTCGCCCTTGTTGAACCCCTGAACCTGGGTGAAGCGCATGTCGTTGGTGTCCAGAGTGTACGGGATCACCAGGTGCGGCTTGCCGGTCGGGTTGTTCGGTTCCCAGTACGGCAGATCATCGTCGTAGGTGTCGCAGTCGTACAGGAAACCGCCTTCTTCCATCACCAATCGACGGGTGTTCGGCCCGGTGCGGCCGGTGTACCAGCCCAGTGGGCGCTCGCCGCTGATTTCGGTGAGGATGCGGATCGCTTCGAGCATGTGCTCGCGCTCTTGCGCTTCGTCCATGTACTGGTAGTCGATCCAGCGATAGCCGTGGCTGCAAATCTCGTGGCCGGCTTGAACCATGGCGCGGATCACGTCTGGATGGCGCTGGGCGGCCATGGCCACGGCGAAGATGGTCAGCGGGATGTCGAATTCCTTGAACAGCTTGAGGATCCGCCAGACGCCGGCACGGCTGCCATACTCGTACAGCGATTCCATGCTCATGTTGCGCTCGCCTTGCAGCGGCTGCGCCGAGACCATTTCCGAGAGGAAGGCTTCCGACTCTTTATCGCCGTGCAGGATGTTGCGCTCGCCGCCTTCTTCGTAATTGAGCACGAAGGACAAGGCGATGCGGGCATTGCCCGGCCAGTGTGGGTGGGGAGGGTTACTGCCGTAACCGATCAGGTCGCGTGGGTAGTCAGCGCTCACTGCAGTCTTCCTTCTTATTCGGGGTTGCTTATTCGCGATAAGGGTTGTGTGGCGGCCTGGTGGTGAGGTGACAGGCTGGCGTCACAGCGATGGGCTGATTGTATACAACTTTATATTCACTTTGTAAGCCTGATTTTTTGCATTTTTCATCAACTGTCATCTTTGGCTGCTATCGCGAGGTGCTGTTAAAAAACTAGCAAGAAACCTGCCTGACTGGTCAGCTAATGGATAAGAGGTCTTTATGGCTTATGGCTTGATTGAAGATTGGAGCGATAACCTGGCTTGTCAGGATACGCGGAAAAATGTAATTTTTATTGTGTACAATTTTTTTGAAAAGTGTCTTAATCAGTCGCTCGCCGCTGCTTTTCGTGCTCCGAAAAGGTGCGGTCTCCTTTTTAACTGACTCCGGGAGGCGCGAGGTCTGACTGCTGCAAACGCAGGAAGGCGCGCAGAATCAATGGGACGTTTGACTACACACGTTTTGGACGCAGCACACGGTTGCCCGGGCAGCTCGATCAAGGTCGAGTTGTACCGCGTTGAGGGTTCGCAGCTGGAATTGGTCGCCAGTGCACTGACCAACAGCGACGGCCGTTGCGACGCACCCTTGTTGCAAGGCGATGACTACCGTTCAGGGGTTTATCAGCTGCAATTTCATGCCGGCGATTACTACCGTGCGCGCGGTGTGCAGCTGCCGGAGCCGGCGTTTCTGGATGTGGTGGTGCTGCGGTTTGGCATCTCTGCCGAGCAGGATCACTACCATGTGCCGTTGTTGATTTCGCCCTACAGCTATTCGACCTACAGAGGAAGCTAGGACTTTCCCCCCAGCCCAATGTTTGTCAAAAAAAGCTGCGCATAAGCTTCTTTGGTCTTTCGCCCGCTCACACTGCGGGCTTTTTTTCGCCTGTGGGAATGTGGTGTGTCTGATGACGCCATCGCGGGCAAGCCTTGCTCCTACGGTTTTATGTCGTTCGCGAACATTGAGAACGACTCAGGACCTGTAGGAGCAAGGCTTGCCCGCGATGCTCTTAGCGGCTGAGCAGAGACGCAGCCCCCGCGCCACCGAACAACCCGGCGCTGATCCGGTTGAACCAGCTCTGGCCCTTGCCGCTGCGCAGATAGCGCGCCGCACCATGCGCGCCGAGGCCGTAGGCCAGCTTGCAGCACAGGTCGAGCAGGGTCCAGGTGGCGATCATGATCAGCAACTGCGGCAGAAATGGCTGCTGTGCACTCAAAAACTGCGGCAGGAAGGCGGCGAAGAACAGAATGTCTTTCGGGTTGCTCGCGCCCAGCACAAACGCGCGCCCGAACAGTGCACGAAAGCGCGGAACCGCTGCCGCCTGCGGCACCTCAGCGGCGTGGGCCGGTTGTCGCGATTGCTGCCAGCTCTGCCAGGCGAGGTAGAACAGGTACAGCGCGCCGACAATCTTCAGCGCGCTGAAGAGTTGCCCCGAAGCCAGCAGCAGGGCACCCAGCCCCAATGCCGAAGCGCTCAGCAGGCAGATCGAGGCAATCACGCCGCCGAGAAACGCCGGGTACGAACGGCGCAAACCGTAGTTCAGGCTGTTGCTGATCATCAACAACGACAGGGGGCCCGGGATCAGGATGACCACCAGGGCGGCGCCGCTGAACAGCAGCCAGGTTTCCAGACTCATCACTTTCCTCCCAATGTGCAAAAGCCCCACCCGACGGGGTGAGGCTGGGTGACGCTTGAATCGCTTACAAGAAAATGAACTTGGCGATAAAGATCGCGCAGAGCACCCAAAGACTGATGGAAATTTCCTTGTGTTTACCGGTACCGGCCTTGAGCACCACGTAGGTGATAAAGCCCAGCGCGATACCGTCGGCAACCGAGAAAGTCAGCGGCATCATGATGGCCGTAACGATCGCCGGAATGCTGTCAGTGGCTTCACTCCACTTGATGTGCTCCAGGCCGCTCATCATCAGCATGGCAACATAAATCAGCGCACCGGCAGTGGCGTAAGCGGGGATCATGCCAGCCAGCGGGGCGAAGAACATCGCGGCAATAAATAGCACACCTACGGTCACTGCGGTAAGACCGGTCCGGCCACCAGCGGCCACACCGGCAGCACTTTCCACGTAGCTGGTGACGGGCGGTACACCGACCATCGCACCGAACACGCTCGAAGCACTGTCAGCTTTCAGCGCGCGGGAGAGGTTTTCGATCTTCCCGTCTTCGCCGACCAGGCCTGCCCGTTGCGCCACACCCATCAGGGTCCCGGCGGTGTCGAACATGTGTACGAAGAGAAACGCCAGCACCACGCTGATCATGCTGACGTTAAACACGCCGGCGATGTCCATGGCCATCCAGGTCGGTGCCAGGCTCGGCGGCGTCGACATGATGCCGCTGTAGTGCACCAGGCCCAGACCCCAACCGGCGAGAGTCACGGTGATGATGCTGATCAGGATCGCACCAAACACGCGGTGGTAACTGAGTACCGCAATCATCAGGAAGCAGACGGCGGCCAACAGCGGACCAGGGTCACGCAGATTGCCCAGTTTGATCAGCGTGGCCGGGCTGGCGACGATGATTCCGGCGGTTTTCAGGCCGATGATCCCCAGAAACAAGCCAACGCCTGCGCCCATGGCGAAGCGCAAACTCACTGGAATGCTGTTGAGCAGCCATTCCCGAACGCGTGACAGGGTCAGGAACATGAACAACACACCGGAAATAAACACCGCACCCAGCGCAGCTTCCCAGTGGTAGCCCATGGTGCCGACCACGGTGTAGGTAAAAAAGGCGTTCAAGCCCATGCCTGGCGCGAGACCAACCGGCCAGTTGGCGTACAGACCCATCAACAGGCAACCCAGTGCAGCGGCGATACAGGTCGCGACGAAGGCTGCGCCGTGATCGATCCCGGCGTCCGCCATGATGTTGGGGTTGACGAAGATGATGTAGGCCATGGTGATGAAGGTAGTAATACCTGCGATCAGCTCGGTCTTCACCGTGGTGCCATGCAAGCTGAGTTTGAAGATGCGCTCCAACCAGCCATGGCGTAACGGCGGCGAGAGTTCCAGCGTCGAGGCTTCGGATTTGCGGCTTTCCACAGCGAGTACTCCTCAAGAGTTTTATTGTTATTTCCAGAGCCGGACACATGAGGTGGGCAGCGGCTCTTTGAGGTACTTGCGAATTTGTTGACCGGTTGGTCAGGAACTCGCACGAAGCGAATTATGCTTTTGTATACAAATAAAGCAAATAATGTTTTTGATTTTGTAGACGAAAGGATTGGCAATAGGGATATATCGCCAGGAAGGACGCCATCGCGGGCAAGCCTTGCTCCTACGGATCGATGTCGTTTGCAAATATCGAACACGACTCAAGATCCGTAGGAGCAAGGCTTGCCCGCGATGACTGGCGTGCCCGCAACTCAAATCCCGAAGCGTCAGCCGCGCTAGATTTTCTGCTGGTTTTCGCCCAGGGCCTTATTCACCGCCAACCAGCCGTCCACCGCCGCCTCGCCAGCCTCGGCAAACACACGCTCAAGCAGTTTCACCTGCTCACGCCGCAACGATTCCTCGAACCGCGCGCCGTCGACGGTCAATTCCAGCAGGCGTTTACGCTTATCGGTTTCTGACGCCACGCTGTCCACCAGCTTCATTTCCAGCAATTGGCGCAGCGGAATGTTCAGCGCCTGCTTGCTTACTCCCAGCAGCGCCAGCAGTTCTGTGACACTCAGCGTGGGATAGCGGGCGATGAAAAACACGATGCGTTGATGCACGCGGCTCAAACCTCGCCGCTCAAGCATTTCGTCGGCTTTGGCGGTGAACGCTTGATAGCCGAAGAAGAACGCTTCCATGGCGGCTTGCTGGGTGGTTTGATTTTTAAGGTCAAGCATATTGACGTATCTGCTCGCGCTGTCGTAATTTCGGTCAAGTAGTTTGACTTAATTCCCTTGGCCTTCGCTACCGGTGACCCTCATGGCTTTTTCCGAACGTGTCTCGCGCCTTAAAAGTTCTTTGATCCGTGAAATCCTTGCCGCGGCTCAGCGCCCGGAGGTGATGTCGTTCGCCGGTGGCTTGCCCGCCGAAGCCATGTTGCCAAAGGTCGAGTGGGCCGACATGCCGTTGTCCATGGGCCAATATGGCATGAGCGAAGGCGAACCGGACTTGCGCGAAGCGTTGGCCGCTGAGGCTCGCGCCTTGGGCGTACCGTGCGAGGCGAGTCAGGTGTTGGTGGTCAGCGGCTCCCAGCAAACCCTCGATCTGGCGGCCAAGCTGTACATCGACAAAGGCACCGAGATCATGCTCGAAGCGCCGACTTATCTGGCGGCGCTGCAAATATTCCAGCTATTCGGCGCTGACTGCCTGACCGTGCCGCTTGAGGCCGATGGCCCCAACCTGAATGAGCTGCGCGCGCGCCTGGAAAAGCATCACCCTGCGTTTATCTACCTGATTCCGACGTTTCAGAACCCCTCGGCGGTGCGCTACAGCGAAGCCAAGCGCGATGCGGTGGCGGCGTTGCTTGATGAATTTGGTGTGGCCCTGATCGAAGACGAACCCTACCGTGAACTGACCTTTGATGGCGGCAGCGCCACGCCGATCGTCAGCCGCTTGAAGAAGTCCAGTTGGATCTACACCGGCACCGTGTCCAAAACCTTGCTGCCGGGGTTGCGCGTTGGCTACCTGATCGCCAGCCCGGATCTGTTCCCGCACCTGCTGCGACTCAAACAGTCGGCAGACCTGCACACCAACCGTGTCGGCCAATGGCAGGCGTTGCAATGGATCGGCACCGAAAAGTTTCGTGATCACCTGAGTGAACTGCGGGACTTCTACCGGGTTCGTCGCGACGCCTTTCAGTTGGCGCTGGAAACCCACTTTTCCGATCTGGCGGAGTGGAACGTGCCGCAGGGTGGGCTGTTTTTCTGGCTGACCTTGAAGCAACCCTTGGACACCCGGACCTTGCTCAACGCGGCATTGGCGCAGGATGTGGCATTCATGCCGGGTGAGCCGTTCTTCTCTGAACCGGACAACAATCCGGGGCATCTGCGGCTGAACTTCAGCCACATCGATCCGGCACGGCTGGACGAAGGGCTTAAACGATTGGCCGGGGTGGTGCGTCAGGCACAAGCTGCGAAAGCGGCGTGAGGGAAGGCTAAAAACAAATAAACCGGCGAATGAGCCGGTTTATTTTTGTCCGGAATTTGGGTTGTCTTTGCTGGCCCTTTCGCGAGCAAGCTCGCTCCCCCACTGGATCTGTTTTGGATACAGATCTCGGCTAAAACACAAAACTAATGTGGGAGCGGGCTTGCTCGCGAAGGCGTCAGTCAGAACACCACAAATTCCATCAGGCAGCAGCGAATCGCTTGTCCAGATAATCGATGATCACCTTGGATTCGTACATCCAGGTGGTCTGGCCATTCTCTTCGATGCGCAGGCACGGCACCTTGATCTTGCCGCCTTGCTCCAGCAGGGTTTGGCGATCCTGTTCGTTGTTCTTCGCGTCACGCAGGGCCACCGGCACGTTCAGGCGGTGCAGGGTGCGGCGGGTTTTCACGCAGAACGGGCAGGCGTGGAACTGATACAGCGTCAGGCCTTTCGCGGCGTTTGCGACTTGGGCCTGAGCGGCGGCGGGGCGCTTCTTTTTGCTCGGACGGGTGAGGAAGTCGATGAAGATGATCAGTTGGCCGAGGCCGACACGTAGCCCTTTGATAAGTTGTGCTTTGACTGACACGGTAGCCTCACGGGGCGAAGGAGAAAGGCGCGCAGCTTACCTGATTTTTCACAGGCGAAAAAAACCGGCGATGAATGCCGGTTTTCTTCGTGCTGCGGATTACTTGATCAGGCTGAGAAACTCGCTGCGGGTCGCCGCGTTTTCGCGGAACTCACCGAGCATCACCGAGGTGATCATCGACGAGTTCTGTTTCTCTACACCGCGCATCATCATGCACATGTGCTGGGCTTCGATCACCACGGCCACACCCAGGGCGCCAGTCACTTGCTGGACCGCTTCGGCGATCTGCCGACTGAGGTTTTCCTGGATCTGCAGGCGGCGGGCGTACATATCGACGATCCGCGCGACTTTCGACAGGCCCAGGACCTTGCCGCTCGGAATATAGGCGACGTGCGCCTTGCCGATGAACGGCAGCAAATGGTGTTCGCACAACGAGTAGAGCTCGATGTTCTTGACCAGCACCATTTCGCTGTTGTCGGAGCTGAACAAGGCACCGTTGGTGACTTCTTCGAGCGTCTGTTCATAACCGCGGCAAAGGTACTGCATGGCTTTGGCGGCACGCTTTGGCGTGTCGAGCAGACCTTCGCGGGTGGCGTCTTCGCCTAGCTGGCCGAGGATCGCCGTGTAATTCTGTTCCAGGGACATGAAACTACCTGTGGGATTTTACGCAAAGGGCAAGGGTACGGTGGCGGACACGGCGCTGCAAGCGTAGCGCATCAGCTTTACTCGTCGCGACCTTCCATCATGGTCCGTTTGAGCATTACATAAACCGCTCCGGCACCGCCGTGTTTGGCCTGGCACGAAGTGAAGCCAAGCACCTGCGGATGCTGGCGCAGCCACGTGTTGACGTGACTTTTGATCATGGGCCGCTTGCCGTCCAGGCGCACAGCTTTGCCATGGGTCACTCGTACGCAGCGGATTTCGAATTTTGTCGCTTCGGCGAGAAAGGCCCACAGCGTCTCGCGGGCTTTTTCGACGTTCATACCGTGCAGGTCGAGGCTGCCTTCGAACGGGATCTGCCCGATCTTCAGCTTGCGCATCTGGCTTTCCTGCACACCGTCACGCGCCCACATCAACTCGTCTTCCGGGCCGACATCGATCACGAACTGGTCGGACAGACCGTCAACGGTGGTGGCATCGGTGCGCACGGTGGCGGCCTGACGCAGCTTGGCGATTTGCGCGCGGTCAGCTTTGGGTTTACCGGTTTCAGCGCGATCGTGCTTGATCGGCTTGACGCCTTGGATCGCGCTTTTGAACAGGGAAAAATCGTCGTCTTGCATGTCAGCCTCCGCGAAGGGCGGCCAGTTTACCCAAGTCGAGGTGAATCGGGCGCGTCAAAACGCAACGCGCGCCATTCAGTCATGTTTTTTCATCAAATGCGGAGCCATGTTCAGCTCACGAGGTTGACGCATCCGGCGGCGGCAGCGACGCCACAACGCAACACCGACATACAGCAGCAACAGGCCAATCGCCAAGACGACCGCCGCGCCTGCTCGGCTGGTGTTCAACTCGCCCAAGGCTGGCGGGTGGCCCAACAGGCTGGCGGCACCGGCCATCGCGAGCAGCACGCCGAGGGTCGCCAGCAGTGCAGAAAATGCCGCGCCAAAGCGATAACGCCAGTTGCGTGGGCCTTTGGGCCGCAAGCGGCGAGCGTCAAAACCATCGGATATCTTCATTCCGACCTTCCTCAATGGGTATCGGCCCTTCGACCGGGAGATGGCAGGGTGGTTCCTGAGGCTAAGTCAATTGCAGGGAATGAGAGGTTTTTGCGGATGAGCGGCTGCGCTGGCCGCTCATCAAGCGCTCAATCAGATGAGGTCCTGGGTCTGAGCGAGGGTAGCGAAGTTGTCGGCCATGATCGCCATTTCAGTCTGTTGGACATGTTCGGCGCTGAGGATTCCACCTTTGTAAGGCAGGTCCCGCGTGGCACAGGCGTCTTCGACCAGGGTACAACGAAAGCCCAGATTCTTGGCGGCGCGTACGGTGGTGCTGACGCTGGAATGGCTCATGAAACCACAGACGATCAGGTCCAGCGAGCCGAGGTCCTGCAGGCGTTTTTCCAACGGGGTGCCGTGGAAAGCGCTGGGCAGCAATTTGCCAATGATGGTCTCGTCAACCAGTGGCTCAAGGCCCGGGATGAATTCACCGCGTTCGCCTTGTGGGTCGAACAGGCCACCAACGGTGCCGAGGTGGCGTACATGGACAATCGGCCGACCCGCTTTGCGGGCAGCCGCGAGCAATTGTTTGATGTTGTCGACGGCGTCGTCCATGCCGGAAAGGGCCAACGGGCCGCTGAGGTACTCTTTCTGGGCATCGATGATCACCAGCGTCGCGTGGGCCAGATTGGCCGGCGCGTAACCACGACCGCTGAGTTGAAACATCGTTTTTGGAACGGGCATTCTGGGGCTCCTTTGAGTGGGGCTTTTGCGACATTGTCCTCTGGCTGAGCGCTTCTGTGAATCGCTAGCATCGCAGGCACCGTCGTTGCTGGCGTGCAGCCTGTCAAGAGCTGACCGGATGTTCAACCAAAAGCTGAAAATCAGGATAATTCCTACATTCGTCCGGTGATTTTTCTTGCGTCGTCGGGGCGGGTTTAGGCTGTTAGAATCGCCAGTCGTTTTTTCAGGAGTTTGCCCCGTGATCACTTCCCGCCTGCGCACCTTGCGCGACCACATTCGTTGGGCTGTCAGCCGTTTTCATGGGGAGGATCTGTTTTTCGGCCATGGGACTGACAACGCCTGGGACGAAGCCCGTCAACTGGTGTTGGGCGCGTTGCACCTGCCGTGGGAAATCGCCGATAGCTACCTGGACTGCCGTCTTGAAGACGACGAACTGGTGAACTTGCAGCGCTTGCTCAAGCGTCGAATCGAGGAGCGTATCCCGACGGCTTACCTGTTGGGCGAAGCCTGGTTTTGTGGCCTGTCGTTCATCGTTGACGAGCGTGTATTGATCCCGCGTTCACCGATTGGCGAGCTGATCGAAAAACGTTTCGCACCGTGGCTGGGCACCGAACCCGCACGGATTCTTGACCTGTGCACCGGTTCCGGTTGCATCGGTATTGCCTGCGCCTACGAGTTCCAGAACGCTGAAGTGGTGTTGGCGGATCTGTCCTTCGAAGCGCTGGAAGTGGCCAATCAGAACATCGAGCGCCATGGCGTCGATGAGCGGGTGTACACCGTTCAGGGTGATGGCTTCGACGGTTTGCCGGGGCAGCGTTTCGATTTGATCGTGTCGAACCCGCCTTACGTGGATGCCGAAGATTTCGCTGATATGCCGGACGAATACCAGCACGAACCAGAGTTGGGCCTGGCCTGTGGTGACGATGGTTTGAACCTGGTACGGCGCATGCTCGCCGAAGCGGCCGATCACCTGACCGAGAAGGGCTTGCTGATCGTTGAAGTCGGCAACAGCCAGGTGCACGTCGAGGCGTTGTACCCGGAAGTCGATTTCGCCTGGCTGGAGTTCGAGCGCGGCGGTCACGGCGTGTTCATGCTCAGCGCCGAGCAATGCCGCCAGCATCAGGCGTTGTTTGCTTCACGGGTTTAAACGCGGTCAATGTGGCGAGGGAGCTTGCTCCCGCTCGAGCGCGAAGCGGTCGCAATCCTGTTACCTCATTGTAGAGATAAAAGGTCGGGGGCTGCTGCGCAGCCCAGCGGGAGCAAGCTCCCTCGCCACAAGAGGTTCAGCGGTGTGTCGCAATCCAGATCAGCAGTCCCGCCTGGAACACGGCAAACGCCACCAGACAGCTGATCGTGAAGCGTAGCCCGGTGTCCTCACGCTTGTATTTGCTGACTTTCTCTTCCTGCTTTTGCAGCTTGACCTCTTGCTCCGCCAGATTCTGCTCGGCTTGCTGCAGCATCTGCGCGGCTTCGAGGATTTCCACGAACTGCAGCTTTTCGGTGTTCCACTCCCCCAGCAGATCGCCGACCTTTACCTCTTTGACGCTACCCTTCAAATGCTGGGCGTCGGCGTAGACCACGTCAAAGCCGTGCACCCGCAGGAAGTGATCGCGGCGCAGGCGGGTGTCTTCGTTGAGAGCGTCCTTGTTGTTCAGGTCCGCACCGTCAACGGTGTAGCTCGACCACTTTTTCTTCGCCCAGGTAATGCCTTGAGCGGCCAGAAAACGGCCAATACCACGGTTCATCGGCTCAATCTGCAGACCGCTGTCGGGCCCGAAGTGCACGCGACGGGTCTCATGGTCGACCCAGACATCCAGGTGGTTCTGTTCTTTGCGTACCCGCTGGCCAGGCAGCGAAATGCTCATGCGCAGCAGGCTGCGTTCTTTGCTATTGCGTTCGGCATAGCCGAACTCAACAAAGCGCAATGGCCGCCCACCGGTCGCTCTATCGGTTTTCAGCGGCGCCAGGCGAAGCATTTTGTGGTGCTCGGCAGTGACGTCCGACCACGGCAGGTCGACCACTTCCGTGGCGGTGGTTTCTGGCGCGGTGTCGGGTGAATTCTGGGTATCAGTCATAACGGCGAGATCCTGTCCAAGCCCTGCTTGGCGGCAGCCAATGGGCTGCCGACACAGGCTTATCGGCCGTTTTTTCCAGGACTGGAGGGTAAAACCGGCTTAACTGGCGCGAAGTCCGTCAATAAAGCTCAAGATCCGCGTCCCGAGTTCTGCGGCGAGGGGCAGTTGCGGGTCTTTGTAGGAGGCCAATTGACGCTTGATGTCGTTGGGTACGATGCGCATGACGTGGTTCATGCCTTCGATCAGCGCCAGTTGAGCATCCGGTTTCGCGGCTTTGAGCATCTGTGCGTCACCGACGCCGACCTGGATGTCGTTGCTGCCCTGGATAATCAGCGCCGGCATTTTCAACTTGGCGAAAGCCGCTGCCGGGTCCTGGCGAAACAGGGTGATCAGGTACGGCTGCACGCTGGGACGGAAGATCACCTGCAACGGTGTCGGGACGTTTTCGTCGACATGCCCGGCCTTGAGACTGTCCAGAAGCTCATTGCTGCGCAGCAGCAGGTCGGGTGGCATTCGATTGCTCAATTGTTGACGCAAGACCTGATCCACCGGGCGCGCGGTGCCAGACAGGGAAATCACCGCGGCAGCATCGACTTGTGGGGCGGCGAGCGTAGCCACCAGCGCACCTTCGCTATGGCCGAGCAAAATCAATGGTCCCATACGCGGGTCGGATTTGAGCTTCTGGCCCCAGGCCACCGCATCGGCAACGTAGGCCTCAAGGGTCAGATTGCGTTCATCCGGGGTCGCCGCGAGGCTGGCCGCCACGCCACGTTTGTCGTAACGCACGCTGGCGATGTTGTGTTTGGCCAATACCCAGGCCAGGCGCTTGAGGCTGTCGTTGTTGCCGCCGTCCGGGTTATTACCGTTGCGATCCGTAGGACCCGAGCCAGAAATGATCAGCACAACCGGCACCGGGCTGTCGGACTTTGGCAGCAACATCGAGCCGAAAAGCTCGCCGCTGCCGGTATCCAGACTGACCGGACGTTGCAGAACAGAGGCCTGGACCACATTGGAAAGCAGGCCGGTAAACAGGGTAAGGCTCAAGGCAATAACTCGCAGCATCATCACGCCATCATTCACAAGGTGTCGGTTGGACTCGCAGGCACCGATAAGGTTCGAGGATGAACTAGTTGGATAGCCTGCGTATACTCGCCAGCATTACATTTTCAGGTTGAGTCACTCAGCGAATTCACGGAGCGCCCTGCATGTCCGGCAATACCTACGGCAAGTTGTTCACTGTCACCACCGCGGGCGAAAGCCATGGTCCGGCGTTGGTCGCCATTGTCGACGGCTGCCCGCCGGGCCTTGAGCTGTCTCTGGAAGACCTGCAGCGTGATCTGGACCGCCGCAAGCCCGGCACCAGCCGCCACACCACCCAGCGCCAGGAAGCCGACGAAGTCGAAATCCTGTCCGGCGTGTTCGAGGGCCGCACCACCGGTTGCGCGATTGGTCTGCTGATCCGCAATACCGACCAGAAGTCCAAAGACTACTCGGCGATCAAGGACCTGTTCCGCCCGGCCCACGCCGACTACACCTATCACCACAAATACGGTGAGCGCGATTACCGCGGCGGTGGTCGCAGCTCTGCGCGGGAAACCGCCATGCGCGTGGCAGCGGGTGCGATTGCGAAAAAATACCTGGCCACCCAGGGCATCGTCATTCGCGGCTACATGAGCCAACTCGGCCCTATCGAGATCCCGTTCAAGACCTGGGACTCGGTAGAGCAAAACGCCTTCTTCAGCCCGGATCCAGACAAAGTGCCAGAGCTTGAGGCCTACATGGATCAGCTGCGTCGCGATCAGGATTCGGTCGGTGCGAAGATCACCGTGGTTGCGGAAGGTGTGAAACCGGGTCTGGGCGAGCCGATCTTTGACCGTCTGGATGCTGAACTGGCCCATGCGCTGATGAGCATCAACGCGGTGAAAGGCGTGGAAATCGGCGCCGGTTTCGCCAGCGTCGCCCAACGCGGCACCGAGCACCGTGACGAAATGACGCCCGAAGGTTTCCTCAGCAACAACGCTGGCGGCATTCTGGGCGGCATCTCTTCGGGTCAGCCGATCGTCGCGCACCTGGCACTCAAGCCGACGTCGAGCATCACCACGCCGGGCCGTTCGATCGACATCCACGGCAACCCGGTGGACGTTGTCACCAAGGGCCGTCACGACCCTTGCGTCGGCATCCGCGCCACGCCGATTGCCGAAGCGATGATGGCCATCGTGTTGATGGATCATCTGTTGCGCAATCGCGGGCAAAACGCCGACGTGCGCGTCAGCACCCCGGTGCTGGGCCAGCTGTGAAGCCATGCTCTGAAGTCGCCGTGGTCTGACGGCCGTGGCGGCGCTTCCGTACTGGCGGTTATCCAGCTTCTATCTGTTCTATTTCGCCTTGCTCGGTTCGACCGCGCCGTTCCTGGCGCTGTATTTCGATCACCTGGGTTTTTCCAGCGCGCGCATTGGCGAACTGGTGGCGATCCCGATGCTGATGCGCTGTGTCGCGCCGAATATCTGGGGCTGGCTCGGTGACTACACCGGCCGGCGCCTGACCATCGTGCGCTTCGGCGCGATCTGTACGCTGCTGACCTTTTCGCTGATCTTCGTCAGCAAAAGCTACGCCTGGCTGGCGATGGTCATGGCGTTGCATGCGTTCTTCTGGCACGCGGTATTGCCGCAATTCGAGGTCATCACCCTGGCGCATTTACAGGGCCAGACTTCGCGCTACAGCCAGATTCGCTTGTGGGGATCGATCGGCTTCATCATCACCGTGGTCGCGCTGGGGCGGCTGTTCGAAGGCTTAAGTCTGGACATCTACCCGGTGACGCTGGTGGTAATCATGGGTGGGATAGTCATTAGCAGTTTCTGGGTGCCGAACGCCCAGCCGGCGCAAGGCAATCGGCTGACGGGCGAAGGGTTTCTCAAGCAGCTGCGCAGTCCCGGTGTGTTGGCGTTTTACGCCTGCGTGGCACTGATGCAGATGAGCCACGGGCCGTATTACACCTTTCTGACCCTGCACCTGGAACGCCTGGGTTATAGCCGTGGCGTGATCGGCATGCTCTGGGCCTTGGGGGTGGTCGCCGAAGTCGTGATGTTTTTGCTCATGAGCAAGATCCTTGTGCGCTTCTCGGTGCGCCGGGTGTTGATGGCGAGTTTCCTGTTGGCGGCGTTACGCTGGTTGCTGCTCGGCTCGTTCGCCGAATTCTTGTGGGTGCTGCTGTTTGCGCAGATTCTGCACGCGGCGACCTTCGGCAGCTTTCACGCCGCTGCCATCCATTTCGTGCAACGTAGCTTCGGCGCACGCCAGCAAGGGCAGGGCCAGGCGTTGTACGCTGCACTGGCCGGCACCGGCGGCGCGTTGGGCGCGTTGTATTCCGGCTACAGCTGGAATGCTCTGGGCGCTACATTGACCTTTAGTATTGCCAGCCTCGCAGCTTTCGCTGCAGCCGTTATCATTGCCACACGTATGCAAGAGGACAGGCCATGAGCCTTACCCGTGAACAGCTCGCCCAGCAAATCATCGACGCCGGGCGTTTTTTGTATGGCCGTGGCTGGTCGCCCGCCACCAGCAGCAACTATTCGACGCGACTGTCGGCCACCGAAGCCCTGTTGACCGTTTCCGGTAAACACAAAGGTCAGTTGGGGATCGATGACGTGCTGGCCACGGATTTGTCGGGCAATAGCCTGGAACCTGGCAAGAAGCCGTCTGCCGAAACCCTGTTGCACACCCAGTTATATAATTGGCGGGCCGACATCGGTGCGGTGTTGCACACCCATTCGGTCAATGCCACGGTGTTGTCGCGGCTGCTGCAGAGTCCGGTCATCACGTTTGAAGACTACGAACTGCAAAAAGCCTTCAGCGGGATCTCGACCCATGAGTCCAAGGTGCGCGTACCGATCTTCGACAACGATCAGGACATCGAGCGTCTGGCGTCCAAAGTGCAGCCATGGCTCGACAGCCACCCTGACTGTGTCGGTTATCTGATTCGCGGCCATGGCCTCTACACCTGGGGCCCGAAGATGAGCGATGCGCTGCGGCAGATCGAAGCGTTTGAGTTCCTGTTCGAATGCGAGCTGAAAATGCGCGCGTTGATTAACCGTTAAGGCTTACTTCACCTGAAGTCGCCAATCGCCTGATGAAACGCGTTGCCTGACCGGTCTGTAAAAGCCGGACGGCAGCGCCGCTAACGAGGAATTGCCAATATGAGCAGCCTGTCCGTTTACCACGTTTCAAGCCCGGACCTGCCAAACAAGGTCCTGACCCACTTCGAGGATATTGCCTCGACCCTGGCCGAAAAAGGTGTGCGGTTCGACCGTTGGCAAGCTGCGGCGAAGATCCAGCCGGGCGCCAGTCAGGAAGAAGTGATTGCGGCTTATCAGGTGCAGATCGACCAGTTGATGACCGAGCGCGGTTACATCACCGTCGACGTGGTCAGCCTCAACAGCGATCACCCGCAAAAAGCCGAACTGCGCGCAAAGTTCCTCGATGAGCATCGTCACGCTGAAGACGAAGTACGATTTTTCGTCGCTGGCCGTGGGCTGTTTACCTTGCACATCGACGACTACGTGTACGCCGTGCTCTGCGAGAAAAACGACCTGATTTCGGTGCCGGCGGGTACGGCACACTGGTTCGACATGGGTGAGCATCCGCACTTCGTGGCGATCCGTCTGTTCAACAATCCCGAAGGCTGGGTGGCCAATTTCACCGGCGAAGATATCGCCAGTCGCTTCCCGCGCCTTGAGGACTGAGGGCATGACCATCAAAGCCATTCTCACCGACATCGAAGGCACCACCAGCGCGGTGAGTTTTGTGTTCGACGTGCTGTTTCCCTACGCCGCCAGACATTTGCCGGACTTTGTCCGTCAGCAGGCTCAACGGGCCGACGTTGCCCGGCAGATCGACGCGGTTCGCCAGGACAGCGCCGAGCCTGGCGCTGACGTTGAACGGGTGATTGAAATCCTCCTGGGCTGGATTGCCGAAGACCGCAAGGCCACGCCGCTCAAGGCCCTGCAAGGGATGGTCTGGGAGCAGGGGTATCAGGCCGGGCAGTTGAAGGGCCATGTTTACCCGGACGCGGTCGACGCGCTGAAACGCTGGCATCAGGCGGGTTATCAACTGTTTGTTTACTCGTCCGGTTCGATCCAGGCCCAGAAGCTGATCTTCGGCTGCTCCGAGGCCGGTGACCTGACGCCACTGTTCAGCGGCTACTTCGACACCACCTCGGGGCCCAAGCGTGAGGCGCAGTCCTATCAGCGCATTACTCAGGCGATTGGCTGCGAGGCTTCGCAGATCCTGTTTCTGTCCGATATTGTTGAGGAGCTGGATGCCGCCCGGGAGGCCGGTATGGCCACTTGCGGACTGGTACGCGAAGGCGGTGAACTCGCCGGGCATCTGAACGTCAACAGCTTCTCGCAGATCGATCCAGCTACTTTCTGAGTGACAACGGCTGACTGCAACACGTGCGGTCAGCCGTCTTTCCATCAGGGACTAACATCACGGGCAACGTACGTCTGTAGGACGTGTAGGAAGTTGCCTGTTGATAAGTCGTCCATGCCTGTTTGTGGTTTTCCTTACTTGTTTAATCTCGTCCCTGTGTAACTCTTCGGCCCTGAAGTTTGTTCGCTTCTCCAGGCGCCTTGTGCGCTTGGCAATGGTGCGGACTCTTGGCGAGAGGGGTGAGGATGAAAACACCAGACCGGGCCGGCGCGCCCGTGTTGAAAATACCTAAACGACAGCGTCCGGATCCGGTGGGCAAACCATTGAGCGAAAAGGAACTGGAGATTTTGCGCTGGGCCAAGGCCGGGAAAACGGTGTGGGAAATCAGTGTGATTCGGGACATTTCCGAGGCAACGGTGAAGTTCCACCTGGGCAATATCTACTCCAAACTCGAAGTCACCAACCGCGCCCAAGCGGTCGGCGAGGCAGTCAACCGGGGCTTGCTGAGCTGAGCTCAGAATGCACTCAGGCCGTGCAGCACAAGGCTTGCACGACCTGAAAGGTTTGGGCGATGGAGTGCTTACGACGTGTGATAGGTCGGCAGGGCGAAACGCTGCTGACTTTGCAGCATCGAAATCTGCGGCAGTTCGCTGGCCTGTTCGGCCATGTCACGGCGAATGGCACTGATCACCCAGGACAGTTGATCACCGGCATGTAATTGAGCGTAGGAAATCGAGCGTTTAAACACGCGGCCATCGCTGCTATTCAGCGTCAGCAGAATGCCGCCGTCAGGGCGTGCCTGCGTGGTGACGTCGAAGTTGGAGAACAGGGACGAAAATTTTTCCTGGATCAGGCTCATGTCGATTAGCTCCGTTTGCACTTGAATGGCAAGCATGGAGTGATAGGTGCACAGGTTGTGCCAGTACGGCTATTTATAAAAAACCTTATAAATCAACTATATAACAAATATACGTTTTTTTGGTATCGTGCATTCTGCATGAATGGCCATCGTGCATCCTGCATTTTGCGTGCTCGCCGCAGTATCGACCCGGATACAAAACATTTCAAAAACTGCGTGTACAGCGACATAAGTGCGGGCGTACTTTTTGCCCTGCACCAACTTTTCCAGGTCTTTTATTGAATCTCTAACGAGAGGTTATCTGTCGTCTCTCATACAGGGATGAAGTTGCCTGAACACCCCCGATTACATTTTCGCCCGACAATAACAAAATAGGCTCGAAATCATGGGCCGAACGGGAGCAACCATGAGCAGCGCGTCAAACGACATGATCACCTGGGGCATGATGCTCCGTAAGTTGCCGTCCATTACCAAAGCCCTGCCACGGGTGGTCAAGGGCCTCAAAGTCGCTAACGTCAAACAACCGGATCAACCCTGTGGCCTCGGTTGGAGCTTCGAGCAGGCGACGCAACGCAACCCCAATGGTCCGGCGCTGCTGCAGGGTGCAGTCAAACTCAGTTATGCACAGGTCAACCAGTGGGCCAACCGCATCGCTCACTATTTGATTGCCCAGGGTATTGGCAAAGGTGATGTGGTCGGGGTCTTCATCGAAAACCGCCCGGAACTGCTGGTCACAGTGCTGGCGGTGGCCAAGGTTGGTGCGATCAGCGCGATGCTCAATACCTCGCAAACCCAACAGGCGCTGGTGCACAGCGTGAACCTGGTCGACCCTGTGGCAATCGTGGTGGGCGGGGAGTTGGTCGAAGCGTTTTCGGCGATCCGTGAGCAGGTTGCAATCAATGCGGCGAAAACCTGGTGGGTGGCCGATCAGGACACCTTCCGTGACCCCGGCGAAGCTCCCGCAGGCTTCACCAACCTGATGCGCGCCAGCGCCGATTGCCCGGCCGACAACCCGCCCAGCAGCCAGCAGGTGTATCTCGACGACCCTTGTTTTTATATCTACACCTCCGGCACGACCGGGTTGCCCAAAGCCGGGGTGTTCAAGCATGGTCGCTGGATGCGGACCTCCGCCAGTTTTGGCTTGATCGCTTTGGATATGCGCCCCGACGATGTCGTCTATTGCACCTTGCCGCTCTACCACGCCACGGGGTTGTGCGTGTGCTGGGGCTCGGCGATTTGCGGGGCGTCGGGCTTTGCCATTCGCCGCAAGTTCAGCGCCAGTCAGTTCTGGAGCGACGTGCGCAAGTACCAGGCCAGCACCATCGGCTACGTTGGCGAGTTGTGCCGTTACTTGATCGATCAACCGCCCAGCGCCGACGACCGTGATAACTCGGTGGTGAAGATGATCGGCAACGGCTTGCGCCCCGGCGTCTGGAGCGAATTCAAGCGGCGCTTCGGGGTCAATCACATCTGCGAGTTGTACGCCGCCAGCGACGGCAACATCGGTTTCACCAACATCCTCAATTTCGACAACACCATCGGTTTCTCGCTGATGTCCTGGGAGTTGGTCGAATACGCCCACGACAGCGGTGCGCCGATCCGCAACAGCAAGGGTTTCATGCAAAAAGTCGGCAAAGGCCAGCAAGGCCTGTTGCTGGCGAAGATCGACGACAAGGCGCCGCTGGACGGTTACACCGATCCGCAGAAGACCGAAAAGGTCGTGCTCCACGATGTCTTCGAGAAGGGCGATCGCTACTTCAATACCGGTGACTTGCTGCGCAACATCGGTTTCGGTCACGCGCAGTTCGTCGACCGTCTCGGCGATACCTACCGCTGGAAGGGCGAGAACGTCTCGACCACCGAAGTCGAGAACATCCTCTTGCAGCACCCTAATATTGCCGAGGCCGTGGCCTATGGCGTGGAGATCAACAACACCAATGGCCGCGCTGGCATGGCGGCGATTACCCCGGCTGAATCCCTGGCGACCCTGGACTTCAGTGAGTTGCTGAGCTTCGCTCGCCAGCAAATGCCGGCCTATGCGGTGCCGCTGTTTTTACGGGTAAAAGTGAAAATGGAGACCACCGGGACCTTCAAGTATCAGAAGACCCGCCTCAAGGATGAAGCGTTCGATCCGGGAAAAACCGGCGACGATCCGATCTACGCCTGGCTGCCGGGCTCGGACACTTACGTGCAGATCACCGAACAGGTGCTGGCGGATATCCACGGCGGCAAGTTCCGTTATTGATTCTGGCTATGGCCGGACGAGAGAAAAAAGGGGTGACAGGGGTAAGGCCGCTTAAGGAAACTAGCGGCTTTGCGATTGACCGAATGTGGAGTCCCCAATGTCAGACAAATCCCGCCAGATGACCCCGGAAGAAGCCGCGGAGTTTGCCGAGCAGGTATTCAACAAGGCCCGCGATGGCGACGCGGCGATGCTCGCCGCACTGCTGAGCAAAGGCTTGCCGCCGAACCTGCGTAACCACAAGGGCGACACCTTGCTGATGCTTGCCGCTTACCACGGCCATGTCGATGCGGTGAAAGTGCTGCTTGAGCACAAGGCCGATCCAGAGATCCGCAACGACAACGGCCAAAGCCCGATTGCCGGCGCCGCGTTCAAAGGTGATCTGGCAGTGGTCACTGCGCTGGTCGAAGGGGGTGCCGAGGTTGAAGGTTCGTCCTTTGATGGCCGCACCGCGCTGATGATGGCCGCGATGTTCAACCGCACCGCAATCGTTGACTACCTGATCAGCAAAGGCGCCGATCCCAAGGCCAAGGACGCCAACGGCATCAGCGCTCTCGACGCGGCCAAGACCATGGGCGCGGCAGATACCACCGCACAGCTGCAAAAACTGTTGGGCTGATCACAGGGCAGGCGGGGGGCACGCCGCATGACCCGTAGCAGCTGGCGTAGCCTGCGTTCGGCGGCGTAGCCGTCGTAAAATCAAACGCTGTGGTCTTCCAGTTATCCGTGGATGCCGAATTTGCGACCGCTTCGCGGCCGAACGCAGCCTTCGGCAGCTGCTACGGATTGCGTACTGGCTAAGCCCCCTCGCTACAACTCGGTATCTATTCGCGAATGCGCTATCCTTCGCGCCTTCAAACTACTCTCGCTACAGGATCCGCCCATGAAAGCCGCACTCATCGAACTCATCAGCAAAATCAGCTCTGGCTGCATGAGCGAGGCGGAAATCCAGCAGATCGCCGACGAAGCGGCCCAGGCTTACGCCGATCCTGAAGCGTTTCTGGCTGCCAACCCGGACATCAACTACGACAACACTTTCCCGATTCCGCTGGGTGAGTGGGTGGTGGTCGGCAGCCTGCCGGAAACCGTGCTGTTCCAGGCCGACACCTACATGGACCTGTTCGCGCAGATCGTCGCGTCTTTCGGCCCGGGTGTGACGTTCAACATCAAACCCAAGCAACTGGCCAAGACCGAAGCGTTGACCGCGCTCAACCGCATTCAGATTCAGATGGGCAGCATGACCCCGGAAAACGGTGGTTACACGCTGATGAACTTCAGCCAACTGCTCGATGACGAGATTCAGACCGTACTGGTCTATGGCAACGACGTCCCGCGGGTGCTGGAGTTGTGTGCGCAAATCGGGATTGCCGCGGCGCCGTCTCTGGAAGCGCTGAAAGTGGCGATCCACGTTTAAGGCCATGACTGCGCCAAACGTAATAAAGCAGAACCCTCGTCAGGCCCGACTATCCTAAGGGGGAAATTCTTCTCCTGGGAGCGACACCATGGGTTCCACCTTCAATGGCCTGGTTGGCCTGATCATCCTCGCGCTGGATATCTGGGCGATCATCAACGTGCTTAAAAGCAGCGCAGAAACCGGGATGAAAATCATCTGGGTGCTGTTGATCCTGCTGCTGCCGGTGCTGGGCCTGGTTATTTGGGCGATTGCAGGGCCCCGAGGTAATGTGCGGTTCTGACAGGCGAACCTCATTTCTTTGTGGGAGCGCCGAACCTGTGGGAGCGGGCTTGCTCGCGAAGAGGCCGGTACATTCGATATTGATGCTGAATGTGATGCCGCCTTCGCGAGCAAGCCCGCTCCCACATCAGGTCTTTTGAGCTTTCAGAATATCTTCTGTTCGACGAAGGTTCGACCTGTCATGTTCGGCGTCGTAGAATGCGCGCCTTTCCTTGGTCAATCGCCTGCCCTGCGTTTGCGATTGTCCATCATGGGCGGGTAACCGTCCGTTGCCACCAGCATTCACCGGGGGACTTCCCATGAGCACCACCAAGACCAGCGAGTACCTGGAAACCCTCTACGAAGGCTACGGCCAGCGTTTTCGCATGGAAAAGCTGCTGCACGAAGTGCGCACCGAGCACCAGCACCTGGTGATTTTCGAGAACCCGCGCATGGGCCGGGTCATGGCGCTGGACGGTGTGATCCAGACCACCGAAGCCGACGAGTTCATCTACCACGAGATGCTCACCCATGTGCCGATCCTTGCTCACGGTTCCGCCAAGCGTGTGCTGATCATCGGCGGTGGCGACGGCGGCATGCTGCGTGAAGTGGCCAAGCACCGCAGCATCGAACACATCACCATGGTCGAAATCGACGGCACCGTGGTTGACATGTGCAAGGAGTTCCTGCCGAACCACTCCAAGGGTGCGTTCGATGACCCACGCCTGAACCTGGTGATCGACGACGGTATGCGTTTCGTCGCCACCACCCAGGAAAAATTCGACGTGATCATCTCCGACTCGACCGACCCGATCGGTCCGGGTGAAGTGCTGTTCTCGGAGAACTTCTACCAGGCCTGCCGCCGTTGCCTGAACGAAGGCGGCATTCTGGTGACCCAGAACGGCACGCCGTTCATGCAGATCGAAGAAGTGAAAACCACCGCCGGGCGCCTGCGCAGCCTGTTCCCGGACTGGCACTTCTATCAGGCCGCGGTGCCGACCTATATCGGCGGCGCCATGACGTTTGCCTGGGGCGCGACCAACACGTCTTACCGCAAACTGTCGCGCGAAACCCTGAGTCAGCGTTTTGCCGGCAGCGGCATTATCACGCGCTACTACAACCCGGAAATTCATATTGGCGCATTCGCTCTTCCGCAGTACGTGCTGCAAGCGGTGAACAAGCCAAGTAATGATTAAGCTGAGCTGACTAAAAAGGGCCGCGAGGCCCTTTTTTGTATTTCCAAATATGCGTTGTACGAAATTTTTACAAACGCTCCAAGACAATTCGTCCGCATCGATTTCACACTCAACCTTCTGTTTACGCTTGTTCCAGAGCCCTGGAAGCCAGACTTTGGGGGGCGCTTGCCAGTAATGAATGGCAATGCCGTGAGTGATCGTGCAACATTTGCGCATCGCGCACGCTCCCGGCCATTTCCTGCAAGAAACTGCAGTGAAAGGGCAGGGCGCAGCTATATCTTTGAAATTTCAACTTCCAATGGGTCCTAAAACGACATGGCAAACCCGGACGCCCTGAGTCCGCAGCGAGCTTCGAATCGCTTGCTGCAACCGACCGTCAAATCGCATCTGGCTTATACGCTGCTCTGCGCCTTGGTCATAATGGTGATGCTCTCCCTGCTGCGCGTTGCGCTGCTGGTTTACAACCGTGAGATGATCCTCAATACACCGGCTTCGACCTTCCTCGAAGCCTTCGCCAACGGCCTGCGTTTCGACCTGCGTCTGGTAGTCTACTTTTGCATTCCGCTGTTGCTGGCCCTGTTCAGTGTCCGGGCGATGGCTGCCCGTGGTCTGTTTCGCTTCTGGCTGACCATAGCCTCAAGCGTCGCTCTGTTCCTCGGCCTGATGGAAATGGACTTCTACCGCGAGTTCCACCAGCGCCTCAACGGCCTGGTCTTCCAGTATGTGAAGGAAGACCCGAAAACCGTCATGAGCATGCTCTGGTACGGTTTTCCGGTAGTACGTTATCTGTTGGCCTGGGCCGTTGGCACCTGGCTGCTGAGCCTGGCGTTCAAGGGCGCTGACCGTGCAACCCGTCCACGCGGCCCGTTCAGCGGTGGCACCATCGGCACCCGTCAGGTGGCCCCGTGGTACGCGCGCATTGCAGTGTTCGTGGTTTGCCTGTTGATCTGCGTCGTGGCTGCCCGTGGCACCCTGCGCCAAGGTCCACCATTGCGTTGGGGGGATGTTTACACCACCGACTCGAACTTCGCCAACCAGTTGGGCCTGAACGGCACGTTGCAGTTGGTTGCCGCCGCGCAGAGCCGCATGTCCGAAGAGCGCGACAACATCTGGAAGGCGACTATGGAGCAGCCTGAAGCCCAGAAAATCGTCCGCGAAATGCTGGTGATGCCGGACGACAAGCTGGTTGACGCCGATATCGCTGCGGTACGCCGCGACTACACACCGCCGGCCGACAAGACCCTGCCGATCAAGAACGTCGTTGTGATCCTGATGGAAAGCATGGCCGGTCACTCGGTAGGTGCTCTGGGCGCGCCGGGCAACATCACACCGAACCTCGACAAACTGGCGAAAGAAGGCCTGCTGTTCGACCGTTTCTTCTCCAACGGCACCCACACCCACCAGGGTATGTTCGCCACCATGGCCTGCTTCCCGAACCTGCCGGGCTTCGAATACCTGATGCAGACCCCGGAAGGCAGCCACAAGTTGTCCGGCCTGCCGCAGTTGCTCAGCGCCCGTAAATACGACGATGTGTATGTCTACAACGGCGATTTTGCCTGGGACAACCAGTCGGGCTTCTTCAGCAACCAGGGCATGACCAACTTCATCGGGCGTAACGACTACGTCAACCCGGTGTTCTCCGACCCGACATGGGGCGTGTCCGACCAGGACATGTTTGACCGTGGCCTGCAGGAACTCAAGGCGCGCGAAGGCCAGCCGTTCTATGCGCTGCTGCAAACCCTGTCCAACCACACGCCGTATGCGTTGCCAACGCCATTGCCAGTCGAGAAAGTCACCGACCGTGGCAGCCTGAACGAGCATTTGACCGCCATGCGTTACGCCGACTGGGCGTTGGGGCAGTTCTTTGAAAAGGCCCGTAAAGAGCCGTATTTCAAGGAAACCCTGTTTGTCATCGTGGGCGACCATGGTTTTGGCAACGAGCGTCAAATCACCGAAATGGACCTGGGCCGCTTCAACGTGCCGATGCTGATGATTGCACCGGGCATCCAGGAAAAGTTCGGTCAGCGTGACCACACCGTGGGCACTCAGATTGATATCGTGCCGACCATCATGGGCCGTCTCGGTGGTGAAGTGCGTCATCAGTGCTGGGGCCGCGACCTGCTCAACCTGCCGCAAGGCGACACCGGTTTTGGCGTGATCAAGCCATCGGGCACCGAGCAGACCACGGCCATCGTCACGGCTGACCAGATCCTGATTCTGCCCAAGGAAATGGATCCGAAGATGTACCGATACCAACTGGGTGCCAACCCGCATGCTGAAGTCATCCCGAATGCACCGCGTACTGCTGAGCTGCAACTCAAGCTGGAAGCGTTCCTGCAAACCGCGACCAAGAGCTTGCTGGATAACACTGCGGGTGTAACCGAAAGCATGCAGAACAAGTAAGGCTGCAGCAAAAAACGAGGCCCATAAGGGCCTCTTTTTTTTTGTCCGCTGGAATTGTCGACGATCAAATTCTGCCGAGCAACAGCAGAATCAATAACACAACCACCACCACGCCGAGTATGCCGGACGGGCCATAACCCCAACTTCTGGAGTGCGGAAAGACCGGTAAACCACCGATCAACAAAAGGATCAAAATAACGAGAAGAATGGTGCCCATATCGAGTTCCTTATTGGAGTGTTATGGAAAGTCGCAGCAGTTAAATGACAGGCTCGACTGCAATAAATCCGAGCGGCTTAACAGTTCCGACTCTGGCGAGTGAAAGAAGATTCAATGTTTCTTTATTGCTTTTTTGTCGCAGGTTTATTTCTTTTGTTTAGCTGGGCAGGTTTTCAACTGCACGGTTCAACCGTCAGGGTTTGCCTGGGGCATTCAGCAATTTGATGGTCATGGGTGCAGGAAAATCCTTCGCTACACTGCGAAGCATCTTCCCCAGAACAACAAGGCAACTCCCTATGCAAAATCGCATGATGATCACTGGCGCCGGGTCCGGCCTGGGTCGCGAAATCGCTCTGCGCTGGGCTCGTGAAGGTTGGCAGTTGGCCTTGTCCGATGTCAGCGAGCCGGGCCTGCAGGAAACCCTCAAACTGGTCCGCGAGGCCGGCGGTGACGGCTTCATTCAGCGTTGCGATGTGCGTGACTACAGCCAGCTGACCGCTTTCGCACAAGCCTGCGAAGAGAAGCTGGGCGGCATCGATGTGATCGTCAACAACGCCGGGGTGGCCTCTGGCGGTTTCTTCAGTGAGCTGTCGCTGGAAGACTGGGATTGGCAGATTGCAATCAACCTGATGGGCGTGGTCAAAGGCTGCAAGGCCTTCTTGCCGCTGCTGGAAAAGAGCAAAGGCAAGATCATCAACATCGCCTCGATGGCCGCGTTGATGCAAGGCCCGGCCATGAGCAACTACAACGTGGCCAAGGCCGGTGTAGTGGCGCTGTCCGAGAGCCTGCTGATTGAACTGGCACAGCAGGAAATCGGTGTGCATGTGGTCTGCCCGTCGTTCTTCCAGACCAACCTGCTGGATTCCTTCCGTGGCCCGACCCCGGCCATGAAAGCCCAGGTCGGCAAGTTGCTGGAAAGCTCGCCGATTACCGCCAGCGATATCGCCGATTACATCTACCAGCATGTTGCCGCAGGCGAGTTCATGATCCTGCCCCACGAACAGGGCCGTATGGCCTGGGCAATCAAACAAAAGAACCCGCAACAGCTCTACAACGAGATGACCGTGATGGCCGACAAGATGCGCGCCAAGGCCAGGCAAAGCGCCAGTGAGCTTGCGAGTAACGGGCCGCGTCGTTAGGGTTGCCGCATCTGGCAGCCCTGACGAGATGTGTGCATGCTCAATTACCTGTGGTTTTTCCTCGCGGCGCTGTTCGAAATCGCCGGCTGTTTCGCTTTCTGGATGTGGTTGCGGCAGGGCAAAAGCGCCTGGTGGGTCGTGCCGGCGCTGCTCAGCTTGACGCTGTTCGCCATTTTGCTGACTAAAGTCGAATCGACCTATGCGGGCCGCGCTTATGCAGCCTACGGTGGCATTTACATCATCGCGTCCATTGGCTGGCTCGGTGTTGTGGAGCGGATTCGACCGCTGAGCTCGGACTGGCTGGGCGTTGCATTCTGCGTGTTAGGCACGAGCATCATTCTGTTTGGCCCGCGTTTTTCTGCCTCTTAAGCCATCGGCGTTGCGATGCAGGGCGGGTCTGTAAGAGGAATCATTCTACCGCGTAGGGCAGGACTGTTTTGCCGCTGTTGCATTGAAGACCTGGCGTCAGCCGGTCATCTTCAAGGCCCGGTAACCTCAAGGACTAGAGCCATGCTCGTACTCAGCCGCGTCGTGGGCGAATTGATCTCCATTGGCGACAACATCTCTGTGCGCATCCTCGCCGTGAACGGAAGCAACGTTCGGTTCGGTGTCGAAGCCCCGCAAAACATCAATGTGCATCGCGCCGAAGTCTATGAGCGCATTCAGGCCAAACGGGTACGCGACAAACGCAGCTGAAGCCCTCGGTCAAATAGCCGCCCGGTCAAATGGCTGCTCAGTCAAACAGGTGCTTGGGCACGTCGTGCTTGAGCATCAGTTGGCATTGCTGGCTTTCCGGATCGAACACAATCAGCGCCTGACCTTTGCTCAACGCATGGCGGACCCGCAGTACGCGGGTTTCCAGCGGAGTTTCGTCGCCATTATCGGTACCGTCACGGGTAACGAAGTCTTCGATCAGACGGGTCAGGGTGTCGACTTCAAGTTGGTCGTGGGGAATCAGCATAGGCACCTCGGGTCATCAATCCGGCGATCCTACGGCGGATGAACATTAACAGCCAGTAGGAGCTGCCGCAGGCTGCGATCTTTTGATCTTCGGCGCCTTTGAGGGCGCTAAAAAGATCGCAGCCTGCGGCAGCTCCTACGCGGGGGAAGGCTGCAATCCGCTGTTGATTCAGCTGCCGCGGATCAGGCGACGCAAGGCGAAGCGGTTCGGATGGCAGGCTTCGGCCACGCTTCGGGGCAAGGGCAACGGTTCGTTGTCCAGCCACGCCGCCAGCAACTCGCCGGACAGTGGCGCAGTGATCAAGCCGCGTGAGCCGTGGCCGCTGTTGATGTACAACCCGTCGAGCCACGGGCACGCGACATCTGGCACCTGCCGGGCGTCCTTGCTCAGTGCGGCGTAGGCCTGGGCGAATGCCTGGCTGTCAGCCAATGGGCCAACGATCGGCAGGTAGTCGGGGCTGGTGCAGCGGAACGCGGCGCGACCTTGAAGCTGTTCCGGGTCCAACTGTTTGGCGTGCAGGCGGGTGACCAGATCGGTGGAAATTTCCTCCAGCAGTTCCAGGTTGCCGAGGTGTTCGGCGGTGGTCGGGGTCAGGTCGTCGCTCTTGAAGTCGAAGCTGGCGCCCAGGGTGTGCTCACCCAAACGCGCAGGGGCGACGTAACCTTCGGCGCAGACCACGGTTGCCAGACTTTGGCTTTCAGCGGTTTGTGCCAAGCGGGTGATCTGTCCGCGAATGCGTTTGAGCGGTAGCTCGGCACTTTGCGCGAAGCGTTTGATTTCCGCCGCGCCGGCCAGTATTACCACTGGCGCACTGGCGAGCAGGGTCTCGCCGTCCCAGGCTTGCCACTGTTCATCGACTTTGCGCAGTTCCAGAACATCGCGGTGCGTCAGCAGTTGGACATTGGGTTGCGATGCTTGCCATTGGCACAGGGCCGGTGGATGAACCCAGCCACCCTCTGGATAGAACAACCCGCCGTGCGCCAGGCCGATTCCGGCCTGGACCTGCGCTTGCGGCGGGTCCAGCAGGTGCAACAGATCGGCGGGAAAGGCCGCAGCCAGCTGTGCCTGACGCTCGGCTTCCTTGGCATTGAACGCCAGTTGCAACACCCCGCAATTGTCCCATTCGACGCCACGCTGCAAGTGTTCGAGCAAACGTCGGGTATACCCGAAACCGCTGACGATCAATTGCGAAAGTGCGGTGCCGTGAGCCGAAAGTTTCAGGTACAGCACGCCTTGCGGGTTGCCCGAGGCTTCTTGCGCCAGATCGGCATGCCGTTCCAGCAGGCTTACTTGCCAACCGCGTGCGGCGAGGCTGGCGGCACTGGCACAACCGGCAAGCCCGGCGCCGATCACCAGCGCATGACGTTGGCCGACAACCGGATTCGGGCGAGCAAACCATGGCTTGGCGGTTGCCGGTACAGGTGTTTCTTCAGGCCAGCCGACGAATGCACCGCGCAGGATTTCCCATTTGTGGCCGATGCCTGGCGTGCGGCGCATTTTGAAGCCTGCCGCATTGAGCAGACGGCGTACCCAGCCGGTGCTGGTGAAGGTGCTGATGGTCGAACCGGGCGCCGCCAAACGCGCCAGTTCGGCAAACAGTTCGGCGGTCCACATGTCGGGGTTTTTCGCCGGGGCGAAACCGTCGAGAAACCACGCGTCGATCTGCGCGTCCAGCTGTGGCAGTTGCTCCAGCGCGTCGCCGATCAACAGCGTCAGGGTCACCCGGCCATTGTCCAGCACCAGCCGCTGAAAGCCCTGATGGATGGCGACGTACTGCGCCAACAACTGATCGGCAAAGGGCTTGAGGTCTGGCCATAGCGCCAGGGCCCGTTGCAGATCTGCCGGGCTCAACGGGTATTTTTCGACGCTGATGAAATGCAGCCGTGCGCCAGCCACAGCCTGTTGTTCGAACAGCTGCCAGGCGCAGAGGAAATTCAGCCCGGTGCCGAAACCCGTCTCGCCAATTACCAGCCGGCCATTGGCTGGCAGCTCGGCAAAACGTTCGCTCAGGCGGTTTTGCTCGATGAACACGTAACGGGTTTCATCGAGGCCCGACTGGTCGGAGAAATACACATCGTCAAACACCCGCGAGCGCGGGCGACCTTGGTCGTCCCAGTCGAGCTGGGCATGCGGTGCGGGGTTCGGCAGTATTTCAGGATTCATGGTCGGCTCAGGCGAGGCAAGGCGGCCATTCTAGCCGATCGCGACAACGGCGATTGATCCATGGCAACCGCGATTGGATTGCTCAGACAAACGCTCGGTCAATCCGCTAGTCTTGCTCAATCTTGGAAGGGAGCCACTCATGTTCGAATCTGCCGAAATCGGTCATGCCATCGATAAAGAAACCTACGAAGCTGAAGTGCCGGCGCTGCGTGAGGCTTTGCTCGAAGCTCAATACGACCTCCGACAGCAGGGCCGTTTTCCGGTAATCGTGCTGATCAACGGCATCGAAGGCGCGGGAAAGGGCGAGACGGTCAAGTTGCTCAATGAGTGGATGGACCCGCGACTGATTGAAGTGCGCACCTTCGATCAGCAAACCGATGAAGAGCTGGCGCGACCAGCGGCCTGGCGTTACTGGCGAATGCTCCCGGCCAAAGGACGCATGGGGGTGTTTTTCGGCAACTGGTACAGCCAGATGCTGCAAGGACGGGTCCATGGCCTGTTCAAGGACGCGGTGCTGGACCAGGCGATCAACCAGACCGAGCGCATGGAGAAAATGCTCTGCGATGAAGGTGCGCTGATCTTCAAGTTCTGGTTTCACCTGTCCAAGAAACAAATGAAGGCGCGCCTCAAGGCTTTGCAGGACGACCCGCTGCACAGTTGGCGCATCAGCCCACTGGACTGGCAGCAATCGCACACCTACGACAAGTTCGTGATGTACGGCGAGCGCGTGATCCGCCGCACCAGCCGTGACTACGCACCCTGGCATGTGATCGAAGGGGTGGACGCCCATTACCGCAGTCTGAGTGTGGGCAAGATCCTGCTCGAAGGCCTGCAAAACGCCCTCAAACGGCCCAAGGTCAACCCGGACAAAGTCAGCGCCGCACCGCTGTCGACCAGTGTCGATCAACTGAGTCTGCTCGGTAGTCTGGACATGAGCCAGCGGCTGGAAAAGAACGATTACGAGGAGCAACTGATTACCGAACAGGCACGGTTATCCGGCCTGATGCGCGACAAACGCATGCGCCGACACGCACTGGTCGCCGTATTCGAGGGCAATGACGCGGCAGGCAAGGGCGGGGCGATTCGTCGTGTGGCTGCCGCACTCGACCCGCGCCAGTACAGCATCGTGCCGATTGCCGCGCCCACTGAGGATGAGCGTGCCCAGCCCTATCTGTGGCGTTTCTGGCGACAGATTCCTGCACGGGGAAAATTCACTATCTTCGACCGTTCCTGGTATGGCCGGGTGCTGGTGGAGCGCATCGAGGGCTTTTGCAGCCCGGCGGACTGGATGCGCGCCTATGGCGAAATCAACGATTTCGAAGAGCAGATCACTGCGTCCGGCGTGATCGTGGTGAAGTTCTGGCTGGCCATCGACAAGCAGACTCAGCTGGAGCGTTTCCAGGAGCGTGAGGCAATCCCTTTCAAGCGCTTCAAGATTACCGAAGACGACTGGCGCAACCGCGAGAAGTGGGACGACTACCGTACTGCCGTCGGCGATATGGTTGACCGCACCAGCACCGAGGTTTCGCCCTGGACCCTGGTGGAGGCCAACGACAAGCGCTGGGCCCGGGTCAAAGTGCTGCGCACCCTCAACCGCGCGCTTGAAGATGCCTTCGAGAAATCCGACAAGCAGGAAAAGAAGTCGAAGAAGTAGTCCGATGGTTTTGCATACGCGAGGTGAATGATTGTCGCGGTCGGCCGGGAGCTGGATTTATGCTCGATCCACTTCCTGAACGACAACAACAATGAGGTATGCCATGCGTGAAGTAGTAATCGTCGATAGCGTGCGAACTGGCCTGGCCAAATCCTTTCGCGGCAAGTTCAACCAGACTCGCCCGGACGACATGGCGGCCCATTGCGTCAACGCATTGCTTGCGCGCAACGACATCGACCCGGCCAGCGTCGAGGATTGCATCGTCGGCGCCGGCTCCAACGAAGGCGCGCAGGGTTTCAACATCGGTCGCAACGTGGCGGTGCTCTCGCAGTTGGGCGTCGGCACCAGCGGCATGACCCTCAACCGCTTCTGCTCCTCGGGCTTGCAGGCGATTGCCATCGCGGCCAACCAGATTGCTTCGGGCTGCAGCGACATCATCGTCGCGGGTGGTGTCGAGTCGATCAGCCTGACCATGAAAAGCGTCAATACTGACAACCTGATCAACCCGCTGCTCAAGGAGCAGGTGCCGGGTATCTACTTCCCGATGGGCCAGACCGCGGAAATCGTCGCCCGTCGCTACAACGTCAGCCGCGAAGAACAGGACCGCTACGCCCTGCAAAGTCAGCTGCGTACCGCTCAGGCGCAGGCCATGGGATTGTTCAACGACGAAATCGTGCCGATGGCAGTGAAGTACAAGGTCGAGGATAAAAACACCGGTCAGGTGCAGATCCTTGAAGGCATTGTCGGTCGCGATGACTGCAACCGTCCGGAGACCACCTACGAAAGCCTGGCGGGATTGAATCCGGTGTTTGCCGAAGACGGTTCGGTCACGGCCGGCAACTCCTCGCAGCTGTCTGATGGCGCCTCGATGACCCTGGTGATGAGCCTGGAAAAAGCGCTACAGCTGGGTCTCAAGCCGAAAGCCTTCTTCCGTGGTTTCACCGTTGCCGGTTGCGCACCGGACGAAATGGGCATCGGCCCGGTGTTTTCGGTGCCAAAACTGCTCAAGGCCAGGGGCTTGCAGGTGGCGGATATCGATCTGTGGGAACTCAACGAAGCCTTTGCTTCGCAGTGCCTCTACAGCCGCAATCGTCTGGAAATCGACAACGAGAAATACAACGTCAACGGTGGTTCGATTTCGATTGGCCATCCGTTCGGTATGACCGGCTCGCGTCAGGTCGGCCATCTGGTGCGCGAACTGCAACGGCGCAACGTGCGTTACGGCATCGTGACCATGTGCGTGGGCGGCGGGATGGGCGCTACGGGGTTGTTTGAAGCGGTGCGTTAAGTCCGAAAGGCTGTGTCGGTGCGACCGATACAGTCTCATTTACGGCTTCTCGCCAACTGTTACTGTGTGATGCCTCGACGGCAGCCTAGAATGGGGTTTCTTGCCGTTGGCTTTTGGGGTTTCCATGCACATTTCGTCCGGTCGCTGGGTTTATGGTCTGTTCCTCGCCTTGCTGACCGCGTTTTTGTGGGGAATCCTGCCAATCAAACTCAAGCAAGTGCTGCTGGTGATGGACCCGGTCACGGTGACCTGGTTTCGACTGACCGTGTCCGGCGGTTTGCTGTTTCTCTACCTGACGGCGACCAAGCGTCTGCCGAGTCGACAGGCGCTCGGGCCTAAAGGTGGCTGGCTGGTGCTGATGGCGGTACTCGGGCTGGTGGGCAACTACGTGTTGTACCTGATGGGCTTGAACCTGCTGAGTCCGGGCACCGCGCAGTTGGTGGTGCAGATGGGGCCGATCCTGTTGCTGATCGCCAGCCTGTTTGTGTTCAAGGAGCGTTTCAGCCTGGGGCAGGGGATTGGCCTGCTGGTGCTGTTGCTGGGCTTCGGGCTGTTTTTCAATCAGCGGTTGAGCGAGCTGCTGACGTCGTTGAGTGATTACACCGCGGGCGTGCTGCTGGTGCTGGCGGCGTCGACCGTTTGGACCTTCTATGCACTGGGCCAGAAGCAACTGCTGACGGTGTGGAACTCGTTGCAGGTGATGATGGTGATCTACCTGTTTTGCGCCTTGTTGTTGACGCCGTGGGTACATCCACTGGAAGCCTTGCAACTGAGCCCGCTGCAAGGCTGGTTGCTGCTCGCGTGCTGCCTGAACACGCTGATCGCTTACGGTGCTTTTGCCGAGGCGCTGGCCCATTGGGAGGCGTCGCGGGTCAGTGCAACGCTCGCTATCACTCCGTTGGTGACCTTCGCTGCCGTGGCACTCGCTGCCTGGTTATGGCCCGATTATGTGCATGCCGAACAGATCAACAGTTTGGCGTATGGCGGCGCGGTGCTAGTGGTGCTTGGCTCGGCGCTGGTCGCGCTGGGGCCGTCGCTGATCGCCGGGCTCAAGGCCCGGCGGATGCGAGCAGCGGTCAGTCGATAGACCGCGTCATCGTTCTTCGCGAGCAAGCCCGCTCCCACACTGGTTTTGCATACACCAAAAATCAAATGTGGGAGCGGGCTTGCTCGCGAAGACTGGCGATCAGACGCTACATAAACGCCTGATTCAACCCTTGCTGCCAGCCTCCAGCATGTTCTCCGGCCTTACCCAGGCATCGAACTGCTCATCCGTCAGATAACCCAGTTGCAACGCCGCCTCACGCAGGGTCAGTCCTTCGCCATAGGCTTTCTTGGCGATCTCGGCGGATTTGTCGTAACCAATGTGCGGGTTCAGCGCGGTCACCAGCATCAAGCCGCGTTCCAGATGCGCCGCCATCTGCTCGGCGTCCGGCTCAAGGCCCGCGATGCAATGCTGCTGGAAGTTGCTGCAGCCATCGCCCAGCAAGCGGATCGATTGCAGCAGGTTGTGAATGATCACTGGTTTGAACACGTTCAGTTGCAGGTGACCCTGGCTGGCGGCGAAACCGATTGCCACGTCATTGCCCAGCACCTGACAGGCAAGCATCGACAACGCTTCGCACTGAGTCGGATTGACCTTGCCGGGCATGATCGAACTGCCCGGTTCGTTGGCGGGCAGCTTGACCTCGGCGAAACCGGCCCGCGGCCCGGAGCCTAGCAAACGCAGGTCGTTGGCAATTTTCATCAGGGTCACAGCGAGGGTTTTCAGCGCGCCGGACAAAGTGGTCAGCGGCTCATGCCCGGCCAGCGCGGCAAACTTGTTCGGCGCGGTGATAAATGGCAGGCCGGAGAGGGCGGCCAGTTCGGAGGCAATCGCTTCGCCAAAGCCATGAGGCGAGTTGAGGCCGGTCCCCACCGCAGTGCCGCCCTGAGCCAGCTCGCAGACTGCCGGCAAGGCGCTGCGGATGGCGCGTTCGGCGTAATCGAGCTGCGCGACGAACGCCGAAAGCTCCTGCCCGAAGGTGATCGGCGTGGCATCCATCAGGTGCGTGCGCCCGGTTTTCACCAGGTTCATGTGTCGGGCTGCCAGCTCTGCCAAACCTCCGGAGAGTTCAGTGATCGCCGGCAACAGATGCTGTTGCACGGCCTGCACCGTGGCGATGTGCATGGCGGTGGGGAAGCTGTCGTTGGAACTCTGCGAGCGATTGACGTGATCGTTGGGATGCACCGGCACCTTGCCGCCACGGGGATTGCCGGCCAGTTCGTTGGCGCGGCCGGCAATCACTTCGTTGACGTTCATGTTGCTTTGGGTGCCGCTGCCGGTCTGCCAGACCACCAGCGGGAACTGGTCGTCATGCTGGCCGTCAAGCACTTCGTCGGCCGCCTGTTCGATCAGTCGGGCAATGTCGGCCGGCAGATCACCGTTGCGATCATTGACCCGCGCCGCGGCTTTCTTGATCAGTGCCAGGGCATGCAGTACGGCCAGCGGCATACGTTCGTTGCCGATGGCAAAGTTGATCAGCGAGCGCTGCGTCTGAGCGCCCCAGTAGGCTTCATCCGGGACTTCCACCTGGCCAAGGCTGTCGGTTTCGATACGGCTCATGGGTCACCTTCCTGTAGGTCTGATAGCGCAGTTTAGGCCGTGATTGGCGCTTGGGGTTCCATCAGTCGTTTTTTCTACCGTTCGGTCCTGTAAATCAGGCCTGGCAAGGGGGAGGGGTTGAGCGCACGAGTTTTTTAGGCGCAGAATGTCCCCCCTTGGGGTTTTACCTCGCCTGTTAGAATAGGAAACTCGATGACTCGTCTTCGTGCCATCTGTACCGCGGTTGCTCTGGTCTGTGCCAGCGGCCAGGTTTTCGCCGATACCGCCAGCCACAACGCCAGTGCCGAAGCGTTCCTGACCTTGGCGCACGCTGACAAACTGGGCACTCCGGTGTACATGCAAGTGCAGCAAATGTTCGCTCAGCGCTTTGAACAAACCAAAGCGCCGGAATCGAAAAGAGCCCTGCTGGAAACCTACCAGGCCAAGGCCAACGCAGCTCTGGACGCGGCCATTGGCTGGAACAAGCTGAAGCCGGACATGGTCAAGCTCTACACCAGCAACTTCAGCGAATCCGAGCTCAAGGACCTGGTCGCGTTCTACCAGTCGCCACTGGGCAAGAAAGTCCTGGAAAAAATGCCTCAGCTGACTCAGCAATCGGCCCAGATGACTCAAGCCAAACTGGAAAGCGCGGTGCCTGTGGTCAACAAGCTGCTGTCTGACATGACTGCCGAGCTGACGCCGAAAGACGCTGCCGCTCCAGTCAAGAAAAAGCCTTGAGCGGAGCCCCGCAATGACCATGCAACAACGTATTGAATCGGCACTGGACGCTTTGCAGCCTGCGCATCTGGATGTGCTGGACGAAAGCCATATGCACAGCCGTGGGCTGCAAACCCACTTCAAGGCCGTGGTGGTCAGCGAGCAATTTGCCGGGCTCAACAGCGTCAAGCGCCACCAGAAGGTCTACGCCACGTTGGGTGACCTGATGGGCGAGTTCCATGCGTTGGCGCTGCATACGTACACGCCTGAGGAATGGGCGAAGACCGGTGCGGCACCTGCCTCGCCGACCTGCGCTGGCGGTAGCAAAAACTAAAGATCGCAGCCTGCGGCAGCTCCTACGGAGTTGCGCATGGCTGGGCTTTTGTAGGAGCTGCCGCAGGCTGCGATCTTGAAGGTCTGCAGCCATCCGCAACAGTTTTTGTTAGAATCCGCAACGCGCCGCTTAGCCGGCGCGTTTTTTTTCGCATCCGGTTCACCCTTTACGAGGGTAGCCACCTGGAGAATCACCCATGACACAACAGATTGTCGTGGCGGCACTGTATAAGTTCGTCACCCTTGAAGATTACGTCGCCCTGCGCGAGCCCCTGTTGCAGGCGATGGTCGACAACGGCATCAAAGGCACTTTGCTGATTGCCGAAGAAGGCATCAACGGCACGGTTTCCGGTAGCCGCGAAGGCATCGACGGGCTGATGGCCTGGCTCAAGAACGATCCGCGCATGGACGACATCGACCACAAAGAGTCGTACTGCGATGAGCAGCCGTTCTACCGCACCAAGGTCAAACTCAAGAAAGAGATCGTCACCCTGGGCGTTGAAGGCGTCGACCCGAACAAGAAGGTCGGCACCTACGTTGATCCGCAGAACTGGAACGCGTTGATCAACGATCCTGAAGTCCTGCTGATCGATACCCGCAACGACTACGAAGTTTCGATCGGCACTTTCGAAGGTGCGATCGACCCGAAAACCACCAGTTTTCGCGAATTCCCTGACTACATCAAAGCCAACTTTGACCCCGCCAAACACAAGAAAGTCGCGATGTTCTGCACTGGCGGCATTCGTTGTGAAAAGGCCTCGAGCTATATGCTCAGCCAAGGCTTCGACGAGGTCTATCACCTCAAGGGCGGGATACTGAAGTACCTCGAAGAGGTGCCTCAGGAAGAGACCAAATGGCAGGGCGACTGCTTTGTGTTCGATAACCGCGTCACCGTTCGCCACGACTTGAGCGAAGGCGACTACGATCAATGTCATGCCTGTCGTACGCCTGTGAGCGTGGAAGACCGTGCATCCGAGCACTATGTCGCCGGCATCAGCTGCCCGCATTGCTGGGATAAGCTGAGTGAGAAGACCCGTCGCAGTGCGATCGACCGGCAGAAACAGATCGAACTGGCCAAGGCCCGCAATCAGCCGCACCCGATTGGTTACAACTACAAGCAATCCAACACCGAGGCCTGAACCATGTCCGCGCGCCTGCTCTATGTAATGGATCCGATGTGTTCCTGGTGCTGGGGCTTCGCTCCGGTGGCCGAGGCCCTGGTCGAGCAGGCGCAGGCCGCGGGTGTTGAAGTACATCTGGTGGTCGGCGGTTTGCGCACTGGCAGCGGTGCGGCACTGGAGCCCACCACCAGGCGCTACATTCTCGAACACTGGCAGGCGGTCACCGAAGCCACCGGCCAGCCGTTCAAGTTCGAAGGCGCGCTGCCTGACGGATTTGTCTACGACACTGAACCGGCCTGTCGCGCGCTGGTGACGGCGCGCAGCCTGGCGCCGGATTGTGCCTGGAAACTGCTTAAACTCATCCAGCAGGCGTTTTATGCCGAGGGTCGTGACGTTACCCGCGCCAGCGTATTGGTGGAGTTGGCCGAACAAGCCGGTTTGCCACGTATCGAGTTCGCTGCAGCCTTCGATCGTGCTGATCAGCACGCGGCCACGGCGGCAGACTTCACCTGGGTTCAGGATCTGGGCATCGCCGGGTTCCCGACCTTGCTGGCCGAGCGCAATGGTCAATTGGCGCTATTGACCAATGGCTATCAACCGCTCAGCGAGCTGTCACCGTTGCTCGGCCGTTGGCTGGAGCGTGCTGCCTGTGTATGACCAGCCCGATGATGAGCAACAACCCAAGCGGGTCGATCGGCTGAGTTGGGCGGAAATCCGTCGTCTGGCGCTTCACCATAAAAAATCCTTGTGGATCGCCAACGGCGTCGCCGTATTGGCGACCCTGTGCAGTGTGCCGATTCCTTTGCTGCTGCCATTGCTGGTGGACGAAGTGCTGCTGGGACATGGCGACGCGGCACTGAAAGTCATGAACCACGCGCTGCCGGCCGGCTGGCAAACCGCTGCCGGCTACATCGGTTTGATGTTGCTGGTGACCTTGACCCTGCGTTGCGGTGCGTTGATGTTCAACGTCTTGCAAGCGCGTCTGTTTGCAGGTCTGGCCAAAGACATCGTCTATCGCATTCGCGTGCGGCTGATCGAGCGACTCAAGCGCATTTCCCTTGGCGAATACGAAAGCCTGGGCAGCGGTACGGTGACCACGCACCTGGTCACCGACCTGGACACGCTCGATAAATTCGTCGGTGAAACCCTCAGTCGTTTTCTGGTGGCGATGCTGACGCTGGTGGGCACGGCGGGCATTCTCGTCTGGATGCACTGGAAACTGGCGCTGCTGATTCTGTTGTTCAATCCATTGGTGATCTACGCCACGGTGCAATTGGGCAAACGGGTCAAACACCTGAAAAAGCTTGAGAACGACAGCACCTCCCGGTTCACCCAGGCGCTGACCGAAACCCTGGATGCGATTCAGGAAATCCGCGCTGGCAATCGTCAGGGTTTTTTCCTTGGACGGCTCGGATTGCGGGCGCAGGAAGTGCGTAACTATGCCGTCAACTCACAGTGGAAAAGCGACGCATCCAGCCGCGCCAGTGGATTGCTGTTCCAGTTCGGCATCGATATCTTCCGCGCCGCCGCCATGCTCACCGTATTGTTTTCTGACTTGTCCATTGGCCAGATGCTCGCAGTGTTCAGCTACCTGTGGTTCATGATCGGGCCGGTCGAACAATTGCTGAATCTGCAATATGCCTATTACGCGGCCGGTGGTGCGCTGACGCGAATCAACGAGTTGTTGTCGCGTGCCGATGAGCCGCAGTACCCGGGTGGCATCGATCCATTCAAGGGGCGTGAGACGGTAGGCATCGAGGTGCAAGGCTTGAGTTTCGGCTACGGCGGTGAGCTGGTGCTGGATCAGATGAACCTGTCCATCGCCCCAGGCGAGAAAGTCGCGATCGTGGGTGCCAGCGGTGGCGGTAAAAGCACGCTGGTGCAATTGCTGTTGGGGCTCTATACGCCGCAGTCGGGCAGCATCCGTTTTGGTGGCGCGACTCAACAGGACATCGGTCTGGAAACCGTACGCGAGAATGTTGCGGTGGTTTTGCAGCATCCGGCATTGTTCAACGACACTATACGGGCCAACCTGGCCATGGGCCGCGAACGCAGCGACGAAGCCTGCTGGCAGGCGCTGGAAATCGCCCAGCTCGACGCTACGGTCAAGGCGTTGCCGCAAGGTCTGGACAGTGTCGTTGGCCGTTCCGGTGTGCGCTTGTCCGGCGGCCAGCGCCAGCGCCTGGCCATTGCGCGCATGGTGTTGGCCGAACCCAAGGTCGTGGTCCTCGATGAAGCGACTTCGGCGCTGGACGCCGCCACCGAATACAACCTCCATCAAGCGCTGGCGCGGTTTTTGAGCGGTCGCACGACACTCATCATTGCTCACCGGTTATCGGCGGTAAAACAGGCGGACCGTGTGCTGGTGTTCGATGGCGGCCACATTGCCGAAGATGGCGACCATCAGCAATTGATTGCCGATGGTGGTTTGTATGCCAAGCTTTATGGGCATTTGCAGCAGCTTTAGCAACCTTGAATTTTGCCCGGATTTCTGTGCTTATTGATCAGATGTCCCTTTGGGGGAATCAGGCTTGTGCACCGTCTGATTGTTGCGTTGCCCCTAAAACGATCTTGATCGAAGCCTAATGTCTTCGAAAAATCGAAAATTAGCCTAGTCTGTGCTGTTAGGAATGGAATTCTCTCGGGTGTTCATCAGGCAGTGCTTGTGCAAGGGACCTCATGAAGCAAAAGCTGACTCTCGGAACGCCACGGTTGTTGGGCATCGTCTGGCCATTTATCGCCGTCGTGTTATTTCAGGCCCTGTTGGGCGGCGTCAGCCTGTACGTTCTGTCGGCGGTTCGCGGCTATGTTGCCGGCGAAAGCCTGTGGTCCAAGGGCCAGAAAGACGCCATCTATTACCTCAATCTCTACGCCGACAGTCGCGACGAGTCGATTTTCCTCAAGTACCAGAATGCTATTTCGGTTCCCCAGGGCGGGCATGAACTGCGGGTCGCGCTGGATCATCAACCGCCCGATCTTGCGGCCGCACGGCGGGGCATCCTCAAGGGCGGTAACCATCCCGATGACGTTTCAAGCCTGATTTGGCTGTACCTGAACTTCCGGCATTTCAGTTACCTGGAAACCGCTATCGATCGCTGGACCGTGGGTGATGCCTACCTGGTGCAGCTCGATAACGTCGCCCTTGAAATGCATCAGCGCATCGTCAGCAACCAGGCGACCGACGCTGACATCCAACGCTGGAAAGCCCAGATATTTGCCATCAACGAAGGGGTGACACCCGCTGCCAAAGCGTTCAGTGACGCATTGGGCGAGGGCTCGCGGCTGATTCTGCGGTTGCTGCTGTTCACCAACCTGGCCACGGCGCTGGGGTTGATTGCCTTGGCACTGTTGCGGACCCATAAGCTTCTGGCCCAGCGCCATGCGTTCGCCAATGCCTTGCAACTGGAAAAGGAACGCGCGCAAATCACTCTGCAATCCATTGGCGACGGCGTGATCACCACCGATGTTGAAGGTGCCATCGCTTACATGAATCCGGCAGCCGAGGAGTTGACTCACTGGAAGGCCGAGCAGGCGGTTGGGCTGCCGCTGGCGGCATTGTTCAATCTGTTGGATGAAAATGCCCAGGCGGATGGCTTCACACTGATCGAGCATATTCTCAGCGGTCAGCTCAGCGGTGGCAGTGAACACTCCAAGCTGATTCAGCGGTTGGACGGCAGCACGGTTTCGGTAACGCTGGTGGGCTCGCCGATTCGCAATGCCGGTAAAGTCAGCGGCACGGTGCTGGTGCTGCATGACATGACCCAGGAGCGGCAGTACATCGCCAATCTTTCCTGGCAGGCCACCCACGATGCGCTAACCGGCCTGGCCAACCGCCGCGAATTCGAATATCGCCTGGAGCAGGCACTGCACAACCTGACGCGCCAACCTGCCCGACATGCGTTGATGTTCCTCGATCTGGATCAATTCAAACTGGTCAACGACACGTGCGGACATGCTGCGGGTGATGAGCTGCTGCGACACATCTGCGCGTTGTTGCAGTCGGGTTTACGCGAGGGCGACACCCTGGCCCGACTGGGTGGTGACGAGTTCGGCATTCTATTGGAGAACTGCTCGCCGGAGGCTTCGGAGAAAATCGCCGAGGGCCTGCGTCAGACGGTGCAAAACCTGCACTTTGTCTGGAAAGGCCGGCCGTTCGTGACCACCGTCAGCGTCGGTCTGGTGCACATCATTCAAGCTCCGGCCACCCTTGAGGCTTCATTGCGTGCTGCCGACATGGCCTGCTATATGGCCAAGGAAAAGGGTCGCAATCGGGTGCAGGTCTATCATGCTGACGACTCCGAATTGTCCCTGCGCTTTGGCGAGATGGCCTGGGTGCAGCGCCTGCACATGGCGCTTGAAGAGAATCGCTTCTGCCTGTATTCACAGGAAATCGCCGCGCTGGGGCATACAGAGCGAGGAGGTGGGCATATCGAAATCCTGCTGCGTCTGCATGATGAAGCCGGGCGGATGATTCTGCCGGACAGCTTCATTCCCGCCGCCGAGCGTTATGGACTGATGACGTCCCTGGATCGTTGGGTGGTCGAGAACGTTTTCAGGATCATTGCGCAGGGCATCGCGCAAGAGTGCGAAGGGCCGTTGGCCATGTGTGCGATAAATCTGTCAGGTATTACGATCGGTGATGAGGCTTTTCTACACTTCCTGCGTGAGAAGTTCATTGCCTATGCCATCCCGCCTGAAATGATTTGTTTTGAAATCACTGAAACCAGTGCTATTTCGAATTTGGGCAGCGCTATCAGATTTATTAATGAACTCAAAGGGTTAGGTTGCCATTTTTCGTTGGATGACTTTTGTGCCGGTATGTCCTCATTCGCTTATCTAAAACATTTGCCTGTAGACTTCTTGAAGATCGACGGGAGTTTCGTAAAGGATATGCTGGACGACCCGATTAACCGTGCAATGGTCGAAGTGATCAATCACATCGGTCATGTCATGGGTAAGCGCACCATTGCCGAGTTTGTTGAAACACCGCAGATCGAGCAGGCATTGCTGGAGATCGGGGTGGATTATGCTCAAGGGTATGTCATCGAACGCCCGCAATTGTTTACCTGTGACAGCCTGCAATGTCGGCCCACCAGACCGCGGCCTCTGTTATTCAAGGCGCCTGGCACATTCCGTTGAAGTCTCTTGCTGATCCGTACAATCACAATCAAAAGGAGTGCGACAGTGATCGATACATTCAACAGATCCGGCCCGCTTATGGAAGCCGCAAGTTATCCAGCCTGGGCTCAGCAGCTGATCCAGGATTGCAGCGAGAGCAAGCGCCGGGTTGTCGAACATGAACTGTATCAGCGGATGCGTGACAACAAACTCAGCGCAAAGACCATGCGTCAGTACCTGATTGGTGGCTGGCCGGTCGTTGAGCAGTTCGCGTTGTACATGGCGCAAAACCTGACCAAAACCCGCTTTGCCCGCCACCCCGGTGAGGACATGGCACGTCGCTGGCTGATGCGCAATATTCGGGTTGAGCTCAACCATGCCGACTATTGGGTGCACTGGAGTCGAGCGCATGGCGTCAGTCTGGAAGACTTGCAGGCGCAGCAGGTTGCCCCTGAACTTCATGCATTGAGTCATTGGTGCTGGCATACCAGTTCGGCGGACTCGCTGATTGTCGCCATTGCGGCGACCAACTATGCCATTGAAGGGGCTACCGGGGAGTGGTCGGCTGTGGTGTGTTCCAGCGGGGTCTATGCGGCAGCGTTCCCTGAGGAAGACCGCAAACGCGCCATGAAGTGGCTGAAAATGCACGCTCAATACGATGATGCCCATCCGTGGGAAGCACTGGAAATCATCTGCACGCTGGCAGGCCTGAACCCTAGCAAATCCCTGCAAGCTGAACTGCGTCAGGCGGTCTGCAAAAGCTACGACTACATGTTCCTGTTCCTGGAGCGCTGCATGCAACTGGAGCACTCGGAAAGGGCTCCGGTAGCCCGGGAGCGGATGGTGCTGGTCGAAAGCTGATCCGAAGGCAGTACAAAACCAGTGTGGGAGCGGGCTTGCTCGCGAATGCGGTTCAACATTCAACAACTATGTTGACTGATAGTCCGCATTCGCGAGCAAGCCCGCTCCCACATTTGGTTTGTGTTGTTGCTGGCGACTCAACCCGCCATCGCCAATCGATTACGTCCCTCGCGTTTAGCCACATACAACGCACTATCTGCGCGTCGCAACAGACTCTCGGCGGACTCACCCGGCAGCAGCGTCGAGCACCCGAGGCTGACCGTCAACTCGATCAGCGTCCCATCGGCCCGATACTCCTCGGTTTGTGCGGCATAACGCAGGCGTTCGCCAACCATCGCGGCGGCTTCGCGGTTGGTGTTGGAAAGCAGGATCAGAAATTCTTCACCGCCAAAGCGAAAGACCATGTCTACGTTGCGCAACTGGCTTTTGATTGAGCTTGCGACAGCCTTTAGCACGTCATCACCGGCACTGTGGCCGTGGGTGTCATTGATCCGTTTGAAGTGATCGATATCGAGCATCAGCAATGACAGCGGCTGCATGTGTCGCCGGGCCATGTCGATCTCTCGCTGCAGGGTCTGATCCATGGCAATGCGGTTGCCAGTGCCTGTCAGGGGATCGCGCAGTGCACTTTGAGTGGCTGCTCGATAGAGCAGGGCGTTGCGCATCGGGAAGAGCAGAGCGGACAGCAGGGATTCGAGGTTGCCCTGATCCTTTTCGCTGAAGCGCTGATTGCGACGGAACACCAGCTCGCCCAGGTGTGCACCTTCGTGGCTCAGGCTGTAGCTCACCGAGTGATGTCCGCGCTGACCGAACTCCAGGCGCAAATCGCTGGACGTGTGCTGATAGTTCAAGGCGTCCAGTGGGACAAGGCGCTGAACTTCACGGAAAAACAGTCCCAGAATGCGCTGCGGCTCAAGGCTGGTTTGTAGTTGCAGGCCCATTTGCTGGCGCAATTGGCCGAGGCTGGCGGGACGCTCCAGGAGGGGAGACTGCTGACCAAAGCCCAGGCGTTGCAATTTGGCGCTATCGAAGTCAATTGCGTTGGTCTGGGTTGGAGATTTCATATGGTGTGAGCCCCTAAGCAGGAATGCTGTCTTACAGGCTGGGTGAGAGCGGCTTTGGGCTGCGCGTCATACTGGTCCATCAGTCCCGTAGGACATGTGGCTGAAGTTTAGTCCGCTTTGCCGAGCAAAAGTAAGCCTCGACAGGGTGCTGCCCGACCGCTAACACGCTGCGTGTTTACGCAGTGTTAGAGCGAAAGTTGTGCCATTCGGTTCTATTTTATAAAACTCGTTATAAATCAATTTGTTGGGATGTACTGCTGTCAGTGGTGGCGGGTGCGGCGGCATTTGTTTGACTTCAGTCAGGCGCCTGAAGGGGGGTGTGGAGCGTGCCGCGACGGTATGCCGTCGCGGCAGCGGGGTGTGGCGAGGGGCTTACTGGGCGTCGAACGCCTGACCATTGATGCCGGTGCTGTCCGGTCCCATCAGGTACAGGTAGACCGGCATGATCTCTTCGGGCGTCGGGTTGTTGGCCGGGTTTTCGCCTGGATACGCTTGAGCGCGCATGCTGGTACGGGTGGCCCCTGGGTTGATGCTGTTGGAGCGAATCGGCGCAACAGTGTCGACTTCGTCAGCCAGGGTTTGCATCAGGCCTTCGGTGGCGAATTTCGACACACCATAAGCGCCCCAGTACGCGCGACCTTTACGACCGACGCTACTGGAAGTGAAGATCACCGATGCGTCCTGAGACAGCTTGAGCAGCGGTAGCAGGGTGCTGGTCAGCATGAACATGGCGTTAACGTTGACGTGCATCACGCGCATGAAGTTTTCGCCGGACAGCTGCTCCAGCGGCGTACGCGGACCAATGATCGAGGCGTTGTGCAGCAGGCCATCGAGGTGGCCGAATTCGGTTTCGATCATGGCCGCCAGTTCGTCGTACTGATGCGGCAGGGCGGTTTCCAGGTTGAACGGAATCACCGCAGGCTGTGGATAACCGGCTGCTTCGATTTCGTCGTAAACCTGAGTCAGATTGGCTTCGGTCTTGCCCAGCAGCAGCACGGTGGCGCCGTGAGCGGCATAGGTTTTTGCCGCAGCAGCGCCGATACCACGACCGGCGCCAGTGACCAGAATGACCCGGTCTTTGAGCAGTTCAGGACGGGCTGAATAATCAAACATAAAAAACCTCTAAACAATCCATTTACAGGGCTGAAGAAGATCGCAGCCTTTGGCAGCTCCTACAGAGGGCCGCGATCGGCGTAGGAGCTGCCGCAGGCTGCGATCTTTTGACTGAATCAGCAGCTACACAACGCGCCGTCCAGTACCTTGCGCAACTCCGAAGGGTGATCCACCACCACATCCGCCCCCCAGTTCCTTGGATTGTCATCGGGGTGAATGTAGCCAAAGGTCACTGCGGCGGTCCTGGTACCGGCATCGCGGCCCGACTCGATATCGCGCAGGTCATCGCCCACAAACAGCACGCTGGCCGGGTCCAGGTCGAGCATTTTGCACGCGAGGATCAACGGCTCCGGGTCTGGCTTGCTGTTCGTTACATGGTCCGGGCAGATCAGCAACGCCGAGCGTTCGGCCAGTCCCAGTTGTTGCATGATCAGCTCAGCGAACCGCAGCGGCTTGTTGGTGACTACGCCCCAGATCAGATTGGCTTTCTCGATGTCGGCCAGCAGTTCTGCCATGCCATCGAAGAGTTTGCTGTGAACCGCACAACCCTTGAGATAACGCTCCAGGAATTCCAGTCGCAACGCCTCGAAGCCCGGCGATTCCGGGTCCATCGAGAAGGTCACCGCGACCATGGCTTTCGCCCCGCCGGAAATCTCGTCGCGGATGTGTTTATCCGGGATCGGTGCCAACCCGCGGTCTGCGAGCATGCTTTGGCAGATAGCAATGAAGTCCGGCGCGGTGTCGAGCAGGGTGCCGTCCATGTCAAAAAGAACTGCTCTGATTGCCATGGGCTTATTCCTCGCGCAGGGTCTGGATCATGTAGTTGACGTCAACGTCGGCGGCCAGCTTGTAGTGCTTGGTCAGCGGGTTGTACGTCAGGCCAATGATGTCCTTGACGCTCAGGCCGGCCTGGCGGCTCCAGGCGCCGAGTTCAGAAGGGCGGATGAATTTCTTGAAGTCATGCGTGCCGCGCGGCAGCAGCTTCATGATGTATTCGGCGCCGACGATGGCGAACAGGTAAGCCTTCGGATTGCGGTTGATGGTCGAGAAGAACACCTGGCCACCGGGTTTGACCATGCGGAAGCAGGCACGAATGACCGATGACGGATCAGGCACGTGCTCAAGCATTTCCAGGCAGGTGACCACGTCGAACTGCTCGGGCATTTCTTCAGCCAGCGCTTCGGCGGTGATCTGCCGGTACTCGACGCTGACGCCGGATTCCAGCTGATGCAGTTGCGCGACCGCCAGCGGTGCTTCGCCCATGTCGATGCCCATCACGGTTGCGCCGCGTTGCGCCATGGATTCGCTGAGGATGCCGCCACCGCAACCAACGTCCAGCACCTTCTTGCCAGCCAGTTTGACGCGTTCGTCGATCCAGTTGACCCGCAGCGGGTTGATGTCGTGCAGCGGCTTGAACTCGCTTTCGCGGTCCCACCAGCGATGAGCCAGGGCTTCGAATTTGGCGATTTCAGCGTGGTCGACGTTGCTCATGGGTAATCCTCTAAATCTAAAAAATTCTGCTGTCAGCCTTGAGGTTCAGTTCAAGGGAGCGTTCTATTCGGTGTGTCCGCTGATGCGCTGGCCCCAGGCGGTGGCGGTAGCACATAGCTGTTGTTCATCGAAGCGCGTCAGGTGCCGGTCGTCGAGCAATTGCTTGCCGGCGACCCAAAGGTGTTTCACACAGTCCCGGCCAGTGGCATAGATAAGCTGCGAAACCGGGTCGTAAATCGGTTGCTGGGCCAGGCCAGACAGATCGAAGGCCACCAGGTCCGCGGCCTTGCCGACTTCCAGCGAGCCCACTTCTGCTTCCAGTCCCAGCGCACGGGCACCGTTGAGGGTCGCCATGCGCAAGGCGCGATGAGCATCCAGCGCCGTGGCCGAGCCGGCAACGGCTTTGGCCAGCAGGGCGGCGGTGCGGGTTTCACCCAGTAGGTCGAGGTCATTGTTGCTGGCCGCGCCATCGGTGCCGATCGCCACATTGACTCCAGCCTGCCACAAGCGCTCCACCGGGCAGAAGCCGCTGGCCAGTTTCAGGTTCGATTCCGGGCAATGAATTACGCTGCTGTTGCTTTCTACCAGCAACGCCAGGTCTTCATCGCTGACTTGCGTCATGTGAACGGCCTGAAAGCGCGGTCCGAGCAAGCCCAGGCGTCCCAGGCGGGCCAGTGGCCGCTCGCCGTGTTGCTCGACCGATTGCTGGACTTCGAAGGCGGTTTCATGGACATGCATGTGGATCGCAGCGTCCAGTTCTTCGGTGATTACCCGGATTTTTTCGAGGTTTTCGTCGCCGACGGTGTAGGGTGCATGAGGGCCGAAGGTGATTTTGATGCGCGGGTGATGCTTGAGGTCGCCGAACAGCTCGACGCCTTGACGGATCGCCTCATCCGCATCGCTGGCGCCGGGAATCGGGAAGTCGAGGATCGGGATGGCAATTTGCGCGCGAATACCGCTGTTGTGCACGCGTTCGCTGGCAACTTTCGGAAAAAAGTACATGTCCGAGAAGCAGGTGATGCCGCCCTTGATCTGCTCGGCAATGGCCAGGTCGGTGCCATCGCGGACGAAGGCCTCATCGACCCATTTGGCCTCGGCTGGCCAGATGTGCTGTTCGAGCCAGGTCATGAGTGGCAAATCATCGGCCAGGCCACGGAACAGCGTCATCGCCGCATGCCCGTGGGCATTGATCAGGCCAGGGCTGAGCAGCATGCCCGGCAGCTCGCGGACTTCAGTGGCGTTGAGCTTCAGGGCCTCATTGCGCGGGCCGATGAAGGCAATGCGCCCGTCGAGGATGCCCAAGCCGTGCTCTTTGAGGACCACACCAGCGGGTTCGACAGGTACTAACCAGGTCGGCAGCAAGAGTAAGTCGAGCGCAGCGGCAGGATTCGGCATCGAGGGTTCGGTCCAGTGCTTTTATGAAGGATGGCGAAGTATACCCGAGCGTCTTCGCGGGGGGATCGCTATAATCGGCGGCTTTTGTTCATTGAGTACGGGGTGAAGGATGCGCAATCGACTGTTGGCTGCGGAGAAGGTGAAGGCCATCGATTGGCGGGACGGCGCCCTGTATCTGCTGGATCAGCGCATTTTGCCATTCGAAGAAACCTGGATTGCCTATACCAGTGCCGCGGGTGTGGCTGAGGCTATTCGCTCGATGGTAGTGCGTGGTGCTCCGGCAATCGGCATCAGCGCCGCCTATGGTGTGGTGTTGGCGGCGCGCGCCCGGTTCGCTGCCGGCGGTGATTGGCAGGTGGCGCTGGAAGAAGACTTTGCCTTGCTTGCGGATTCGCGGCCGACCGCCGTCAACCTGTTCTGGGCATTGGGTCGCATGCGTGAGCGTCTGGAACGGCTCAGGGATCACGCCAATCCATTGGCAGTCCTTGAAGCAGAGGCGTTGGCGATCCACGAAAGTGACCGCGAAGCCAACCTGACCATGGCGCAGTTGGGTGTAGACCTGATCCGCAAGCATCAGGGCAATGCCCAGGCGGTTTTGACTCACTGCAATACCGGCGCGCTGGCCACTGGCGGTTTCGGCACTGCGCTCGGAGTGATTCGTGGAGCGTTCCTGGAAGGCATGATCGAGCGGGTTTACGCCGACGAAACCCGGCCCTGGCTGCAAGGCTCGCGGTTGACCGCCTGGGAGCTGGCCAACGAAGGCATTCCGGTCACTCTGAACGCCGACTCGGCCGCCGCGCACATTATGAAAACCAAAGGCGTGACCTGGGTGATCGTTGGTGCGGACCGAATTACCGCCAACGGTGACGTGGCGAACAAAATTGGCACTTACCAGTTGGCTGTCAACGCCATGCACCATGGCGTGCGCTTCATGGTGGTGGCGCCTAGTTCGACCATCGACATGAACCTGGCCAGTGGCGATGACATCCCGATCGAAGAGCGTGATGGTAGCGAGTTGCTGGAGGTCGGCGGCAAGCGGGTGGGGGCTGATGTCGATGCCTTTAACCCGGTGTTCGACGTCACGCCGGCTGATCTGATTGACGTCATCGTCACCGAAAAAGGCATCGTCGAGCGGCCGGACACCGCGAAGATGGCGCAGTTGATGTGCCGCAAGCGGTTGCATTGACGTTATCTGGCGTCTGAAAGATCGCCATCGCGAGCAAGCTCGCTCCCACAGTGGTTCGGTGTTGTGCGCAAATTTGCGACCGGCTCGGTCAATTGTGGGAGCGGGCTTGCTCGCGAAGGGGTCCTCAAAGTCAACAAAACAGCCTGGGTCGAACCCGGGATCTGCCTCTAAGCCTCTCTCGTCGCCTTTGCGCCTGTCACCGGTCAACTAACTATGCTCCATGCGCATCAGGGGGATAGGTGCGTGGCGGCTCTTGTGATAACATCCGGCGGTTTCCAAGGTAGCCCGATGTGGCTGCCTTTACTGCGCAGATCCATGGCATAACTCGTTGATTTGTCGTAAGTCGGTGCTGGCACTCAGCCTGCAGCGGCGAGCTTCGTTCGTCCCATATGGATGTGACGAAGTTTCACCAGAAAAAGGAATCAGGCTTCTCATGGGCGAACTGGCCAAAGAAATCCTCCCGGTCAATATCGAAGACGAGCTGAAACAGTCCTACCTCGACTACGATATTGACCGGGAGGATTTCTTTGGCCAGTTCGCCCATGAGAAG
>NZ_JBIUVW010000012.1:0-9131 GCF_044743155.1 Pseudomonas sp. NPDC087697 | reverse complement strand
ATGGCTTGAAGCCCGTGCATCGGCGTGTGCTGTTCGCGATGAGCGAGCTGGGTAACGACTTCAACAAGCCGTACAAGAAATCTGCCCGTGTTGTCGGTGACGTGATCGGTAAGTATCACCCGCACGGTGATACCGCGGTGTACGACACCATCGTTCGTATGGCGCAGCCATTCTCGCTGCGTTACCTGCTGGTAGACGGTCAGGGCAACTTCGGTTCGGTCGACGGCGACAACGCTGCGGCAATGCGATACACCGAAGTGCGCATGACCAAGCTGGCGCACGAGCTGCTGGCTGACCTGCATAAAGAAACCGTGGACTGGGTGCCGAACTACGACGGCACCGAAATGATCCCGGCGGTCATGCCGACCCGTATTCCCAACCTGCTGGTCAACGGCTCCAGCGGTATCGCCGTGGGCATGGCGACCAACATTCCGCCGCACAACCTCGGTGAAGTCATCGACGGTTGCCTGGCACTCATCGACAACCCCGAGTTGACCATCGATGAGCTGATGCAATACATCCCGGGTCCGGACTTCCCGACCGCGGCGATCATCAACGGTCGCGCCGGCATCATCGAAGCCTACCGTACCGGTCGCGGCCGCATTTACATGCGTGCCCGTTCGATGATCGAAGACATCGACAAGGTCGGTGGCCGTCAGCAGATCGTCATTACCGAACTGCCTTACCAGCTGAACAAGGCGCGTCTGATCGAGAAGATCGCCGAGCTGGTCAAAGAGAAGAAGCTGGAAGGCATCACCGAACTGCGCGACGAGTCCGACAAAGACGGTATGCGCGTGGTGATCGAGCTGCGTCGCGGCGAAGTGCCTGAGGTGATCCTCAACAACCTCTACGCCCAGACCCAGTTGCAAGCGGTGTTCGGCATCAATATCGTCGCGCTGATCGACGGTCGTCCGCGGATCCTTAACCTCAAGGACCTGCTGGAAGCCTTCGTTCGTCACCGTCGTGAAGTGGTGACCCGTCGTACCGTGTTCGAACTGCGTAAAGCCCGCGAGCGTGGTCATATTCTCGAAGGTCAGGCTGTTGCACTGTCGAACATCGACCCGGTTATCGCCCTGATCAAAGCCTCGCCAACTCCGTCGGAAGCCAAGGAAGCGCTGATCAGCACTCCGTGGGAATCCTCTGCGGTGGTTGCGATGGTTGAGCGCGCCGGTGCTGACTCTTGCCGTCCAGAGACTCTGGACCCGCAATACGGTCTGCGCGAAGGCAAGTACTTCCTGTCGCCAGAACAGGCGCAAGCCATTCTGGAGCTGCGTCTGCACCGTCTGACCGGCCTGGAACACGAAAAGCTGCTGGCCGAGTATCAAGAGATCCTCAATCAGATCGGCGAGCTGATCCGCATCCTCAACAGCGCCACGCGCCTGATGGAAGTGATCCGCGAAGAGCTGGAAGTGATTCGTGCCGAGTACGGCGATGTGCGTCGCACCGAAATTCTCGATGCGCGTCTGGACCTGACTCTGGGTGACATGATCCCGGAAGAAGAGCGCGTCGTGACCATTTCCCACGGTGGCTACGCCAAGACCCAGCCATTGGCTGCGTACCAGGCTCAGCGTCGTGGCGGTAAAGGTAAATCGGCTACCGGCGTCAAGGATGAGGACTACATCGCTCACCTGCTGGTCGCCAACAGCCACACCACGCTGTTGCTGTTCTCCAGCAAGGGCAAGGTTTACTGGCTGAAAACCTACGAAATTCCTGAAGCATCCCGCGCCGCCCGTGGTCGTCCGCTGGTCAACCTGCTGCCGCTGGACGATGGTGAATACATCACCACCATGCTGCCGGTCGAGGAATATACCGAAGGTCACTATATCTTCATGGCCACCGCCAACGGCACCGTGAAGAAGACCCCGCTGGAGTCCTTCAGCCGTCAGCGCAGCGTCGGTTTGATCGCGCTGGAGCTGGACGAAGGCGACGTACTGATCTCCGCAGCCATCACCGATGGCGAACGTGAAGTCATGCTGTTCTCCGACGGCGGCAAGGTTACCCGCTTCAAAGAGTCCGACGTTCGCGCCATGGGCCGTACCGCTCGCGGTGTCCGCGGCATGCGTCTGCCGGAAGGTCAGAAGCTGATTTCCATGCTGATCCCGGAAGAAGGCAGCCAGATCCTCACCGCTTCGGCGCGTGGTTTCGGCAAGCGTACCGCCATCACCGAGTTCCCTGAGTACAAACGTGGCGGTCAGGGCGTTATCGCCATGGTCAGCAACGAGCGTAACGGCCGTCTGGTCGGTGCGGTTCAGGTGCTCGACGGCGAGGAAATCATGCTGATTTCCGACCAGGGCACCCTGGTGCGTACTCGTGTTGACGAAGTATCCAGTCTGGGTCGTAACACCCAGGGCGTGACCCTGATCAAACTGGCCAGCGATGAAACACTGGTCGGTCTGGAGCGGGTTCAGGAGCCATCGGAAGTCGAAGGCGAAGAGCTGGAAGGCGAAGAAGGTGCTGAACTCGAAGGCGTCGTGCTCGATGCCGGCACCGAGCCGGACGACACCGTCGAAAGCCAGCAGGCTGACGCAGCAGACGAAGAAGAGCCGCAAGACTAACCAAGTCGTAGCAGGGCAGAGTGTTTGCTCTGTCCGCTACCGTGAATGCATAGCGAGAGTGGATGTGAGCAAACGAGCCTATAACTTCTGCGCAGGTCCTGCTGCGCTGCCTGAAGCTGTCCTGTTGCGTGCCCAGTCGGAGTTGCTCGACTGGCATGGCAAGGGTCTCTCGGTCATGGAAATGAGCCATCGCAGCGATGAGTTCGTGTCCATTGCGACCAAGGCCGAGCAGGATCTGCGTGATCTGCTGAATATCCCCTCGAACTATAAAGTGCTGTTTCTGCAAGGCGGCGCCAGCCAGCAATTTGCTCAGATTCCTCTGAACCTGTTGCCGGAAAACGGCAAAGCCGACTATATCGACACCGGTATCTGGTCGCAGAAAGCCATTGAAGAAGCGCAGCGCTACGGTCACGTCAACGTCGCCGCTACCGCCAAGCCTTACGATTATTTCGCAATTCCCGGTCAGAACGAATGGAAGCTGTCGCAAGACGCGGCCTACGTGCACTACGCGCCGAACGAAACCATCGGTGGCCTGGAATTCCAGTGGATCCCGGAAGTCGGTGATGTGCCGCTGGTCGCCGACATGTCTTCGGACATTCTTTCGCGCCCTGTGGACGTCTCGCGTTTCGGCATGATCTACGCCGGCGCCCAGAAAAACATCGGCCCGAGCGGTATCGTCGTCAACATCGTTCGCGAAGACCTGTTGGGTCGTGCCCGTTCGTTCTGCCCGACCATGCTCGACTACAAGGTCGCGGCCGACAACGGCTCGATGTATAACACCCCGCCGACCCTGGCCTGGTACTTGTCCGGTCTTGTGTTCGAATGGCTGAAAGAGCAGGGTGGTGTTGAGGCCATTGGCAAGCTCAATGAAGTCAAGCAGCGCACGCTGTACGGCTTCATCGATGCTAGCGGCTTGTACAGCAACCCGATCAACAAGGCTGACCGCTCGTGGATGAACGTGCCGTTCCGTCTGGCTGACGATCGCCTCGACAAGCCGTTCCTGGTCGGTGCCGAGGCGCGCGGTCTGCTGAACCTCAAGGGTCACCGTTCGGTAGGCGGCATGCGTGCCTCTATCTACAACGCCGTCGACATCAACGCAGTCAATGCGCTGGTTTCGTACATGGCAGAGTTCGAGAAGGAACACGGTTAATGTCTGAGCAAGAACTCAAGGCACTGCGCCTGCGCATTGATGCCCTGGACGAAAAAGTCCTGGAGCTGATCAGCGAGCGCGCGCGCTGCGCCCAGGAAGTCGCGCGAGTAAAGATGGCCTCGCTGGCCGAAGGCGAAGTGCCGGTGTTCTATCGTCCTGAGCGTGAAGCTCAGGTGCTCAAGCGCGTAATGGAGCGTAACCAGGGGCCGCTGGGTAACGAAGAGATGGCGCGGTTGTTCCGTGAAATCATGTCCTCGTGCCTGGCACTTGAGCAGCCGCTGAAAGTGGCTTACCTCGGCCCTGAGGGGACGTTTACTCAAGCGGCGGCCATGAAGCACTTCGGTCACGCGGTGATCAGCAAGCCAATGGCGGCGATCGACGAAGTGTTCCGTGAAGTGGCCGCTGGTGCGGTGAACTTTGGCGTGGTGCCTGTGGAAAACTCCACCGAAGGTGCGGTCAACCACACCCTCGACAGCTTCCTCGAACACGACATGGTCATCTGTGGCGAAGTCGAGCTGCGCATTCACCACCACTTGCTGGTGGGCGAAAACACCAAGACCGACAGCATCAGCCGCATTTACTCGCATGCCCAGTCCCTGGCTCAGTGCCGCAAATGGCTGGACGCTCACTACCCGAACGTCGAGCGCGTGGCGGTATCGAGCAACGCTGAAGCGGCCAAGCGGGTCAAGGGTGAGTGGAACTCGGCGGCGATTGCCGGCGACATGGCGGCAGGCTTGTACAGTCTGACTCGTCTGGCCGAGAAAATCGAGGATCGCCCGGACAACTCCACGCGATTCCTGATGATCGGTAGCCAGGAAGTGCCGCCGACCGGCGACGACAAGACGTCGATCATCGTCTCGATGAGCAACAAGCCTGGGGCGCTTCACGAGTTGCTGGTGCCGTTCCATGACAATGGCATCGACCTGACGCGGATCGAAACCCGTCCTTCGCGCAGCGGTAAGTGGACCTACGTGTTCTTCATTGATTTCGTCGGCCACCACCGCGACCCGCTGGTAAAAGGTGTGCTGGAGAAAATCAGTCAGGAAGCAGTAGCACTTAAAGTGTTGGGTTCCTACCCGAAAGCAGTTCTCTAAAGGCGTTAACAATGAGTGGCGACTTCCTCGCTCTGGCACAGCCGGGCGTGCAACAACTTTCGCCTTACGTTCCGGGCAAGCCCGTGGACGAACTGGCTCGCGAACTGGACATTGATCCGGCAAAAATCGTCAAGCTGGCGAGCAACGAAAACCCGCTGGGCGCCAGTCCCAAGGCGCTGGCGGCGATTCGCGAAGAGCTGGCCGAGCTGACCCGCTATCCGGACGGCAACGGTTTTGCGTTGAAAACCCTGCTGGCTGAGCAGTGCCGGGTCGAGCTTAATCAAGTGACGTTGGGCAACGGCTCCAACGACATTCTTGAGCTGGTCGCGCGCGCCTATCTGGCGCCAGGCCTGAATGCAGTGTTCAGCGAGCACGCGTTCGCGGTCTACCCGATCGTCACTCAGGCTGTGGGTGCCGAGGCGCGGGTGATTCCAGCCAAAGACTGGGGTCATGACCTGTCGGCCATGCTCGAAGCCATCGACAGCAACACTCGCGTGGTGTTCATCGCCAACCCGAACAACCCAACCGGGACCTGGTTTGGTGCCGAGGCGCTGGATGAGTTCCTGCAGGACGTGCCTGCGCGCGTGCTGGTGGTGCTGGATGAGGCGTACATCGAGTACGCCGAAGGCAGCGATCTGCCGGATGGCCTGGATTTCCTTGCGGCGTACCCGAACCTGCTGGTTTCCCGGACCTTCTCCAAGGCCTACGGTCTGGCCGCGTTGCGTGTTGGTTATGGCTTGTCGACCGCGGTGGTCGCCGATGTGTTGAGCCGTGTGCGTCAGCCATTCAACGTCAACAGCCTGGCCCTGGCCGCGGCCTGCGCGGCGCTGCAGGACGATGAATACCTGGCTGAAAGCCGTCGCTTGAACGAATCCGGCATGCAGCAACTCGAAGCGGGTTTTCGTGAGTTGGGGCTGAGCTGGATTCCCTCCAAGGGCAATTTCATTTGCGTGGATCTGGGGTGCGTTGCGGCGCCGGTTTTCCAGGGTTTGCTGCATGAGGGTGTGATCGTGCGTCCGGTGGCCAATTACGGCATGCCAAACCACCTGCGCATCACCATCGGTCTGCCGGCTGAAAACAGTCGTTTCCTCGAGGCGCTGACCAAGGTTCTGGCTCGTGGTTGATGTCATCGCCGTGCAACCTGCTGTGCCTATGATCGGTCGCCTGGTGGTGGTCGGTTTGGGGCTGATTGGCGGTTCGTTTGCCAAGGGCCTGCGTGAAAGCGGTTTGTGTCGCGAAGTGGTCGGCGTTGATCTCGATCCGCAATCGCGAAAACTGGCCGTTGAGCTGGGCGTGGTAGATCGTTGCGAAGACGACCTCGCTGTCGCGTGTCGCGGTGCCGACGTGATTCAGCTGGCAGTGCCGATCCTGGCGATGGAGAAGCTGCTGGCGCTGTTGGCTGGCATGGATCTGGGGGCGGCGATTCTGACCGATGTCGGCAGTGCCAAAGGCAATGTGGTGCGCGCAGCGACCGAAGCCTTCGGCGGCATGCCTGCACGCTTCGTTCCGGGGCATCCGATCGCCGGTTCCGAGCAGAGCGGGGTAGAGGCTTCCAACGCTCAGCTGTTCCGTCGGCACAAAGTAATTCTGACGCCGCTTGAGCAAACCGATCCGGCTGCCCTGGCGGTGGTCGACCGCCTCTGGCGCGAATTGGGTGCCGATGTCGAGCACATGCAGGTCGAGCGTCACGACGAAGTGTTGGCGGCGACCAGCCATTTACCGCACTTGCTGGCGTTCGGTTTGGTCGATTCATTGGCCAAACGCAGTGAAAATCTGGAAATCTTCCGTTACGCTGCGGGCGGTTTCCGCGATTTCACGAGAATCGCCGGCAGTGACCCGGTCATGTGGCACGACATCTTCCTCGCCAATCGCGAAGCTGTTCTGCGCACACTCGATACATTTCGCAGCGATCTCGACGCCTTGCGCGACGCGGTCGATGCAGGGGACGGGCACCAACTGTTGGGCGTCTTTACGCGCGCCCGGGTTGCCCGCGAGCATTTCAGTAAAATCCTGGCCCGCCGGGCCTATGTGGACGCTATGAACTCCAACGATCTGATTTTCCTGGCAAATCCTGGTGGCCGCCTGAGTGGGCGGATTCGTGTACCAGGCGACAAATCGATTTCCCACCGTTCGATCATGCTCGGCTCCCTCGCGGAGGGCGTTACCGAAGTCGAAGGTTTTCTTGAGGGCGAAGATGCCCTGGCGACCTTGCAAGCCTTCCGTGACATGGGCGTCGTGATCGAAGGTCCGCACCATGGTCGCGTGACCATTCACGGTGTCGGCCTGCATGGCTTGAAACCGGCTCCTGGCCCGATCTATCTGGGCAACTCGGGTACGTCGATGCGTCTGCTGTCCGGCTTGCTGGCTGCGCAGAGCTTCGACAGCACCCTGACGGGCGATGCGTCGCTGTCCAAGCGTCCGATGAATCGTGTGGCCAACCCGCTGCGCGAGATGGGCGCGGTGATCGAGACGGCTGCAGAAGGTCGTCCACCGATGACCATTCGTGGCGGCAACAAGCTCAAAGGCCTGACCTACACCATGCCGATGGCCAGCGCCCAGGTTAAATCCTGCCTGCTGCTGGCGGGGCTGTACGCCGAGGGCAAGACCACCGTCACCGAGCCTGCGCCAACCCGGGACCACACCGAACGCATGCTGCGTGGCTTCGGCTACCCGGTTACCGTCAACGGCGCTACTGCGTCGGTCGAGTCCGGCCACAAGTTGACCGCAACGCACATTGAAGTGCCGGGTGATATCTCCTCGTCCGCATTCTTCCTGGTGGCAGCGTCGATTGCCGAAGGTTCGGAGCTGGTGCTCGAGCACGTGGGCATCAACCCGACCCGTACCGGCGTGATCGACATCCTGCGGTTGATGGGTGCCGATATTTCCCTGGAAAACCAGCGTGAAGTCGGCGGCGAGCCAGTGGCTGACTTGCGCGTGCGAGCGGCTAAGCTTAAAGGTATCGAAATTCCTGAGGCGCTGGTTCCGCTGGCCATCGACGAGTTCCCGGTGCTGTTCGTGGCTGCGGCCTGTGCAGAAGGTCGGACTATTCTGCGTGGCGCGGAAGAGTTGCGGGTCAAGGAGTCGGATCGTATCCAGGTGATGGCGGATGGTTTGCTGGCGCTGGGCGTCAAGTGTGAGCCAACCCCGGACGGCATCATCATTGACGGCGGCCAGATTGGCGGCGGCGAAGTGCATGGCCACGGCGATCACCGGATTGCCATGGCGTTCAGCGTTGCGTCGTTGCGCGCCAATGCGCCGATCCGCATCCATGACTGCGCCAACGTTGCGACCTCCTTCCCGAACTTCCTCGCGTTGTGTGCGCAAGTCGGTATTCGTGTTGCCCAAGAGGCTCAGTCGTGACCAACCATGCTCCGGTAATCACCATTGATGGGCCAAGCGGCTCGGGCAAGGGCACTATCGCAGGGATCCTCGCCAAACGCCTGGGTTGGTGCTTGCTGGATTCTGGTGCGTTGTACCGTTTACTGGCATTTGCTGCGCGCAATCATGGTGTCGACCTGACCAACGAAGAGTCACTGAAGCTGCTGGCTGCCCATCTTGATGTGCAGTTCGTCGGGGCGACCGAAGGTCATCCGCAGCGCATCATCCTTGAAGGTGATGACGTCACCGACGACTTGCGCAATGAGCAGGTCGGTGCCTGGGCCTCGCAAGTGGCCGCACTGCCTGCGGTGCGTGACGCTTTGCTGCAGCGCCAGCGGGCATTTCAGGAGGCGCCGGGGCTGGTGGCCGATGGTCGCGACATGGGCACGGTAGTGTTTCCAGACGCGCCATTGAAGATTTTCCTGACTGCCAGCGCCGAGGAGCGAGCACGCCGTCGTTATTTGCAGTTGAAGGGCAAGGTCGAGGGTGTTAGTCTGTCGAGTCTGCTAGATGAGATCCGTGTGCGCGATGAGCGTGACACCCAGCGAGCGGTAGCCCCGCTCAAGCCGGCGGTCGACGCCATACAGCTGGATTCCACGGAGTTGTCCATCGAGCAGGTGCTGGAACGCATCATGAGTGAGATCGCCATTCGCGATCTCGCCGGGTGACCAAGAAATACTGCAGGGGACCAGTCAAAGTCCTGCGGTCTTTCTTTTATATAAACGTAACCCACATTGTCTGGGATGTGGCAGATGGGCGTATTCTTCGCCCTTATCAACAGGAATTAAAATGAGCGAAAGCTTTGCGGAACTCTTTGAAGAAAGCCTAAAAACCCTGAACCTTCAGGCAGGCTCCATCATCACCGGTGTTATCGTTGATATCGATTACCAAGCTCGCTGGGTAACCGTTCACGCTGGCCTGAAGTCTGAAGCACTCATCCCGCTTGAGCAGTTC
>NZ_JBIUVW010000011.1:0-146755 GCF_044743155.1 Pseudomonas sp. NPDC087697 | reverse complement strand
CTTCAGCGTCTGCGAAAAGATGCTGCAGTACTTTATCAACAAGGTTCACGAAAACAGCTTTCTGCAGCCTAGCCCTCGTGTGCTGATCTGCGTTCCATGCAAATCCACTCAGGTTGAGCGTCGTGCCATCCGTGAATCGGCGCTTGGTGCCGGTGCCCGTGAAGTGTTCCTGATCGAAGAGCCAATGGCTGCTGCGATCGGTGCCGGCCTGCCGGTGGAAGAGGCTCGCGGTTCGATGGTCGTCGATATCGGTGGTGGTACCACTGAAATCGCGCTGATTTCCCTGAACGGTGTGGTTTACGCCGAATCCGTACGGGTTGGCGGCGACCGCTTCGACGAAGCGATCATCACGTATGTGCGTCGCAACTACGGCAGCCTGATCGGCGAGTCCACCGCCGAGCGCATCAAGCAGGAAATCGGTACTGCCTACCCGGGCGGTGAAGTTCGCGAAGTCGACGTTCGCGGCCGTAACCTGGCTGAAGGCGTTCCACGTGCATTCACCCTGAACTCCAATGAAGTGCTGGAAGCTCTGCAAGAGTCCCTGGCAACCATCGTTCAGGCCGTGAAAAGCGCGCTGGAGCAATCGCCGCCGGAACTGGCGTCGGATATCGCCGAGCGCGGTCTGGTACTGACCGGTGGTGGCGCCTTGCTGCGTGACCTCGACAAGTTGCTGGCCCAGGAAACCGGCCTGCCGGTGATCGTTGCCGAAGACCCGCTGACCTGCGTTGCTCGCGGTGGTGGCCGTGCATTGGAAATGATGGATAAACACACCATGGACTTGCTCTCCAGCGAATAATTTCGCCGGATGCTTCTATGCTGTTCCGCTCACAGGCAGCACTTTGCAGTGCTGCCTGTTGGCGTTTATCTTCTGTCAGTCTGCATCCAGGCCGGTTTGATGCCGTATGAATAAAGAGAACATTTGCCTGGGAGGAGCGGCTTATTAAACCGCTTTTCGCCAAAGGTCCCTCAATGGGCGTGCGCTTTCTGGTGCTGGCCGTGCTATCGGTCGCGCTGATGGTGGTCGATGCCCGCTTTGAAGTGCTCAAGCCTGCGCGCAGTCAGATGTCGCTGGTCTTGATGGACGCCTATTGGATCACCGACCTGCCGGAGCGGTTGTGGCAGGGTGTGAGCAGTCAATTTGGCAGCCGTACCGAGCTGGTCGCCGAAAACGAAAAACTCAAGACTGAAAACCTGCTGCTGCAGGGGCGCATGCAAAAGCTTGCGGCCTTGACCGAGCAGAACGTTCGGCTGCGCGAGTTGCTCAACTCGTCCGCACTGGTCAACGAGAAGGTCGAAGTGGCCGAGTTGATCGGCGTCGATCCCAACCCCTTCACCCATCGCATCATCATCAACAAAGGTGAGCGCGACGGCGTGGTGCTCGGCCAACCGGTGCTCGATGCCCGTGGTCTGATGGGCCAGGTGGTCGAACTGATGCCTTACACCTCGCGTGTATTGTTGCTGACCGACACCACTCACAGCATTCCCGTGCAAGTGAACCGTAACGGCTTGCGGGCGATTGCCAGCGGTACCGGCAACCCGGAGCGTCTGGAGTTGCGTCACGTTGCGGACACGGCTGACATTAAAGAAGGCGATCTGTTGGTCAGCTCTGGCCTCGGTCAGCGCTTCCCGGCCGGTTACCCGGTGGCGACCGTCAAGGAAGTCATCCACGACTCTGGCCAGCCGTTCGCCATCGTGCGTGCGGTGCCGACCGCTGCACTCAATCGCAGTCGTTACATGTTGCTGGTGTTCAGTGACGGCCGCACCCCGGAAGAGCGCGCCAACGAAGCCGCTCAGGCCCAGGATGCCGATCAGCATCCTGGCGGCGCGGCATTCGTGCCCGCCACCGTACCTAAACCGGCCGCCGCCCTTGCTCCGGCGCCAGCCGCCGCGACACCTGCACCCGCAACGGCCACTCCGGCAGCGCCTGCGGCGGCCAAGCCTGCAACCAAATCGGCCCCGGCCAAACATGCTGTGCATCCCGCGGTGGCCAAGCCACCCGCAGCGCCAGCGGCTGTCGTCAAGCCGGCTGCGGTCAAGCCACCGGCAACAACGCCCGAAGCCACCACTCAGGGTAGAGAATAATGGCCAGTACCCGACCTCGTAATGGCTGGATGATCTGGCTGACGTTTGTCATCGCCTTGTTGCTCAGTATCGTACCGTTCCCGCATGTCGAGATCCTGCGCCCGATGTTCCTTGCGCTGCCATTGGCGTATTGGGCATTGGAAGTGCCGCAGAAAGTCGGGATGCTTACGGCCTGGTGTCTGGGCATGATGCAAGACGTGCTGTTTGGAACCTTGCTGGGACACAACGCGCTGATTCTGACCCTGATCACCTTTTTGATCATGACGCTGCGACCGCGTTTGCGGATGTTTCCGATGTGGCAGCAAAGCCTGGTGATTCTGGTGATCCTGGGGCTCGCACAATTGCTGCAACTGTGGCTCAGCGCCTTGACCGGCAACCGTCAAACGCTGGCCGTACTTTTACCAGCGCTGATCAGCGCGTTGCTCTGGCCCTGGGTCAGCTTCGGATTGCGTGGGTTGAGCCGCCGCTACAAAATCAACTAATTAATTCGGTCAGGCATTAGCCCGTACCTCGACAGGGAGATGTCTTGATGAATACGCTTTACCTCGCCTCAGGCTCGCCGCGTCGGCGTGAACTGCTCACGCAGATCGGCGTGCCGTTCACTGCCATCAGCGCAGACATCGATGAAACCCCTCTGACTGACGAATCTCCTGCTGCCTATGTCGAGCGTCTGGCGCGCGGCAAGGCCGAGGCCGGTCGTGCACAGCTGGCGATCAGCAAACCGGGTGCACCCATTTGTGTGTTGGGTGCCGACACCGCCGTGGTGCTTGATGGGAAGATTCTTGGTAAACCGCTCGACGAAGCCGAAGCGCTGAGCATGTTGATGAGCCTGTCGGGTCGTGAACATGAAGTGCTGACCGCAATCGCCGTGCTTGATGGCCAATACTGCGAATCCCGCGTGGTGCGCAGCCTGGTGCGTTTTCGCTTCATCAGTCATAAAGAGGCAGCGGCCTACTGGGCCAGCGGCGAGCCACGGGACAAGGCTGGCGGCTACGGAATTCAAGGCCTCGGCGCGGTGTTTGTCGCAGCACTCAACGGCAGTTACTCCGCCGTGGTCGGCCTGCCGCTGTGCGAAACCTTCGAGCTACTCAGCCATTTCGGCATACCCTGTTGGCAAAACCTTATCGCGCGCCAAGCGCCGTACTGACTTGATGCGGCCATAATCGTGAATATGCCTGAACGAGACCTTGCCATGAGTGAAGAGATTCTGATCAACATCACGCCGATGGAATCGCGCGTGGCGGTGGTCGAAAACGGTGTTCTGCAAGAGGTTCATGTCGAGCGCACCCAGCGTCGCGGGATTGTCGGCAACATTTATAAAGGCAAGGTCGTTCGCGTTCTGCCAGGCATGCAGGCGGCATTCGTCGATATCGGTCTGGACCGGGCAGCCTTTATCCACGCCTCGGAAATCTCCCTGCGTGAAGGCCCAGCGGTGGAAAGCATCAGCGCACTGGTGCATGAAGGCCAGAGCCTGGTGGTGCAAGTCACCAAAGATCCGATCGGCTCCAAAGGCGCGCGTCTGACGACCCAACTGTCGATTCCCTCGCGCTATCTGGTGTACATGCCGCGCACGGCTCACGTCGGTATTTCGCTGAAAATCGAGGACGAAACCGAGCGCGAACGTCTCAAACAGGTGGTCACCGATTGCGTCGCGAAGGAAGGCATCAAAGAGGCCGGCGGTTTTATTCTGCGCACTGCGGCAGAAGGCGCCGGTGCCGATGAGATCCTGATGGACATCCGTTACCTGCGTCGCCTCTGGGATCAGATTGGCGCACAGATCAAGACCGTCAGCGCACCGAACGTGATCTACGAAGACCTCGGCCTGGCCCTGCGCACGTTGCGCGATCTGGTCAGCCCGAAGATCGAGAAGATCCGCATCGACTCGCGGGAAACCTTCCAGAAAACCACGCAGTTCGTTGCCGAGCTGATGCCGGAAATCGCTGACCGTCTGGAACACTATCCGGGCGAGCGGCCGATTTTCGATCTGTATGGCGTCGAGGACGAAATTCAAAAGGCACTGGAGCGCAAAGTACCGCTCAAGTCCGGTGGCTATCTGGTGGTCGATCCGGCAGAAGCCATGAGCACCATTGATGTGAACACTGGCGCTTTCGTCGGGCACCGTAATCTTGAAGAGACTATCTTCAAAACCAACCTGGAAGCGGCCACTGCGATTGCCCGGCAGCTGCGCCTGCGCAACCTGGGTGGGATCATCATCATTGACTTCATCGACATGGAAGACGAGGAGCATCAGCGCCAGGTGCTGCGCACGCTGGAGAAACAGCTGGAACGCGATCATGCCAAGACCAACATCATCGGGATCACCGAGTTGGGTCTGGTGCAGATGACGCGCAAGCGCACGCGTGAAAGCCTCGAGCAGGTGCTCTGCGAGCCGTGCAGCAGTTGTCAGGGCCGTGGCAAGCTCAAGACCCCGGAAACCGTGTGCTATGAAATCTTCCGGGAGATCTTGCGTGAAGCCCGCGCCTATCAGGCTGAAGGCTATCGTGTGCTGGCCAACCAGAAAGTGGTTGACCGGTTGCTCGACGAAGAGTCGGGCAATGTCGCTGAACTTGAAGGTTTTATCGGACGAACTATTCGTTTTCAGGTAGAAACCATGTACTCCCAGGAACAATACGACGTGGTGCTGCTCTGATTCGCTGTGTTTCATTACTGACGGCTGGCCTCAGCTCGCTGCACGATCTCGCCATGGGAGCCAACTGACATGGAACGTCTGATCCGCCTTTTCATCGCATCGATCCGCTGGGGGCTGGGGCTCTGCGCATTGTTGCTGGTGCTGGCTGCGCTGTACGTCAGCCTCGGACGCGAGTTTATTCCGCTGGTGGCCGAGTATCGTGTGGAGGTCGAAGCCAAGGCCCGTGAAGCGCTGGGCATGCCGTTGCAGATCGGTGGCCTGGAAGGACGCTGGAGTGGCATGGCGCCGATTTTGCTGGCCCACGATGTAACGGTCGGTGATGGCGCCAATGCCTTGCACCTGGAGCAAGTACGGGCTGTGCCGGATATCTGGGCCAGCTTGCTGGCGCGCGCGCTGCGCATCAAACACCTGGAACTCAATGGCCTGAAGATCAGCCTCAAGGAAGGCCAGGATGGTCAATGGGCGCTCGAAGGCCTGCCGGTGCAGCAGAATCAGCCGCTGGACCCCGAGCAACTGCTCAACCGCATGCAGATAGTGGCGCAGTTGTCGGTGCTCGACAGCCAGATCACCTTGCTGCCGATCGACCACGCGCCGTTGACCCTGACCTATGTCGGCCTGAACCTTAAACCCGGTGTCAGCCGCCAGCGCCTCGACGCTCGTCTGACCTTGCCTGACGGCCAGCCGCTGGCCATGAGCCTGAATAGCCGGATTCGTGCCGATCAGTGGCAAGAGGCCGAAGTCGATGCTTACCTCAGCCTGCCACAAAGTGACTGGTCGAAATGGTTGCCCGAGCGCATAACCCGGCAATGGAATTTTTCCGAGATCAAGGCCGGTGGCGAGCTTTGGGTTAACTGGAGCAAGGGTACCCTGCAAAGCGCCGCGGTTCGTCTCAACGCGCCGCAAATCAAGGGTGGCTACGCCGAACGCACACCGATCAAGATCGACAATCTGGCGTTCAACGGGTACTTCCAGCGCAGTACCGAAGGTTTCCAGGTGTCCTTCGATTCTCTGGCCATGACGCTGGGGGAAACCCGCTGGGAGACCCATCTGCAGCTTCAACAGACCGCGACCACGGAAAAGACCTCGGAGCTCTGGCACCTGCAAGCCGACCGCGTTGACCTCACCCCGATTACACCGTTGCTGAATGCGTTGGGGCCGCTGCCCAAAGATTTCGCCACGGTGGTCGAGCGGCTCAAGGTCACCGGTGCTTTGCGCAACGTGCTGATCGACATCCGGCCCGAGGCTACCGATGACAGCAAATTCAGCTTCGCCGCCAATCTTGAGCGTGTCGGGTTTGATGCTTATCACGGTGCTCCGGCGGCGCGTAACGTTTCCGGAAGCATCAGCGGTGACCTCGGCCAAGGTGAGCTGCGCATGGACAGCAAGGATTTTTCCTTGCACCTGGACCCGATTTTCGCCAAGCCATGGCAGTACATTCAGGCCAATGCCCGGCTGACCTGGAAACTCGATCAACAAGGTTTCACCCTGATCGCTCCGTACCTGAAGGTGCTGGGCGAAGAGGGCAAGATTGCCGGTGACTTCCTGATTCGCCTGCATTTCGATCACACTCAGGAAGACTACATGGACCTGCGGGTCGGTCTGCTGGAGGGGGACGGACGCTACACCGCCAAGTACCTGCCGAAGGTCTTGAGTCCGGCGCTGGATGAGTGGCTGCGTACGGCGATTCTCAAAGGTGCGGTGGATGAAGGTTTCTTCCAGTATCAGGGTTCGCTGAACCACGATGCCACCGGCACTGCACGCAGCATCAGCCTGTTCTTCAAAGTGCACGACGCCGAACTGGCCTTTCAGCCGGGTTGGCCACATGTCGGCAAGGTCAGCGGCGATGTGTTCATCGAGGACAGTGGTGTACGCATTCTGGCCAGCAAGGGCCAGTTGCTCGATACCCAGGTGCGCGATATCTACGTCAACATTCCCCATGCGCCCGCCGGGCAGAACCCTCATCTGTTCCTCGACGGTGCTTTCGCCGGTGGTCTGGGTGACGGCCTGAAGATTCTTCAGGACGCGCCGATTGGCACCGGTCCGACCTTCGCTGGTTGGCAGGGTGAAGGTGAATTGCAAGGTAATCTGAAACTGGATATCCCCTTGGCCAAGGGCGAAGAACCGAAGATTGTGGTCGACTTCAAAACCGCCAAATCGCGTCTGAAACTGAGCGATCCGGTGCTTGAGCTGACGCAGCTCAAGGGTGATTTCCGCTTTGACAGCGCCAAGGGTTTGAGTGGCCAGAACATTACTGCGCAGGCTTTCGACCGGCCGATCAGTGCACAGATTTATGCCGATGGCAGCCCTGGCAAACTCAACACCCGGGTAACCGCCAACGGCCAGGTGGCGGTGAAAAAACTCACCGATTGGCTGAACGTCACTCAGCCGTTGCCAGTTTCCGGGACTATCCCTTATCAGATGCAGCTCAACCTCGACGGCGCCGACAGCCAGTTGATGGTCAGCTCCAGCCTCAAGGGCGTTGCAGTCGATTTGCCGGCACCTTTCGGCATGTCCGCCGCGCAAGGTCGCGACACGGTGTTGCGCATGACCCTGCAAGGGCCGGAACGGCGTTACTGGCTCAACTATGGCAACCTGGCGGATTTCACCTTCGCAGCGCCCAGCGGCAATTTTGCCGATGGCCGTGGCGAGTTGTTCATGGGTAACGGCAACGCGCAGTTGCCTGGCGATAAAGGCCTGCGCATTCGTGGCGTGCTGTCGGAACTGGATGTCGAGCCATGGAAAGCCCTGATTGATCGCTATGCCGGAAAGGATCCGGGCGGTAGCGCCAAGCAACTGCTCAGTGGTGCGGACTTCAAGGTCGACAAGCTCACGGGGTTTGGCACTACGCTGGATCAGGCTCACCTGCAACTGGATCGCAAGCCGACTGCCTGGACGTTGCAACTCGATAGCCAGCAGGCCAAAGGCACTGTCGGGATTCCCGACGCCAAGTCCGCGTCGATTGCGATCAGCCTGCAATACGTGCGGTTGCCGGCGCCTGATCCGAAGGTGCAGGCCGACGAAAATGCACCGGACCCGCTGGCTTCGGTCGATCCGACGAAAATTCCCGCACTGGATATCAAGATTGACGAGCTGTATCAGGGCGCTGACCTGGTGGGCGCCTGGTCGCTGAAGGTCCGTCCAATCGTCAAGGGCATTGCCTTCAACAGCATGAATCTGGGCCTCAAAGGCATGCAGTTGCAGGGCGCGGGTGGCTGGGAAGGCGTGGCGGGTGCCAGCAGCAGTTGGTACAAGGGCCGTCTTGAGGGCAAGAATCTCGGAGATGTGCTCAAGGGCTGGGGCTTCGCGCCGACGGTGACCAGCGAAGAGTTCCATATGGACATCGACGGCCGCTGGCCTGGCTCACCGGCCTGGGTCGGTCCAAAGCGTTACTCCGGCAGCCTGGATGCCACGCTACGCAAAGGGCAGTTCGTCGAAGTCGAAGGTGGCGCGCAGGCGTTGCGGGTGTTTGGCCTGCTCAATTTCAACTCGATCGGCCGTCGCTTGCGTCTGGACTTCTCCGACCTGTTCGGCAAAGGTCTGAGTTACGACCGGGTCAAGGGGCTGCTGGTGGCCAGCGATGGTGTGTACGTCACTCGCGAACCGATCACCCTGACTGGCCCGTCGAGCAATCTTGAGCTCAACGGCACCATGGACATGGTTAACGACAAGGTCGATGCCCAGCTGTTGTTGACCCTGCCGTTGACCAACAACCTGCCGATTGCTGCACTGATTGTCGGCGCGCCAGCGGTAGGCGGTGCACTGTTTTTGATCGACAAGCTGATCGGTGATCGCGTGGCGCGCTTTGCCAGCGTCAAATACACCATCAAAGGTCCTTGGAAAGAGCCGAAAATCACCTACGACAAGCCTTTTTGAAAAGCCATTCTCCAGACCTATGGAGTAGCATGGCCGTAAGCCCCCTGTATGTGTTGATTCCAGATAAGGAAATGGCCATGTCTGTAGCGGTGATTCAAATGGTCAGCCAGAGCGACGTGCCGACCAACCTGGCCCATGCTCGGCATTTGCTCGAGCAAGCGGCAGCGGGCGGTGCGCGACTGGCGGTATTGCCGGAAAACTTCGCCGCCATGGGCCGTCGTGACATCGCTGACATCGGTCGCGCCGAGGCCGTGGGCGAAGGCCCGATCCTGCCCTGGTTGAAACAGACCGCTCGCGACCTCAAGTTATGGATAGTGGCCGGCACCTTGCCGTTACCGCCGGTGGATCAGCCCCAGGCAAAATCCAATGCCTGCTCGTTGCTGATCGATGAGCACGGTCAAACGGTGGCTCGCTACGACAAGCTGCATTTGTTCGATGTCGATGTGGCGGACAATCGTGGGCGCTACCGCGAATCCGATGACTATGCTCATGGCAGTAAGGTGGTGGTTGCCGATACGCCGGTCGGCCGGGTTGGCCTGACGGTTTGCTACGACTTGCGCTTTCCGGAGCTGTACAGCGAATTGCGCGCCGCCGGGGCGGAACTGATTACCGCACCGTCAGCGTTTACCGCGGTGACGGGCGCGGCCCATTGGGAAGTGTTGATCCGCGCGCGGGCCATCGAGACCCAGTGTTACGTGTTGGCCGCTGCCCAAGGCGGAACCCACCCGGGACCGCGTGAAACCTTCGGCCATGCGGCGATTGTCGACCCATGGGGGCGCGTGCTGGCGGAGCAGGATCAAGGCGAAGCCGTGCTGCTGGCTGAACGTGATAGCAGCGAACAGGCGTCCATCCGGGCGCGGATGCCGGTGTCCAGTCACCGGCGCTTTTTCTCGCAGGGCGCACAGCGACCTGCCTCAGAACGTGGAATTAAGGCGTAAAACCTATGAGCGAGTTGTTGTCCTCAGTCAGTGAACATCTGCTAGCGCCGGGCGGCGTGACGATCGAGAACCTGCAAAGCGTGTTGGGTGATTTGGCCGGCCCGGGCATCGATGCGGCCGACCTGTATTTCCAGGGACAGATTTCCGAGTCCTGGGCGCTGGAAGACGGCATCGTCAAGGAAGGCAGCTTCAACCTCGATCAGGGTGTCGGCGTGCGTGCGCAATCGGGTGAAAAAACCGGTTTTGCCTACAGCAATGCGATCACCCTTGAAGCCCTGGGGCTGGCGGCTCGCGCCGCTCGTTCGATCTCCCGCGCCGGGCAAAACGGTACGGTGCAGGCGTTCAGCACTCAGGACGTTGCCCGGTTGTATGGTCCCGACAACCCACTGGAAGTAATGACTCGCGCCGAGAAGGTCGAGTTGCTCAAGCGTATCGACGTGGCGACTCGCGCTCTCGATCCGCGTATCCAGCAAGTCACAGTGAGCATGGCCGGAGTCTGGGAGCGCATTCTGGTGGCCTCCACCGACGGTGGTCTGGCGGCGGATGTGCGACCACTGGTGCGCTTCAATGTCAGCGTGATCGTCGAGCAGAACGGTCGCCGCGAACGCGGTGGTCATGGCGGCGGCGGGCGTACCGATTACCGCTATTTTCTCGCTGAAGATCGTGCCATGGGCTACGCCCGTGAGGCGCTGCGTCAGGCGCTGGTGAATCTCGAAGCCATTCCGGCGCCGGCCGGTACTTTGCCGGTGGTTCTGGGGTCGGGTTGGTCCGGCGTGTTGCTGCACGAAGCGGTCGGCCATGGTCTGGAAGGCGACTTCAACCGTAAAGGCAGTTCGGCCTACAGCGGTCGCATGGGTGAAATGGTTGCGTCCAAACTCTGCACCATCGTCGATGACGGCACACTGGCCGGTCGCCGTGGATCACTGAGCATCGACGACGAAGGCACCCCGACCGAGTGCACCACGCTGATCGAAAACGGCGTGCTCAAGGGCTACATGCAGGACAAGCTCAACGCTCGCCTGATGGGATTGGCGCGCACCGGCAACGGTCGCCGTGAGTCTTACGCGCACCTGCCGATGCCGCGCATGACCAACACTTATATGCTCGGTGGCGAAAGCGATCCGGCAGAAATCATCGCCTCGGTGAAGAAAGGCATCTACTGCGCCAATCTGGGCGGCGGTCAGGTCGACATCACCAGCGGCAAGTTCGTGTTCTCCACCAGCGAGGCGTACCTGATCGAGGACGGCAAGATTACCGCGCCGGTAAAAGGGGCAACGTTGATCGGTAACGGTCCGGAAGCCATGAGTCGGGTGTCGATGGTCGGTAATGACCTGGCGCTGGACAGCGGGGTAGGGACGTGCGGCAAGGATGGTCAGTCGGTGCCGGTGGGTGTCGGCCAGCCAACCTTGAAAATCGACGCGATCACCGTGGGTGGCACGGGCGGTTGATAGGTGGAGCCTGGGGTGTGCGGCGTGGCCGAACACCCCGGTCGAAGACTAACGCAGACCGCGTTGAGTCTCGTCCAGCTCACGGATGTACTTGAAGATTTTACGGCTGGAAGCAGGAGGCTTGCTTTGCGCGAGCTCATGCTGGGCCTGACGGATCATGGAACGTAGTTGCTGGCGATCCGCGTCCGGGTAGTCGACGACGAACTTTTCCAGTACGGCATCGTCGCCGGCGATCAAGCGATCGCGCCAGCGCTCCAGACCGTGGAAACGTTCGTTGTACTGGCGAGTGGAGGCATCGAGTTGGTCAAGCAGCGACAGAATGGCGCTGGTGTCCTGATCGCGCATCAGTTTGCCGATAAACATGAGGTGCCGTTTACGCGCGATATTCGCGGTGTGCTTGGGCGCGTCGCTAAGAGCCCGGCGCAAAGCGTCGGACAACGGCAGTTTTGCCAGCAAGTCAGGCTTGAGTGTTGTAAGGCGCTCGCCAAGGTCAACCAGAGCATGCAGCTCGCGTTTGACCTGGGTTTTGCTTTTTTCTCCCCCGTCGAGGGAGTCGTCGTAAGAATCAACCATGGTGGCAGTCCGCAAAGAAACGCCGCCATGATAACCAGTCGGGGGCCGCTTGTCCGGCCCGGTCGCTCGATGACCTTAACCGAAAGCAGAATTTGAGTGGAGAACAGCATGAGTGCAGTTGAAAGCGTCGGCCCACAAGCGTTGCCGGCACTGCAAGAGCAAGTCGAGCAGATCATCGCCGAAGCCAAGCGTCAGGGTGCCAGTGCCTGCGAAGTGGCCGTGTCTCTGGAGCAGGGCCTGTCGACCACGGTGCGTCAGCGGGAAGTTGAAACCGTTGAGTTCAACCGTGATCAGGGTTTTGGTATCACCTTGTATGTTGGCCAGCGCAAAGGCTCGGCCAGCACCTCGGCCAGTGGCCCCGAGGCGATTCGCGAAACCGTTGCTGCCGCCCTGGCCATCGCCAGGCACACCTCCGAGGACGAACACTCGGGCCTGGCTGACGCCGCGCTGATGGCCAAGGACTTGCCGGACTTCGATCTGTTCCACGAATGGGACATCACCCCGGAGCAAGCGATCGAGCGGGCGCTGGCCTGTGAAGCGGCGGCGTTCGCCACCGACAGTCGGATCAAGAACGCCGACGGCACCACTTTGAGCACTCACCAGGGTTGCCGCGTGTACGGCAACAGCCATGGTTTTATCGGCGGTTATGCGTCGACGCGTCACAGCCTGAGCTGCGTGATGATTGCCGAAGCTGACGGCCAGATGCAGCGCGACTATTGGTACGACGTCAATCGCCAGGGCAACTTGCTGGCCGATCCGGTCAGCATCGGTCAACGTGCAGCGCAACGTGCTGCCAGCCGCCTGGGCGCGCGTCCGGTGCCGACCTGCGAAGTGCCGGTGCTGTTTTCCGCAGAACTGGCGGGCGGTTTGTTCGGCAGTTTCCTGGGTGCGATTTCGGGCGGAAACCTGTACCGCAAGTCGTCGTTCCTCGAAGGTGCGCTGGGGCAGAAGCTCTTCCCTGAATGGCTGACTATCGATGAGCGTCCGCACCTGATGCGCGCCATGGGCAGTTCGGCGTTCGATGGCGATGGTCTGGCGACTTATGCCAAACCGTTCGTCGAGAAGGGCGAGTTGGTGTCTTACGTGTTGGGTACTTATTCAGGCCGTAAACTTGGCATGCCAAGCACCGCCAACTCCGGTGGTGTGCACAACCTGTTCGTCACCTACGGCGACGAAGATCAGGCGGCGCTGCTGCGACGCATGGGGCGCGGATTGCTGGTGACCGAATTGATGGGCCAGGGCTTGAACATGGTCACCGGTGACTACTCTCGCGGTGCGGCGGGTTTCTGGGTCGAGAATGGCGAAATCCAGTTCGCGGTCCAGGAAGTGACCATCGCCGGCAACATGCGCGACATGTTCAAGCAGATCGTTGCGGTGGGTAATGACCTGGAACTGCGCAGCAACATTCGCACCGGTTCGGTGTTGATCGAGCGGATGACGGTGGCGGGTAGCTAAACCCTTACCGTTATGAAAAAAAAAGCGCGCCACCCATTGGGTGGCGCGCTTTTTTTAATGGCCGCGATAAGGATCGCAGCCTGCGGCAGCTCCTACGGGATCAGGACTCACATGAATATCGCGTCGAACACATGTAGGAGCTGCCGCAGGCTGCGATCTTTTACTCACCTTCGCCGAAATAGTTGTTGATCAGCTCTTTCAACGCATCCAGCGCCTCCTGAGCTTGATCACCTTCTGCGTTAAGGTGGATCGTCGTTCCCTTACCGGCGGCCAACATCATCATGGACATGATGCTCTTGCCATCGACCATCTTGCTCGTGTCGGGGGTGCGGCCCACTCTGATCTCGCAGGGAAACTCCGCAGCTTTGCCCACGAACTTGGCGGAAGCGCGGGCATGCAGGCCCAGTTTGTTGATGATTTCAATTTCCAGAGCGGGCATCGCGGTGTGAATCCTTTAGCTAAGGTCGCGGTGGCGAACCTGGACGTTCTTCAGGGATTGTTGCAGGACCTGACCCAGACGTTCGGTCAGGTAGACGGAGCGGTGATGCCCGCCGGTGCAGCCAATGGCGATTGTGACGTAAGCGCGGTTGCTGGCGGCAAAGCGCGGCAGCCATTTGAGCAGGTAGCTGGAGATGTCCTGGAACATCTCTTCGACATCCGGCTGCGCAGCCAGATACTCGGCAACCGGCTGGTCCAGCCCGGATTGAGCACGCAGTTCCGGTTTCCAGTACGGGTTCGGCAAGCAACGCACGTCGAACACCAGGTCGGCATCGACCGGCATGCCCCGCTTGAAACCGAAGGACTCTACCAGAAACGCAGTGCCTGGCTCTGGCTGGTTCAAGAGACGCAATTTGATGGTATCGCGCAGCTGATACAGGTTCAGATTGGTGGTGTTGACCTTGAGGTCGGCCAGGTCGGCAATCGGCCCCAGCAGACTGGTCTCGTCATTGATGGCTTCGGCCAGCGAGCGGTTGGCGTTGCTCAGCGGGTGGCGGCGACGGGTTTCCGAAAAGCGCTTGAGCAGGGTTTCTTCGTCGGCGTCCAGATACAGCACATCACACTGGATGTGCCGGCTGCGGACTTCTTCCAACAGCTCCGGGAAGCGTGACAGATGGCTCGGCAGGTTACGCGCATCGATGGAGACGGCGACCAGAGGCTGCGCCAGTTCGGTGTGAATCAGTGCACGCTCGGCCAATTCCGGCAACAGGCCGGCCGGCAGGTTGTCGATGCAGTAGTAGCCGTTGTCCTCCAGCACATCGAGGGCGGTGCTTTTACCTGAGCCTGAGCGGCCGCTGACGATGATCAAGCGCATGGTTAGTGACCGTTCTGCTCGTCGAGGACAACCTGATACAAGGCTTCATTGCTGGTGGCGCTGCGCAGGCGATCGCGGACTTCTTTACGATCAAGCATGCTGGCGATCTGGCGGAGCAGCTCCAGGTGCGCATCGGTAGCGGCTTGCGGGACCAGCAAAACGAACAGCAGGTCGACCGGGGCACCGTCGATGGCATCGAAATCTATAGGGGCGTCCAGGTGCATCAAGGCACTGATGGGCGACTCGCAACCTTTGAGGCGGCAGTGGGGGATAGCGATGCCGTTGCCAAAACCGGTGGAACCGAGTTTTTCACGGGCAATCAGGCTCTCGAAGACATCTTGCATCTCCAGATCCGGCACTTCGCGGGCGATCAGGTTGGCAATTTGTTCAAGGGCGCGTTTTTTACTGCCGCCCGGCACGTTCACCAAAGAACGGCCGGGGGTCAGGATGTTTTCAAGTCGGATCATGGGTTGGGAGTATTAACGACCGGTTGCGCCTTGGAGCTGGCCCTGGGTCTTTTCCTTATGCTTTTTGAGTTGGCGATCCAGTTTGTCGGTCAGAGCGTCGATCGCGGCATACATGTCGTTATGCTCAGCGTTGGCAACTACTTCTCCACCGGGGATATGCAGCGTGGCTTCGATTTTCTGCAGCAGCTTCTCGACGGTCATCGTGACCTGCACGTTGGTGATCTTGTCGAAATGCCTTTCTAATCGTTCGAGTTTTTCGCCGATGTATTTGCGCAGGGGTTCGGTCACTTCCAGTTGGTGTCCACTGATATTGACTTGCATACAGCTTCTCCTTCGTTGCCAGTGCATAAGGCGGCAGGCTGGTTTACCTGCCACTAGGCTGTGTCCGAAAAGTTTTTCGAACACAACCTTGGAACGCTGTGGCGTAGCCCGCTACATCAACCGCTTGCGTTCGCTCGAAGGCGCGATCCCAAGGGACTCGCGGTACTTGGCGACGGTGCGGCGGGCCACCTGAATGCCTTGTGCCTCCAGTAAACCAGCGATCTTGCTGTCACTCAACGGCTTTTTCTGATTTTCCGCGGCAACCAGTTTTTTGATGATCGCGCGGATCGCTGTGGACGAGCATTCACCGCCTTCAGAGGTGCTGACGTGGCTGGAGAAAAAGTATTTCAGTTCATAAATACCGCGCGGGGTATGCATGAATTTTTGCGTGGTCACCCTTGAAATCGTCGACTCGTGCATGCCGACCGCTTCAGCGATGTCATGCAGGACCAACGGCTTCATGGCTTCATCGCCGTACTCAAGGAAGCCGCGCTGGTGCTCGACGATCTGGGTGGCGACTTTCATCAGGGTTTCGTTGCGGCTTTGCAGGCTCTTGATGAACCAGCGCGCTTCCTGCAACTGATTGCGCATGAAGGTGTTGTCGGCGCTGGTGTCGGCGCGACGGACGAAACCGGCGTATTGCGGGTTGACGCGCAAACGCGGAACCGACTCCTGGTTCAGCTCCACGAGCCAGCGTTCGTTGTCTTTGCGCACGATGACGTCGGGAACCACGTATTCGGCTTCGCTGGACTCGATTTGCGAGCCCGGACGCGGGTTGAGGCTCTGTACCAGTTCGATGACCTGGCGCAGTTCATCTTCCTTGAGCTTCATGCGGCGCATCAGCTGGCTGTAGTCGCGACTGCCCAGCAGGTCGATGTAGTCGATGACGAGGCGCTTGGCCTCGGCCAGCCAAGGGGTCTTGGCGGGCAGTTGACGCAGTTGCAGCAACAGGCATTCGCCGAGGTTGCGTGCGCCGATGCCGGCAGGCTCGAATTGCTGGATGCGATGCAGGACGGCTTCGATCTCGTCCAGTTCGATGTCCAGTTCCGGATCGAAGGCTTCGAGGATTTCCTCAAGCGTTTCGTCCAGGTAGCCCTGATTGTTGATGCAGTCGATCAGGGTTACGGCGATCAGCCGATCGGTGTCGGACATTGGCGCCAGGTTCAATTGCCAGAGCAGATGGCTCTGCAGGCTCTCGCCGGCGGAGGTGCGAGTGGTGAAGTCCCATTCGTCGTCATCGTTGCTCGGCAGGCTGCTGGCGCTGGTCTGGTAAACGTCTTCCCAGGCGGTGTCGACCGGCAGTTCGTTAGGGATGCGCTCGTTCCAGTCGCCTTCCTCGAGGTTATCCACCGTGGGGGCGGTTTCCTGGTAGGTGGGTTCCTGGATATCGGTGTTGGGTTTCTGCTCGATGTTGTCCGCCATCGGGTCGGCGTTATCGAAGTCGTCGCCTTCTTCCTGGCGTTCGAGCATTGGATTGGACTCCAATGCCTCCTGGATTTCCTGTTGCAGGTCCAGGGTCGACAATTGGAGCAGGCGGATGGCCTGTTGCAGCTGCGGTGTCATCGTCAGCTGCTGGCCCATTCTCAAGACTAGCGATGGTTTCATGGCAGGGGCTTAACACCTTAATTCGCCGGCGCACATGCGCCATCCACTACAGGGCGCGTGAGCGCCAAACATAAGCAAATTATATGCCTGAAACTGAAGTGTTTGCCTAGAGCGCTGTAACAATAAAAACGTATAGTTTTTATTGGGGCAAGCGCTCCGGCGACTGACCAGGCACCTCAGTGCTTACAGGCGGAATTCATGGCCCAGGTACACTTCCTTGACCAGGTCGTTGGCCAGGATGGTTTCAGCGTCGCCTTCGGCGATCAGTTGGCCATCGTTGACGATGTAAGCGGTTTCGCAGATGTCCAGGGTTTCGCGGACGTTGTGGTCCGTGATCAGCACGCCGATACCCTTGGCCTTGAGGTGATGAATGATCTGCTTGATGTCGCCCACCGAAATCGGGTCCACGCCGGCGAACGGTTCGTCGAGCAGGATAAATTTCGGCGCTGTGGCCAGGGCACGGGCGATTTCCACGCGGCGACGTTCGCCACCGGAAAGGCTCATGCCGAGGTTTTCGCGGATGTGGTTGATGTGGAATTCCTGCAGCAGGCTTTCCAGCTCCTTGCGACGACCGGCCTTGTCGAGCTCCTTGCGGGTCTCGAGGATGGCCATGATGTTGTCGGCGACCGAGAGTTTGCGGAAGATCGACGCTTCTTGCGGCAGATAGCCGATACCCGCTCGTGCACGACCGTGCATCGGCTGGTGGCTGACGTCCAGGTCGTCGATCAGTACGCGCCCCTGATCGGCCTGGACCAGGCCCACGATCATGTAGAAGCAGGTGGTCTTGCCGGCGCCGTTCGGGCCAAGCAGGCCGACGATCTGGCCGCTGTCGATCGACAGGCTGACGTCACGCACGACCTGGCGGCTCTTGTAGCTCTTGGCCAGATGCTGAGCTTTCAGAGTTGCCATTACTGGGCCTTCTGCTGGTCGGTTTTCTGCTTCGGCTGGATGACCATATCGACCCGTGGGCGCGGCGCAGTCACCGAGGCACCGGTGGCACGGCCTGCGTTAGCAACCTGCTTGACGGTGTCGTAGACGATTTTCTCGCCTTCGGTGGTGTTGCCTTCGTTGATCACTTTGGCGCGGTCAATCAGTACGATGCGGTTTTGCGCAGCATGGTACTGGATAGTCACCCCGTAGCCCTTGACCGGCTGCGGATCGCCAACCTTCTGCAACTGCTCGAAATACGCCAGGTTGCCCACCGAGGTCACGACATCGATTTCGCCGGCCTTGGTGCGGGTGATGGTCACGGTGTTGCCGGTGATTTTCATCGAGCCCTGGGTAATGATCACGTCACCTTTGTAGGTGGCGATGCCTTGTTTGTCATCCAGTTGAGCGTCGTCAGCCTGAATGCGAATAGGTTGCTGGCTATCGTTCGGCAGAGCCCAGGCGCTCACGCTTCCCAGTGCAGCGCCCAGACTGAGCAAAATAGGGAGAGTTTTAACGAGCCTCATACTGTCCTCTTACGTTCGATAGCAGGTGTATCCTGCTGTCTTTCAAATACGCTTTCATTCCGTTACCAGTCGATACACCACCAGCGCCGTCGATTCTAACGGCTTGCTGGGTCTGCGCATATTGCTGTTGCGGGAATACCGTCATACGACTGCTGGTAATAAGCATTGGGCGGTCCTTCTCGTCGGTACGTGCGATACGTACCGAGTCGATCAGCTCAACTTCAGTGCCACCCGAATTGACCTCGCCACGATCGCTCTGGACGTGCCAGGGGAACGCAGTGCCCCGATACATATTCAGGTCGGGCTTGGTCAGCAGGGTTATGTCGGTGGCTTTGAGATGCTCGACCTTGTCGGAGGTCAGGTCGTACTGCAATTTGCCATCGGGCTGGTACTGCACACTGTGGGCGTTGATGGCGTAATAGTCGATCTGGCTCTCGTCGACGTGCGCTACCGGCTTGTCGAGGAAGCGTTCCGGGCTGATGTTCCAGTAGCCAGCGGCCGCGAACAGTGCGGCTATGACCCCGAAAAACAGTATGTTGCGAATCTTTTTGCTCAGCATAGGTGGCTCACAGGTACGCGGCGTTAGCCGCTTCAAGGTTGCCCTGGGCGCGCAGGATCAGCTCACAGAACTCGCGAGCGGCACCTTCGCCGCCACGGGCCTGGGTGATGCCGTGAGCGTGCTCGCGGACGAAGCTGGCGGCGTTGGCCACTGCCATGCCCAGGCCCACGCGGCGAATCACCGGCAAATCCGGCAGGTCATCGCCCAGGTAGGCAACCTGCTCATAGCTTAGGCCCAGTTGCGCCAGAAGCTCGTCGAGTACCACCAGTTTGTCCTCGCGGCCCTGATACAGGTGAGGAATGCCGAGGTTTTTGGCCCGTCGTTCGACCACCGGGGTTTTGCGTCCGCTGATAATGGCGGTTGTCACGCCGGAGGCCATCAGCATCTTGATGCCCTGGCCGTCGAGGGTGTTGAACGTCTTGAATTCGCTGCCGTCCTCGAGGAAGTACAGGCGACCGTCAGTCAGCACTCCGTCAACGTCGAAAACCGCCAGCTTGATGTTTTTGCCGCGTTGCAGCAGGTCCGTGCTCATTACATTACTCCCGCACGCAGCAAATCGTGCATGTTCAAGGCGCCCACCGGACGGTCCTCGCTGTCGACCACCACCAGGGCGTTGATTTTGTGGTCTTCCATGATCTTCAGGGCTTCGGCGGCGAGCATCTCGGCGCGTGCAGTCTTGCCATGAGGGGTCATGACGTCGTCGATGGTGGCTTGATGAATATCGATGGTCCGGTCCAGCGTGCGGCGCAGGTCGCCGTCCGTGAAGATGCCGGCGAGTTTACCGTCAGCTTCCAGTATCACGGTCATGCCCAGGCCCTTGCGGGTCATTTCCATCAGCGCGTCTTTGAGCAGTGTACCGCGCACGACTTGCGGCAATTCCTGGCCCGCGTGCATGACGTTTTCGACCTTCAGCAACAAGCGACGACCCAGAGCGCCGCCAGGGTGTGAAAACGCGAAGTCTTCGGCTGTAAAACCGCGGGCCTCCAGCAAGGCAACGGCCAGTGCATCACCCATCACCAGCGCTGCGGTGGTAGAGGAGGTCGGCGCCAGGTTCAGTGGGCAGGCTTCGTGCTCGACATGAACATTGAGGTTCACTTCGGCAGCCTTGGCCAATGGCGAACCAGGGTTGCCGGTCAGACTGATCAGTTTGATGCCCAGACGCTTGATCAGCGGCAGCAGCGTGACAATTTCGTTGGTGGAGCCGGAGTTCGACAACGCGAGGATGATGTCGTCGCGGGTGATCATGCCCATATCGCCGTGACTGGCTTCGGCCGGGTGCACGAAGAAAGCCGTGGTGCCGGTGCTGGCAAGGGTGGCCGCAATCTTGTTGCCGATGTGCCCGGATTTGCCCATGCCGACCACTACCACGCGGCCCTTGCTGGCCAGAATCATCTCGCAAGCGCGTACGAAATCCGCGTCGATATGGGCCAGCAAGCCTTCTACGGCTTCAAGCTCGAGGCGGATGGTGCGTTGTGCTGATTGAATCAGGTCGCTGGATTGGCTCATGTCAGAAATCGTATAGCCTGATGAAAAGGCGGCGATTATAGCGGTAATGATCAAATCCCTCACGTTAGTTCGTCGTGCTTTATTCAGGCGACTCCCCCAAATGCTGAAACTTGCGTCTTTTTGCCTGTCTTGATGCTGAACACCGCAGGCTTCGGCCTTGGGCGCTTTGCATTAGCAGTGATATAGTTCGTCGCCAGTTCGGCCTGCCCAGGATGTCATGTGCTCTCGGCAGGGAGCGCGGCGTCCGAGTGAGAGGCTTGCATCGCAAGGAGTTTAGATGAGTGCCGATAACGCCTACGCGGTCGAGCTGAAGGGAGTGTCCTTCAAGCGCGGCGCGCGCAGCATTTTCAATAATGTCGATATTCGCATTCCGCGCGGTAAGGTCACCGGTATCATGGGACCTTCCGGCTGCGGAAAAACCACACTGCTGCGCCTGATGGGCGCGCAGTTGCGCCCTTCAAGTGGCGAAGTGTGGGTCAACGGTCAAAATTTGCCCAAGCTGTCGCGCAGCGATCTGTTTGATGCGCGCAAGCATATGGGCGTGCTGTTTCAGAGCGGCGCACTGTTCACAGACCTCGATGTTTTCGAAAACATAGCCTTTCCACTGCGTGTTCACACCCAGCTTCCGGATGAAATGATCCGTGACATCGTTTTGCTCAAGTTGCAGGCGGTGGGGTTGCGCGGTGCGATCGACCTGATGCCCGATGAGCTGTCCGGTGGCATGAAGCGTCGTGTCGCGCTGGCGCGGGCCATTGCCCTTGATCCGCAGATTCTGATGTACGACGAGCCTTTTGTCGGTCAGGACCCAATCGCCATGGGCGTACTGGTGCGTCTGATCCGTCTGCTCAACGACGCCTTGGGCATCACCAGCATCGTGGTTTCCCATGACCTGGCCGAAACCGCGAGCATTGCCGATTACCTGTATGTCGTGGGCGATGGGCAGGTGTTGGGGCAGGGGACTCCCGATGAGCTGATGGACTCCGATAATCCGCGGATTCACCAATTCATGAAAGGTGATCCAGACGGGCCGGTACCGTTCCACTTTCCAGCGACGGATTACCGCGCAGATCTTCTGGGGAAGCGCTGATGCGCAAGATTTCACTTATAGAGAGAGTTCGTCGATTCGGTCAGGCCGGCATCGACAGCGTTGCGGTGCTCGGTCGTTCATCGCTGTTCCTGTTTCACGCCCTGCTGGGGCGTGGTGGCATCAGCGGCGCTTTTGGCTTGCTGGTCAAGCAACTGCACTCGGTCGGCGTGATGTCCCTGGTGATCATCGTGGTCTCCGGGATATTCATCGGGATGGTGCTGGCGCTGCAAGGCTTCAACATTTTGTCCAGTTACGGTTCGGAGCAGGCGGTCGGGCAGATGGTTGCACTGACGCTGTTGCGTGAACTGGGGCCGGTGGTGACCGCGTTGCTGTTCGCCGGGCGTGCCGGTTCTGCGTTGACCGCTGAAATCGGTAACATGAAATCCACCGAGCAGTTGTCCAGTCTGGAAATGATTGGCGTCGACCCGCTCAAGTACATCATTGCCCCCCGGCTGTGGGCCGGCTTCATTTCCCTGCCGCTGCTGGCGATGATTTTCAGCGTGGTCGGGATCTGGGGCGGCTCCTGGGTGGCCGTCGACTGGTTGGGTGTGTATGAAGGTTCCTACTGGTCGAACATGCAAAACAGCGTGACGTTCGATGGTGACGTGTTCAATGGCATTATTAAAAGCATCGTCTTTGCCTTTGTCGTGACCTGGATCGCCGTATTCCAAGGCTATGACTGCGAACCCACTTCAGAAGGGATCAGTCGTGCCACCACCAAGACCGTGGTGTATGCCTCATTGGCCATTCTCGGCCTGGACTTTATTTTGACTGCCTTGATGTTTGGAGATTTCTGATGCAAAACCGCACCCTGGAAATCGGTGTCGGCCTTTTCTTGCTGGCTGGCATCCTGGCTTTAGTGTTGCTTGCCCTGCGGGTCAGTGGACTGTCCCCTGTTTCGAGCACCGATAGCTATAAACTTTATGCGTATTTCGACAATATCGCCGGTTTGACGGTCAGATCAAAAGTGACCATGGCCGGTGTGACTATCGGCAAGGTCACGGCTATCGATCTGGATCGCGACAGTTTCACCGGTCGGGTGACGCTGCAGTTGGAAAAGCGCGTAGATAATCTGCCGACGGACTCCACTGCATCTATCCTCACTGCTGGCCTGTTGGGCGAGAAGTACGTCGGTATCAGCGTGGGCGGGGAACAGACTCTGCTCAAGGATGGCGGGACCATCCATGACACGCAGTCGTCGCTGGTGCTCGAAGACCTGATCGGTAAATTCCTGCTCAATACCGTTAGCAAAGACGCTAAATAAGGAGTTTTTTCATGATCTCTACCTTGCGACGTGGCCTGTTGGTTTTACTGGCGGTCTTGCCATTTATGGGTAATGCCGTGGCTGCGCAGTCCGCGCACGATATCGTGCAGGACACCACCAATCGGCTGCTCGCCGACCTGACGGCCAATAAAGCGAAGTACAAGCAGGATCCGAATGGCTTTTACGATGCCTTGAACACCATCGTTGGGCCCGTGGTGGATGCCGAGGGCATCTCCAAGAGCATCATGACGGTCAAGTACTCGGGCAAAGCCACACCGGCGCAAATGAAAACCTTTGAAGATAACTTCAAGCGCGGCCTGTTCCAGTTCTATGGCAATGCCTTGCTCGAGTACAACAACCAGGGCATCGTCGTCGATCCTGCCAAGAACGAGTCGGGAGACCGTACAAGCGTTGGCATGACTGTCAAGGGCAGCAACGGCGCGATTTACCCGGTGCAGTACACCCTCGAGAAGATCAATGGCGAGTGGAAACTGCGTAACGTGATCATTAACGGCATCAACATTGGCAAGATATTCCGCGACCAGTTCGCCGACGCGATGCAGCGCAATCGCAATGACCTGGACAAGACCATCAATGGTTGGGCCGGTGAAGTCGCCAAAGCCAAGGAAAAGACCGAAGCGGAAACGACTCAGAAGAAGACTGTTCAATGAGTGAGTCGGCTGTCCGCATGGGCGAGGCCGGTGAGCTGATGCTCAGTGGTGTACTCGATTACCGTACCGGGCCGGGCCTGCGCAAGCAGGGCCAGGCGTTGATCAAGTCGAGCACGGCGCCAGCATTGGTGCTTGATTGTTCGGGTGTGCAAAAGTCCAGTAGTGTCGGTTTGTCGTTGTTGCTGTGCTTTATGCGTGACGCGCAAGCGGCGGGCAAGGCGCTGAGCATCCGTTCGCTGCCCGACGACATGCGCGAAATCGCTCAGGTCAGCGAAATAACCGAGCTATTGGCGCATCCATAACTACCATCTATAAAGAAGCCCCCGTCAGAGTCCTGCTATGCGGGGTTCGCAGGCGCGGGGCTTTTTTGTATGATGTCCGACCCGCGCGCACAGGGCGCCGATTGAGGTTGAGCATGCAGGCCTACGAAGTTAAGAGCTTCCTTGAAGAAAAGCTGTCCGAGACTCTTTTACCGGTACAGGTAGAAGTTGAGGGCGAAGGCTGCAACTTTCAGCTGAACGTGATTAGCGATGAACTGGCGGCATTGAGCCCGGTCAAGCGTCAGCAGCAGATCTATGCCCATTTGAACCCATGGATCACCGATGGCAGCATCCATGCGGTCACTATGAAATTTTTCAGCAGCGCGGCCTGGGCCGAGCGCACCTGAGCCCAAGGGCGTCGAGATTCTTATGGATAAATTGATTATTACCGGCGGCGTTCGTCTTGATGGCGAAATTCGCATCTCCGGGGCAAAGAACTCTGCCCTGCCGATTCTGGCTGCAACGCTGCTGTGCGATGGCCCAGTAACGGTCGCCAACCTGCCGCACCTGCACGACATCACCACCATGATCGAGCTGTTCGGTCGCATGGGCATTGAGCCGGTGATCGACGAGAAACTCAGCGTCGAAATCGACCCACGCACCATCAAGACCCTGATCGCTCCGTACGAACTGGTTAAAACCATGCGTGCGTCGATTCTGGTTCTGGGCCCGATGGTCGCGCGTTTCGGTGAAGCTGAAGTCGCACTGCCTGGCGGTTGCGCCATTGGTTCGCGTCCGGTCGACTTGCACATCCGTGGCCTTGAAGCCATGGGTGCAACCATTGACGTGGAAGGGGGCTACATCAAAGCGAAGGCGCCAGAAGGCGGCCTGCGCGGTGCAAACTTCTTCTTCGATACCGTCAGCGTGACCGGTACCGAGAACATCATGATGGCCGCGGCGCTGGCCAACGGCCGCAGTGTGCTGCAAAACGCTGCCCGTGAGCCTGAAGTCGTCGACCTGGCGAACTTCCTCAATGCCATGGGCGCCAACGTCCAGGGTGCCGGCACCGACACCATCACCATCGAAGGTGTGAAGCGTCTGCACACCACGACTTACAAAGTCATGCCGGACCGTATCGAAACCGGTACTTATCTGGTAGCTGCTGCCGTGACTGGCGGCCGCGTGAAGGTCAAGGATACCGATCCGACCATCCTTGAAGCCGTTCTGGAAAAACTCAAGGAAGCAGGCGCCGAAGTCACCACCGGCGAAGACTGGATCGAGCTGAACATGCACGGCAAACGGCCTAAAGCCGTCAATGTGAGGACCGCTCCATACCCGGCGTTCCCAACCGACATGCAAGCGCAGTTCATCTCCCTCAACGCGATTGCCGAAGGCACTGGCGCGGTCATCGAGACGATCTTCGAAAATCGCTTCATGCACGTTTACGAATTGCACCGCATGGGCGCCAAGATCCAGGTCGAAGGCAACACTGCGATCGTGACCGGTACCGAAGTCCTCAAAGGCGCGCCAGTCATGGCTACCGACCTGCGGGCTTCTGCCAGTCTGGTGATTTCGGCACTGATGGCCGAAGGCGATACACTGATCGACCGCATCTACCACATTGACCGTGGTTACGAGTGCATCGAAGAGAAACTGCAGATGCTCGGCGCGAAAATCCGCCGCGTACCGGGCTAGTTTCTGCTTCATGGGCACACGGACGTGCCCCCAGATTATGTAGCAACGTAGTAGCTGTTACGTAATCTGGAGATTTGTTGAAATCGAGGCGGTTACGGCTCGATGTGTGTCCGGCGCCGTTCGCGACCGGGCATGAGTACCTTGATAAGGACTGACGTTTCCCATGTTGACCATCGCACTGTCCAAGGGCCGCATCCTTGACGACACCCTGCCGCTTCTGGCTGAAGCGGGCATCGTGCCGACCGAGAATCCGGACAAGAGCCGCAAGCTGATCATCCCCACGACTCAGGCCGATGTGCGCTTGCTGATCGTGCGCGCCACCGATGTGCCGACCTACGTCGAGCATGGTGCCGCCGACCTGGGCGTCGCCGGTAAAGATGTGCTGATGGAATACGGCGGCCAGGGCCTGTACGAGCCACTGGATCTGCAAATTGCCCAGTGCAAGCTGATGACCGCCGGTAAAATCGGCGCGGTCGAGCCCAAGGGCCGTCTGCGCATCGCCACTAAGTTCGTCAACGTTGCCAAGCGTTACTACGCCGAGCAGGGTCGTCAGGTCGACATCATCAAGCTTTATGGTTCGATGGAGCTGGCGCCGCTGATCGGTCTGGCGGACAAGATCATCGACGTGGTCGATACCGGTAACACGCTGCGGGCCAACGGCCTGGAGCCACAGGATTTCATTGCTGCCATCAGCTCCCGGCTGATCGTCAACAAAGCGTCGATGAAAATGCAGCACGCCCGTATCCAGGCGTTGATCGACACCCTGCGCAAGGCAGTGGAGTCTCGACACCGCGGCTGATTCACCTGCGCGACGTTGAGTCGCGCCCGTCTATCCGCCTCATAGCCAGAATTCTCAGGTGCCCAAGCGGATCGATGGTAGCTTCGGGTACCTGAGTTTTCGCCATTCCTATGAGGCTCTCGCTATGACCGCACCGACTGCAATTCGCCGACTCAACGCTGCTGACCCGGATTTCGCGCATCATCTGGATCATCTGCTGAGCTGGGAAAGTGTGTCTGACGACTCGGTCAATCAGCGGGTGCTGGAGATTATCAAGGCTGTGCGTGAGCGCGGCGATTCGGCGCTGGTTGAGTTCACCCAGAAGTTCGACGGCCTGCAAGTGGCGTCGATGGCCGACCTGATCCTGCCGCGCGAGCGTCTGGAACTGGCACTGACCCGAATCACCGTGCCTCAGCGCGAAGCCCTGGAAAAAGCCGCGGCGCGGGTTCGCAGCTATCACGAAAAACAGAAGCAGGACTCCTGGAGCTACACCGAAGCCGACGGTACGGTGCTGGGCCAGAAGGTCACGCCGCTGGATCGCGCCGGTCTGTACGTACCGGGCGGTAAAGCGTCCTATCCGTCTTCGGTGTTGATGAATGCGATTCCGGCCAAGGTTGCCGGTGTGACCGAAGTGGTCATGGTGGTGCCGACGCCACGTGGTGAGGTCAATGAGCTGGTGCTGGCGGCGGCGTGCATCGCTGGCGTCGACCGGGTATTCACCATCGGTGGCGCGCAGGCGGTTGCCGCGCTGGCCTATGGCACCGAAAGCGTGCCGAAGGTCGACAAAGTCGTCGGCCCGGGCAACATCTATGTCGCTACCGCCAAGCGTCACGTGTTCGGTCAGGTCGGTATCGACATGATCGCCGGCCCTTCTGAGATCCTCGTAGTGTGCGACGGCCAGACCGATCCGGACTGGATCGCCATGGACCTGTTCTCCCAGGCCGAGCACGACGAAGACGCCCAGGCGATTCTGGTCAGCCCCGACGCCGAATTCCTCGACAAGGTGGCGGCGAGCATTGCCAAACTGCTGCCAACCATGGAGCGCGCCGAAATCATCGAAACCTCGATCAACGGTCGTGGTGCGCTGATCCAGGTTCGCGACATGCAGCAGGCTATCGACGTTGCCAACCGCATTGCGCCGGAACACCTGGAACTGTCTGTGGCCGATCCGCAAGCCTGGCTGCCGCAGATCCGCCACGCCGGTGCAATCTTCATGGGCCGCCATACATCCGAGGCCTTGGGCGATTACTGCGCCGGTCCCAACCACGTGCTGCCGACTTCCGGCACCGCGCGTTTTTCCTCGCCGCTGGGGGTTTATGACTTCCAGAAACGTTCGTCGATCATCTTCTGCTCCGAGCAGGGTGCCTCCGAACTGGGCAAGACCGCTTCCGTGCTGGCCCGTGGCGAGTCGCTGACTGCCCACGCCCGCAGCGCCGAATACCGCATCGTTGACGAGCTCTTTATTGAAGGACAGGGGGAACAAGCATGAGTAAATTCTGGAGTCCTTTCGTCAAGGATCTGGTGCCGTACGTGCCGGGCGAGCAGCCGAAACTGGCGAAGCTGGTCAAGCTCAACACCAATGAAAATCCTTACGGTCCATCGCCCAAAGCACTGGCGGCGATGCAAACCGAACTGAACGACAACCTGCGTCTGTACCCGGACCCCAACAGCGACCTGCTCAAGCAGGCGGTGGCCAAGTATTACGGCGTACAGGGCAATCAGGTGTTCCTCGGCAACGGTTCCGATGAAGTACTGGCCCATGTTTTTCACGGCCTGTTCCAGCACGGTCAACCGCTGTTGTTCCCGGACATCAGCTACAGCTTTTACCCGGTGTATTGCGGCTTGTATGGCATTCCGTTCGACGCGGTGCCGCTGGACGAGCAGTTCCAGATTCGCGTCTCGGACTACGCCAAGCCAAATGGCGGGATCATTTTCCCCAACCCGAACGCACCCACCGGTTGCCTGTTGGCGCTGGATGCCGTGGAACAAATCCTCAAGGCCAGCCCTGATTCGGTGGTGGTCGTCGACGAAGCCTATATCGACTTCGGCGGTGAAACGGCGATCAGCCTGGTCGACCGTTACCCGAATCTGCTGGTGACTCAAACCCTCTCCAAGTCGCGTTCGCTGGCCGGCTTGCGTGTGGGCCTGGCGGTGGGGCATCCGGACTTGATCGAGGCGCTGGAGCGGATCAAGAACAGCTTCAACTCCTATCCGCTGGATCGCCTGGCAATCGTCGGTGCGGCGGCGGCGTTTGAAGATCGCGAGTACTTCGACAAGACCTGTCAGCTGGTGATCGACAGTCGTGAGCGTGTGGTCGAGCAATTGCAGGAGAAGGGCTTTGAGGTGTTACCGTCGGCAGCGAACTTCATCTTCGCCCGTCACCCGCAGCAAGATGCGGCAGCTCTGGCGGCGAAATTGCGCGAGCAAGGCGTAATCGTCCGGCACTTCAAGCAGGAACGGATTGCCCAGTTCCTGCGCATCACCATCGGTACGCCAGAGCAGAACCAGGCGTTGATCGACGGTCTCGGCGACCTGTAACACAACGCCGAACCTGTGGGAGCGAGCTTGCTCGCGATGGCGGTTTAACAGTCAACGATGATGTTGAATGTTACGGCCTCATCGCGAGCAGGCTCGCTCCCACATTGATTTGTATTGCCCGCTTATTCTTGTTCCTTGACCGGTGCTGGCGGCGGACGCAGACCGATTTCTGCGGTCAGCTTGAGTTCCTTGCCATTACGCATGACCTGAACGGTGACCTTGTCGGTCGGTTTGATCCGTGCCACCTGGTTCATCGAACGCCGGCCATCGCCGGCCGGTTCGCCGTCAATGCTGAGGATCACATCGCCCAATTGCAGACCGGCTTTTTGCGCCGGGCCGTCGCGGAAAATCCCCGCAACGACAATCCCCGGACGCCCGGACAGGCCGTACGACTCTGCCAGCTCCTGGCTCAACGGCTGCACTTCAATCCCGAGCCAGCCGCGAATCACCTGACCGTGCTCGATGATCGACTTCATCACTTCCATCGCCAGCTTGATCGGGATCGCGAAACCAATGCCCTGAGAGCCGCCGGATTTGGAAAAGATCGCGGTATTGATCCCGGTCAGGTTGCCGTTGGCATCCACCAGCGCACCGCCGGAGTTGCCCGGGTTGATCGCGGCGTCGGTCTGGATGAAGTCTTCGTAGTTGTTCAGGCCCAGTTGATTACGCCCGGTGGCGCTGATGATGCCCATGGTCACGGTCTGGCCGACACCAAACGGGTTGCCGATGGCCAGCGCGACATCGCCAACGCGCACGCTTTCGGAACGGCCGACGGTGATCGACGGCAGGTTCTTCAAATCGATTTTCAGCACCGCGAGGTCGGTTTCCGGGTCGCTGCCGATCACGCGGGCCAGGGTTTCACGACCATCCTTGAGCGCCACCACAATCTGGTCGGCGCCCGTGGTCACGTGGTTGTTGGTCAGCAAGTAACCTTCCGGGCTCATGATCACGCCAGAACCGAGACTCGACTCCATGCGCTTCTGCTTGGGCTCGTTGTCGCCGAAGAACCGCCGAAATTGTGGATCTTCAAACAGCGGGTGGCTGGTTTTGTTGACCACTTTGGTGGTGTAGAGGTTGACCACCGCCGGTGCGGCGATAACCACGGCATCCGCATAAGACACCGGCCCCTGTTGGGTCTGAGTGGTTTGTGGGGCTTGCTGCAGGTTCACATCCAGGCTTGGGAGCCCGACCCATTGTGGATAACGCTGGATGATCAACAACGCGATAAGCACGCCGGCCAGCAGCGGCCAGCCCAAAAAACGCAGACCCTTGAGCATTGAACAAATCCTGGGAGGTTACGGAGAGCCGTCTACGGCCCATAATGTCGCGCATTATACGAGGCCACGCGCGCCTCTGAACGGGATATTTAGGAGTCTTTTATGGCCGTCGCCCTGAGCACCCTGGTAGAAGAAGCGGACCGTTACCTTGCCAGTTCGCGGATTGCCGACTATTGCCCCAACGGCCTGCAAGTCGAAGGTCGGCCGCAAGTCATGCGCATCGTCAGCGGTGTCACGGCCAGCCAGGCATTGCTCGATGCAGCAGTCGAAGCCAAGGCCGATCTGGTGCTGGTGCACCACGGTTACTTCTGGAAAGGCGAGAACCCCTGCATCACCGGTATGAAGCAGCGTAGGCTCAAAACCTTGCTCAAGCACGACATCAGCCTTCTGGCCTATCATTTGCCGCTGGATTTGCATCCGGAAGTGGGCAACAACGTGCAACTGGCTCGCCAGTTGGACATTACGGTCGAAGGCCCGCTGGACCCGGAAAACCTCAAAGTGGTCGGACTGGTCGGCTCGCTTGCCGAACCCATGACCGCGCGCGACTTTGCCCGTCATGTGCAAGAGGTCATGGGTCGTGAGCCGCTGCTGATCGAGGGCAGCGAGATGGTCCGGCGCGTCGGCTGGTGCACGGGCGGCGGCCAGGGTTATATCGATCAGGCGGTACTGGCCGGTGTCGACCTGTACCTGAGCGGCGAAGCGTCCGAGCAAACCTTCCACAGCGCTCGGGAAAACGACATCAGCTTCATCGCCGCCGGTCATCACGCCACCGAACGCTACGGCGTGCAGGCGCTGGGGGATTACCTGGCGCGACGGTTTGCCCTTGAACACATCTTCATCGACTTCCCAAATCCAATCTGATGGCCGAATATCAAATGTGGGAGCGGGCCTGCGGTGCCCGAACGAGCAGGTATATTCATATGCTCTTTCGATCTAGTTGGTGTCCTGATTAGAAGAGGTCGCTGTGCTAGCATTCGCCGCTCGAACACGGCCCGCTGGCCGTTCATAAGAAAGCTTTCGTGAGTAGCCATGGTCGACAAACTGACGCATCTGAAACAGCTGGAGGCGGAACGCAGCCACATCATCCGCGAGGTGGCCGCCGAGTTCGACAACCCGGTGATGCTGTACTCCATCGGTAAAGACTCCGCCGTGATGCTGCATCTGGCACGCAAGGCGTTCTTCCCGGGCAAGCTGCCGTTTCCGGTGATGCACGTCGACACCCAGTGGAAATTCAAGGAGATGTACAGCTTCCGCGACAAGATGGTCGCAGAGCTGGGTCTTGACCTGATTACCCACGTCAACCCGGAAGGCGTGGCGCAAGGGATCAACCCCTTCACCCACGGCAGTGCCAAGCACACCGACATCATGAAGACCGAAGGCCTGAAACAGGCTTTGGACAAGTACGGCTTCGACGCTGCCTTCGGTGGTGCGCGCCGCGATGAAGAGAAATCCCGCGCCAAAGAGCGCGTGTACTCGTTCCGCGACAGCAAGCACCGCTGGGATCCGAAAAACCAGCGTCCCGAGCTGTGGAACGTCTACAACGGCAAGGTCAACAAAGGCGAGTCGATCCGCGTATTCCCGCTGTCGAACTGGACCGAACTGGACATCTGGCAGTACATCTACCTTGAAGGCATCCCGATCGTTCCGTTGTACTTCGCCGCCGAGCGCGATGTCATCGAGAAGAACGGCACGCTGATCATGATCGACGACGAGCGCATCCTCGAGCACCTGAGCGACGAAGACAAAGCCCGCATCGTCAAAAAGAAAGTGCGTTTCCGTACCCTTGGCTGCTACCCGTTGACGGGCGCGGTGGAGTCCGAGGCCGAAAGCCTCACGGACATCATTCAGGAAATGCTCCTGACGCGAACTTCCGAGCGCCAGGGCCGGGTCATCGATCACGATGGCGCCGGCTCGATGGAAGACAAAAAACGTCAAGGTTATTTCTAAGAAGCAGCCGCAAGCGTCAAGTGGCAAGCTGCAAGCGAATCAAAAGCGGGTTATCGAAATGGATTTCGAGAAACTGGTGGTTTGGCAAAGAGCCAAATCCTTGGCAGTCAACCTCTACAAGGAAATGGCTGAATGCAGTGATCTGGCCTTTAAAAGTCAGATCACTCGTTCAGGGCTTTCGATTCCCAGCAACATTGCCGAGGGAATGGAACGTTTCACTGCAAAGGAAAAATGTCGATTTCTGTCTATAGCCAAAGCTTCCTGCGGGGAGTTGCGAACACAGATAATCATTGGCAGTGAAATTGGTTACATCAGAGAACCGTTGGCGGCACTTTGGATTTCAGAATCTCGCGAGCTTTCAAAGATGCTGTGCGGGTTGATCAACAAAATTTCTGACTAGCTGTACGCCGACAAGCTTGCCGCTTGAAGCTTACAGCTTGGAGCTTGAATGCAATGAGCCACCAATCTGATTTGATCAGCGAGGACATCCTCGCCTACCTGGGCCAGCACGAACGTAAAGAGCTGCTGCGCTTTCTGACCTGCGGTAACGTCGACGACGGCAAGAGCACCCTGATCGGGCGCCTGCTGCACGACTCCAAGATGATCTACGAAGACCATCTGGAAGCCATTACCCGCGATTCGAAAAAAGTCGGCACCACCGGTGACGACATCGACCTGGCGTTGCTGGTCGACGGCCTGCAAGCCGAGCGTGAACAAGGCATCACCATCGATGTCGCGTACCGCTATTTCTCCACCGCCAAGCGCAAATTCATCATCGCCGACACCCCTGGCCATGAGCAGTACACCCGCAACATGGCCACCGGTGCATCCACCTGTGACCTGGCGATCATCCTGGTCGACGCCCGTTACGGCGTGCAGACCCAGACCCGTCGTCACAGCTTTATCGCCTCGTTGCTGGGCATCAAGCACATCGTCGTCGCCATCAACAAGATGGACCTCAAGGACTTCGATCAGGGCGTGTTCGAGTCGATCAAGGCCGACTACCTGAAGTTCGCTGAAGGCCTGAAGATGAAGGCCACCAGCATGCACTTCGTGCCGATGTCGGCGCTGAAGGGCGACAACGTGGTGAACAAGTCCGAGCGCTCGCCGTGGTACACCGGCCAGTCGCTGATGGAAATCCTTGAAACCGTGGAAGTCGCGGGCGACCGTAACTTCACCGACCTGCGTTTCCCGGTGCAATACGTCAACCGGCCGAACCTGAACTTCCGCGGTTTCGCCGGCACTCTGGCCAGCGGTATCGTCAAGAAGGGCGACGAAGTCGTGGTGCTGCCGTCGGGCAAGAGCAGCCGCGTGAAATCCATCGTCACCTTCGACGGTGAACTGGAACACGCAGGTCCGGGTCAGGCCGTAACGCTGACCATGGAAGACGAGATCGACATCTCCCGTGGCGACCTGTTGGTTCACGCCGACAGCGTGCCGCCCGTCACCGACAGCTTCGAAGCGATGCTGGTGTGGATGGCTGAAGAGCCGATGCTGCCGGGCAAGAAATACGACATCAAACGTGCTACCAGTTACGTGCCGGGCTCAATCGCCAGCATCGTCAACAAGGTCGACGTGAACACTCTGGAAGAAGGCCCGGCCAGCGCCTTGCAGCTGAACGAGATCGGCAAGGTTAGAATCAGTCTCGACGCGCCGATTGCTCTCGATGGTTATGAAAGCAACCGCACCACCGGCTCGTTCATCATCATCGACCGCTTGACCAACGGCACCGTTGGCGCCGGCATGATCGTCGCCCAGCCTTTGGCTCACGGCAGCACCACGCACCACGGCAAGTTGGCCCATGTAGCCACAGAAGAACGTGCCCAGCGCTTCGGCCAGCAACCGGCCACTGTGCTGTTCAGCGGCCTCTCGGGTGCGGGCAAAAGCACCCTGGCCTATGCGGTCGAGCGCAAGCTGTTCGACATGGGCCGTGCGGTATTTGTGCTCGATGGCCAGAACCTGCGTCATGACCTGAACAAAGGTCTGCCGCAGGATCGTGCCGGGCGTACCGAGAACTGGCGTCGTGCGGCTCACGTTGCGCGTCAGTTCAACGAAGCCGGCTTGCTGACCCTGGCGGCTTTCGTTGCACCGGATGCCGAAGGCCGCGAACAGGCCAAGGCGCTGATCGGCAGTGACCGTTTGCTGACCGTTTACGTACAGGCGTCGCCGCTGGTCTGCGCCGCACGTGATCCGCAAGGTTTGTACGCCGCTGCTGGTGACAACATCCCGGGCGACTCCTTCCCGTATGACGTGCCGCTGGACGCTGACCTTGTGGTCGACACCCAGACGCTGTCGCTGGAAGAAAGCGTCAAGCAAGTGCTGGATCTGCTGCGTAAACGCGGCGCGATCTAAGCCCTCGCTTCCAACAAAAAGCCCGCAGATGAGCATTCATCTGCGGGCTTTTTTGTGTCCTTGAGATCGCCATCGCGAGCAAGCTTTGCTCCTACAGATTTTGTGTGATCGCATCATGTGGCACGACGCAAATCCGTAGGAGCAAGGCTTGCCCGCGATGAGGCCCTGACAGACACCCTATTTTTTCGCGGCATACTCGCGATGCATCTGCGCAAGCAGCGCATCCTTGTCCTGCCACAACTGATTGATCCAGCCCTGGAACTCCAGGCGGTACACGCCGTCCTGGTCGTAGTTCTTGCCGATGAACTGCGGCGGGATCTTCAGTTCCTGCAAGTGCACCACCACGTCTTTCACGTTGCCACAGAGCAGGTCCCAATAACCGGGGCGCCCGGCCGGGTAATGAATGGTCACATTGACGATGGCTTCCAGCTGCTCACCCATGGCATCCAGCACAAACGCGATACCGCCAGCCTTGGGCTTGAGCAGGTAGCGGAACGGCGATTGCTGCTGTGCATGCTTACTCTCGGTGAAACGTGTGCCTTCGACGAAATTGAAAATACCGACCGGGTTATTGCGGAACTTGTCGCAGGTCTCGCGAGTGGTTGCCAGGTCTTTACCTTTCTTCTCCGGGTGCCTGGCAAGGTAAGCCTTGGAGTAGCGCTTCATGAACGGGAAACCCAACGCCCACCAGGCCAGACCGATCACCGGAACCCAGATCAGCTCTTGCTTGAGGAAGAACTTCAGTGGGCGAATCCGGCGGTTAAGCACGTATTGCAACACCATGATGTCGACCCAGCTCTGGTGGTTGCTGGTGATCAGGTACGAGTGCTGATAATCCAGACCTTCCAGCCCGCTGAGGTGCCAGCGGGTTTGGCCTATCAGTTTCATCCATGCCTTGTTGTTGCTGATCCATGCCTCGTGGGTATGGTTCATCAGCCAATGGGTGAAGCGCTGGGTGAGGGCGAATGGCAACACCTTGAAGATCGCCACGCAGAACAGAAACGAGCACAACAGAAGGGTGTTCAACGCCAACAACAGCGAGGCGATCACGCCCCGCAAGGGTGCAGGTAGAAAATCCAGCATTTAAACATCCATAGGTCGGTTGGCGGCTTGAATCGCAGTCAGGGCAATGGTGTAGACGATGTCGTCGACCTGAGCGCCGCGCGGCAAATCATTTACCGGTTTGCGCAGGCCTTGCAGCATCGGTCCCAGGCTGACGCAGTCGGCGCTGCGCTGCACGGCTTTGTGGGTGGTGTTGCCGGTGTTCAGGTCAGGGAAAATGAACACCGTTGCCCGACCGGCTACCTGACTGTTCGGCGCCAGTTGCCGAGCCACGTCTGCGTTGGCTGCGGCGTCGTACTGCAACGGCCCGTCGATCAGCAGCGCGTTTTGCGCTTCGTGGGCGAGCAAGGTGGCCTCGCGGACTTTCTCGACTTCTTCGCCGCTGGCCGATTCACCGCTGGAGTAGCTGAGCATCGCCACCCGTGGAGTGATCCCGAAGGCTGCGGCAGAGTCGGCGCTTTGCAGGGCGATCTCGGCCAGTTCGCTGGCACTCGGGTGTGGGTTCATGATGCAGTCGCCGTAGACCAGCACTTCCTCAGGGAACAGCATGAAAAACACCGACGACACCAATGTGCAGCCGGGGGCAGTCTTGATCAGTTGCAGGGCTGGGCGAATGGTATTGGCGGTGGAGTGAATGACCCCGGACACCAGCCCGTCGACTTCATCCAGCGCCAGCATCATGGTGCCGATCACCACGGTGTCTTCCAGTTGCTGCTCGGCCATCGGGGCGTTGAGGCTTTTGGTCTTGCGCAGCGCGACCATCGGCTCGACATAGCGCTGACGGATAAGGTCCGGGTCGAGAATCTCCAGACCTTCAGGCAACTCGATGCCTTGGGCGCGCGCGACCGCTTGCACGTCTTCGGGCTTGGCCAGCAGCACGCAGCGAGCAATTCCGCGCGCCTGGCAGATCGCGGCCGCCTGCACGGTCAGCGGCTCGCTGCCTTCAGGCAGGACGATGCGTTTGTTGGCGGCCTGGGCGCGCTGGATCAGTTGATAGCGGAACACTGCCGGCGACAGGCGCATTTCACGCGGCGTGCCGCAGCGCTGGTGCAGCCAGTTGGCGTCGAGGTGGCTGGCGACGAAGTCGGTGATGATCTCCGCACGCTCGCGGTCGTCGATCGGGATTTCCTTGTTCAAACCGTTCAACTGGTTGGCGGTGTCGTAGGAGCCAGTGCTCACCGACAACACCGGCAGCCCGGCCTGCAAGGCGCCTCGGCAGAGGTCCATGATCCGAGGGTCGGGCAGGGTGTCGCTGGTCAGCAACAGCCCGGCCAGCGGTACGCCATTCATCGCCGCGAGGCTGACGGCGAGGATGATGTCGTCGCGATCGCCAGGGGTCACCACCAGTACGCCGGGCTTGAGCAGTTCGACCGTGTTGCGCATGGTGCGTGCGCAAATGATGATCTTGGTCATGCGCCGGGTTTCGTAGTCGCCGGCATTGAGCACCTGAGCGCCCATCAGGTCTGCCACGTCGCGGGTGCGCGGTGCGTTCAATTCCGGCTGGAACGGAATGCAGCCGAGCAGCCGGAAGTCGCCGCTGCGCAGTAAGGGCGAGTGTTCCTTCAGGCGTGCGGCGAAGGCCTCCATGCTTTCATCGGTACGGACCTTGTTAAGGATCACGCCGAGCACTTTCGGGTCTTTTGGACCGCCGAACAATTGCGCCTGCAACTCGACCCGGCCGGACAGTTCGGTGAGCACTTCGTTTTCTGGTGCCGAGACCAGAATCACCTCGGCATCCAGACTTTTCGCCAGGTGCAGGTTGACCCGTGCGGCGTAGCTGGCGCTGCGGGTCGGGACCATGCCTTCGACGATCAGCACGTCTTTGCCAATGGCGGCTTGCTGGTACAGGGTGATGATTTCTTCCAGCAGCTCATCCAGTTGGCCGTCGCCGAGCATCCGCTCGACGTGGGCCAGGCCCAGCGGCTGTGGTGGCTTCAGGCCGTGGGTGCGGGCGATCAGTTCGGTGGAGCGTTCAGGACCGGTGTCGCCAGGATGTGGCTGGGCAATGGGTTTGAAGAAACCGACTTTCAGCCCGGCTCGCTCAAGGGTACGTACCAGCCCGAGGCTGATGGAGGTCAGACCCACACCAAAATCGGTGGGCGCGATAAAAAAAGTTTGCATGCGGATTCTCTGGAGGTGCATGGCAATGGCGACGGCCTATATCTGGCTGTCTGCCGAAATCAGACGTCAAGGTTATCGCTAACCGAGCCCTGAGCGCACCAACCGCAATCAAAGGGTTGGCCTATTTTTTTAATACGTTTGGCAGGGGCCAGCACCCAGGTTCGTGATTGCCATGGTGGCTGGTGGCGCAGATGCTGGGTATGGCCGCAGGAAAGCTCGACAACCCAGTGTCCGTCCTCGTCCTGATGGAAGCCCTGGATCGTCGACCCGGTCGAAGCGACCCGTCCGTCCGGGTTCTGTTCGCTTTCGGGCGTTTGCTTCGCTAAACTTGGTCTTTCTATATTCTTATGCAAAAGGTCTCGCCCCATGCTGATCGCCGCCAATAAGGCTGTCTCCATCGACTATACCCTGACCAACGACGCTGGTGAGGTCATCGACAGCTCTGCCGGCGGCGCACCGCTGGTCTACCTGCAAGGCGCAGGTAACATCATCCCAGGCCTGGAAAAAGCCCTGGAAGGTAAAGCAGTCGGTGACGAACTGACTGTCGCCGTAGAACCTGAAGATGCCTACGGCGAATACGCTGCCGAACTGGTCAGCACCCTGAGCCGCAGCATGTTCGAAGGCGTCGACGAACTGGAAGTGGGCATGCAGTTCCACGCTTCCGCGCCAGACGGCCAGATGCAAATCGTCACCATCCGTGATCTGGACGGCGACGACGTGACCGTTGACGGCAACCACCCGTTGGCCGGCCAGCGTTTGAACTTCCAGGTCAAAATCATCGACATCCGTGATGCCAGCCAGGAAGAAATCGCTCATGGTCACGTCCATGGCGAAGGTGGCCATCACCACTGATTTTCTGCGCTAAGCTTTCGAGAACTGGAGAGGCGCCCGAGGGGCGCCTTTTTAGTCCGCGGCTGTCCTTGGCGACATCGCCAAGTGGCTGTTTCGAGAAGAACACGGGAAATTTGGAGTCCGTCATGAGTGCTTTTCACGACCTTACATTGAAAGCTTTGGATGGCCAGGAGTTGCCTCTGGCGCCCTTCAAAGGGCACGTCGTGCTGGTGGTCAACGTCGCCTCCAAGTGTGGTTTGACCCCGCAGTACGCTGCTCTGGAAAACCTCTACCAGCAATACAAGGGCAAAGGTTTCAGTGTGCTGGGTTTGCCGTGCAATCAGTTTGCCGGGCAAGAGCCGGGCACTGAAAACGAGATCAAAGAGTTCTGCAGCCTCAACTACGGTGTGACCTTCCCGCTGTCCAGCAAGCTGGAAGTCAACGGTCATGACCGCCATCAGCTGTACCGGTTGTTGGCAGGTGAGGGCGCGGAATTCCCGGGTGATATCACCTGGAACTTCGAGAAATTCCTCCTCGGTAAAGATGGTCGCGTGCTGGCGCGTTTCTCGCCACGTACCGCGCCGGATGATCCGACGATCGTTCAGGCGATCGAAAAAGCCCTGATCTGAACCTATCTCTCGTAGGAGCACGGCTTGCCGGCGATAGCGATCTCAAGGACGCCATCGCCGGCAAGCCGTGCTCCTACAGAACCCCTCTGTCTTTTGACTCTTAATCACTGCAATCAATAGTGCTATCCAAGGCTTTGCACACTCCATATTATCGCCGTCATAAACCTCGCCTCTCCATGGAGTGCCGCATGCCTGTCAAAGCCTTGTTCAAACCGTTTAACCTCGGTGCCCTGGAGTTGCCGACCCGTGTGGTCATGGCACCGATGACCCGTTCGTTTTCCCCGGGCGGTGTGCCGAACTCGAAAGTCATCGAGTACTATCGTCGCCGCGCTGCCGCGGGTGTGGGCCTGATCATCACCGAGGGCACCACGGTGGGCCACAAGGCTTCCAACGGTTACCCGAACGTCCCGCACTTTTACGGCGAAGCGGCGTTGGCCGGCTGGAAAAAAGTCGTTGATGCGGTGCACGCCGAAGGCGGCAAGATCGTTCCGCAGTTGTGGCACGTCGGCAGCGTACGGCGCATTGGCACCGAGCCGGATGCCAGCGTGCCGGGCTACGGGCCATCGGAAAAACTCAAGGATGGTCAGGTCGTGGTTCACGGCATGACCAAACAGGACATCCAGGACGTGATCGCGGCCTTCGCTCAGGCAGCCAAGGATGCGCAGAGCATCGGCATGGACGGCGTGGAGATCCACGGCGCCCACGGTTATCTGGTCGACCAGTTTTTCTGGGAGGGCAGCAACCAGCGCACCGACGAATACGGTGGCAGCCTGGCCAATCGTTCGCGCTTTGCCATTGAGCTGATCCAGACCGTGCGTGCGGCGGTCGGTCCGAACTACCCGATCATCTTCCGTTTCTCCCAGTGGAAGCAGCAGGACTACACCGCGCGTCTGGTGCAAACCCCAGAGGCGTTGGGCGAATTTCTCAAACCGCTGTCCGATGCCGGCGTGGATATCTTCCACTGCTCGACGCGGCGTTTCTGGGAGCCGGAGTTCGACGGTTCCGAGCTGAACCTGGCAGGCTGGACCCGCAAACTGACGGGCAAGCCGACCATCACCGTGGGCAGCGTGGGGCTGGACGGTGAGTTCCTGCAGTTCATGGTGAACACCGACAAAGTCGCGCAGCCGGCCAGCCTGGAGAAACTGTTGGAGCGGTTGAATAACGAAGAGTTCGACCTGGTGGCCGTGGGTCGCGCCTTGCTGGTCGACCCGGACTGGGCGCTGAAAGTGCGCGAAGGTCGCGAGCAGGACATCCTGCCGTTCAGTCGTGAGGCGTTGATGACGCTGGTTTGATCGAATGGGGCATGGCCAGCAAAGGCTGTGCCCCGGCTTGCACCTCGCAGGCCCCGCGCAATTGCCCTTCAAACTGCTCGATAATTGCCCCCCAACCCTGGCGACTGGCGTGCTGACGCGCGTTGAGTCGTATGCAGCGCAAGGTTTCTGCTTCTTCCAGCAGCCAACGGGCTGCATCGCAAAATGCTTCTTCGTCCCCCGGCATCGCCAGCACGCCGTTGTAACCATGGCGAATGTGTTGAGCCGCGGCTGCCTGATCGTAGGCCACCACACCCAATCCGGATGCCAGTGCTTCCAGCACCACGTTGCCGAAGGTTTCGGTCAGGCTTGGAAACAGAAACAGATCTCCGGACGCGTAGTGACAAGCCAGGGCCTCACCGCGCTGTGAGCCGCAGAAGATCGCCTCGGGCAGTTCTTTTTCCAGCAGCGCACGCTGTGGGCCTTCACCTACCACAATCAGCTTTATCCGTCGTTGTGGATAAGTTGACTGCAAGGCCTGGTAGCAACGCTTGAGCAGCCCCAGGTTCTTTTCCTGAGCGAGCCGGCCGACGTGAATCAGCGCGACATCGTTGTTCTCCAACCCCCAGCTTTCACGCAGTGAACCCAGTCGTTTGGCCGGATGGAACAGTTGACTGTCGACGCCACGGGACAGCAGTGCCAGGCGCTCGAAATGTCGACGCTCCAACTCCATTCGCTGGCTGGCGCTGGGCACCAGGGTCAGCTTGGAGCGGTTATGGAACCAGCGCAGGTAATGCGTCAGTAGTCGGGTCAACAGTCCGAGACCGTACTGGTTGGAATACTGCTGGAAGTTGGTATGAAAACCGCTCACCACCGAAATGCCCAGCCGCCGCGCCGCCCGCAAGGCCGACAAACCCAGCGGCCCTTCGGTGGCGATATAGAGCACGTCCGGGCGATGACGCTTCCAGCGCCGCAGCAATTTGTGCATCGACGACTGACCCCATTGCAGTCCCGGATACCCCGGTAGCGGCCAGCCGCGGCAGAGCAACAGCTCATCGTCACTGAGGCGTGTTTGATCGCTGCCCTGGCGCGGTCGCACCAGTTCTACCAGGTGCCCGCGCGCGCGCAGGCCATCGCACAAGCGGCCAAGGGTGTTGGCCACGCCGTTGATTTCCGGAGGGAAGGTTTCGGTGATCAGAGTGATATGCAGAGCTGTCGTCATGACCTCAGTGTCGGCTGAGGCCATGTCGTCATTGTGTCAACGCGATGATGGATTTGTGACGCGATCAGGCGGGCTTGGCCACCAGGTTTTCCGCGCCACGCTCGCGCACCCAAAACAACGTCGCGCCCGCCACGGCCGCTGGCATCATCAGGATGTTCACCACCGGAATCAGCAGCGCCAGATAAACGATGCCGCCAAAACTCATGCTCTGCCAGCGCTTCTCGCGCAGCCAGGCGAGCATGTCCTGCCAGCTCATCTTGTGGTTGTCTGCCGGGTAGTCGATGTACTGGATCGCCATCATCCATATGCCGAACAGCAGCCACAGCGGCGCAGCGATCAAGTTGGCCACCGGGATAAATGAAAGGATCAGCAGCGCGAGGGTTCTGGGCAGGAAGTAGCCGAGTTTGAGCATCTCCCGGGCGAACGTGCGCGGGATCATCGCGATCAGCTCAGCCCAACTGAAGGTCGGGAAGTCGTCAGTGCCGCGCACCACCACTTCGACTTTCTCTGCGAGAAAACTGTTGAACGGCGCGGCGATCACGTTGGCCAGCATGGTGAAGGTGAAAAACACCATCAGCGCCACCAGAATGACGAACAGCGGCCAAAGCACATAGCTGAGAAAACTCAGCCAGCTCGGCAGTGAGGGCATCAGGGTGTCGACCCACAGGCTGAACTGATGGCCGGCGAAGTAAATCAATCCGACGAACAGCACCAGGTTGATGGCCAGCGGCAACAACACGAACATACGCAGGCCGGGACTCAAGACCAGCTTCAGGCCTTCGCGCAGGTATTGCGGGCCGGACAGAACGGGGGCGGGCATAGTGTGCTCCGAGCAATGAGAAAACGCGCCGACCTTACCGGCTTTGCCACACAGGCGAAAGCACGGTAACGGCATCGACATTAACTGTAACAAAGGCGCCTTTAAATCTGCCTCATGGGGATAGAGACCGCCTATGAGCTGGATTGTTAAACCGTATTTCCTTAATCTTCGCCTCCTCGATACGCTGCACCCATTATTTTCAGGGCTGTCCAACTACGGCGCTTCCCCAAGTGCTTGCACAGTCCTTTTTTATTCCAGCCGGCAATCCGGCATTCCGCGCCAGGTAGTACCGGCCGGTCGATAGGAGTGAGTCATGTCTGATGTACGTCATTCGCGAGTGATTATTCTCGGTTCCGGCCCTGCCGGTTACAGCGCTGCGGTCTATGCTGCCCGCGCTAACCTCAAGCCGTTGCTGATCACTGGCATGCAGGCTGGCGGTCAACTGACCACCACCACCGAAGTCGACAACTGGCCAGGTGACGTGCACGGTCTGACCGGCCCGGCATTGATGGAGCGGATGAAAGAGCACGCCGAGCGCTTTGAGACCGAAATCGTTTTCGACCACATCAACGCCGTCGACTTCGCCGCCAAGCCGTACACCCTGACTGGCGACAGTGCCACGTACACCTGCGACGCGCTGATCATTGCGACCGGTGCCAGTGCCCGCTACCTGGGCCTGCCGTCGGAAGAAACCTTCATGGGCAAAGGCGTGTCGGCCTGTGCGACCTGCGATGGTTTCTTCTACCGCAACCGTGAAGTGGCTGTGGTCGGCGGCGGCAACACCGCTGTAGAAGAGGCGCTGTACCTGGCCAACATCGCCAGCAAAGTGACTCTGATTCACCGTCGCGAAACCTTCCGCGCCGAGAAAATCCTGATCGACAAGCTGCACGCACGGGTTGCCGAAGGCAAGATCGTCCTGAAGCTGAACTCGACTCTGGACGAAGTGCTGGGCGACAACATGGGCGTGACCGGTGCACGTTTGAAGAACAACGACGGCAGCTTCGACGAGCTGAAAGTCGACGGCGTGTTCATCGCCATCGGCCACACGCCGAACACTTCGCTGTTCGAAGGCCAACTGACCTTGAAAGACGGTTATCTGGTGGTGCAGGGCGGCCGTGACGGCAACGCGACGGCGACCAGCCTTGAAGGCATCTTTGCTGCCGGCGACGTGGCTGACCACGTTTACCGTCAGGCAATCACCTCAGCTGGCGCTGGTTGCATGGCCGCACTGGACGCTGAACGTTACCTGGACGACCTGCAGAACGCCAAGTTCTGAAATCGTTGAAATGAAAAAAACCGGCCTAGGCCGGTTTTTTTGTGCCCGCGATTTCACGGGCGATGAAGCTCAAATGTGGGAGCGAGCTTGCTCGCGAAGGCGGTCTCACATTCAACATCAATGTCGACTGATATACCGCTTTCGCGAGCAAGCCCGCTCCCACAGGGTGTTGCATTCAATCTGGGGATCAGCGACGTGTCAGTGGCTGAACTGTGAACCTCACCCCCGCCAAACCATGCGCAATCAACGCCCGGATATTGCCATGATCGCTGCCGTCCGGCGTCGCAACCACCGAGCGGTAATGCTCACCGAACGCCAGCAACGCTTCTTCATCGCTCAAACCTTCCAGCAGCGCCAGGCCGAGGGTCTTGCACGAACCTTCGTTCTGTCCGGCTGCGTTCTCTACGCCACCGTTGTTGAACGCTTGTGGCTGGTAATCGTAGCCAGCAGCGATGAATGCCAGGGTATCGGCGAAGGCATGTTCGCCACTCTTGAGGCTGGCGCGCAGGGTGTTCAGATCAGTCATGGGTTTTTCCTTTGGCGAACGCCGCTTGCTGGTCGGCGTTGGCTTCTTGCTGGTATTGGGCTTTCCACTCGGCGTACGGCATGCCGTAAACCACTTCACGGGCGTCATCGAGGCTGACCTCGATCTGGCGTTCGTCGGCGGCGGCCTTGTACCACTTGGACAGGCAGTTGCGGCAGAAACCCGAGAGGTTCATCAGGTCGATGTTCTGCACATCCTTGCGGCTGTCCAGGTGCGCGACCAGCCGACGGAAAGCGGCGGCTTCAAGTTCCAGGCGTTGTTGTTCGGTCATGATGGGCTCGGTGCAATCAAATCGTGGCGCGGATAATAAAAGCCTGGCGGACTATGCGCCAGGCGCGGTCAGCGACTCGCGGCGAGGGTAATCGACACCGACTCGGCGAAACGCAGGGCATGGGGTTTGTCGACTTCGACTTCGGCGTAGAGCACGCTCTGGTTGACCATGATCAGGTCGAGTAACTCCTGGGTCAGGCGTTCGAGCAGGGCGAACCGATTGCCCTCCACGTGGGCGATGATCGCCTTGGTGATGGTGCGGTAATTGAGCGCGTGATCGATGTCGTTGTCGCGCACTGCATCGTGTGCTGCATAGAGGATGGTCAGGTTGATCAGCACATCCTGCTTGTTGAGGATTTCGTCCTCATTGATTCCGATGAAGGTCCGCAGGCACAGGTCCTTGACCCGGATGCGGGCCATTCCTGGTTGAAGTTGTGGCATTGCTACTTGCTCCGTCCAATCAATTGCAGGAACTCCTGACGGGTATTGCTCGAATCGCGGAAGGCACCGAGCATCACTGAGGTGTTCATGGTCGAATTCTGTTTCTCGACGCCGCGCATCATCATGCACATGTGCTGGGCCTCGATCACTACCGCAACACCGGCGGCCTGGGTCACGCGTTGCACCGCCTCGGCGATTTCCCGGGTGAGGTTTTCCTGGATCTGCAAACGCCGGGCGAACATGTCGACGATTCGCGCGATCTTCGACAGGCCCAGCACCTTGCCGGTAGGAATATAAGCTACATGGGCCTTGCCGATGAAGGGCAGTATGTGATGTTCACAGAGCGAGTAGAGCTCGATGTTGTCGACGATCACCATTTCATCGTTGTCAGAGTCGAACAGCGCGCCATTGACGATCTCGTCGACGCTTTGCTCGTAACCATGACACAGGTACTGCATGGCCTTGGCCGCACGCATCGGGGTGTCTTGCAGACCTTCGCGGTCGGGGTCTTCACCGACGCCGATAAGGATCTCGCGGTAGCTCTGTGACAGGGAGTTCTGGGGCAGGGATAACGTCATGGAACATCCTCGCGGGGGGCGGCTTACTTGACGTGCCGTCCGCCGTTGACGGTCAGGGTCGTGCCGGTGACATAAGGGTTTTCCAGCAAGTAGCGCAGGCTCTGGTAGACAACCTCGCTGCCGGGCTCGATACCCAGCGCGGATTTGGCCAGGGTCTTGGCGCGGTACGCCGCGTCGTCGTCGGGGTTAAACAGTAGCAGGGCCGGTGCGATACCGTTGACCTTGATTTTCGGTGCGTATTTCGCGGCGAAAGAAAGGGTCAGGCTGTCGAGCCCGGCTTTGCTGGCGCAGTAGGCGATGTGCTTGCTGCTGCCCTTGCGCGTGACATCGTCGCTGATATGCACGATGTCAGCAGGGCTTGAGCGCTCCAGCAAGTCGGCACAATGCAGGTTGATCAGATAGGGCGCAAGCATGTGCACACTGAACATCTGGGTGAACGCGGCCACTTCGGTGTCAGGCGTTTCGGCCAGCCATGCGGAGGCGTTATGCACTATCGCCCGTAGGCTTTGGGTATGGGCTTTCAGTTGCGTGATGAACGCCAGAATCCCTGCCTCGCTGGAGAAGTCGGCAAACAGTGCTGTCGCGCCAAGGTCACGCAGGGTTTGCACGCCAGGGCGTTCGCTGCGGTAACTGATGATCACGCGGTGACCTTCTTCCAGCATCCGCTGGGCACAATGCAGGCCGACGCGCTGGCTGGCGCCCGTGATGAGGATCGGAGCAGGGGAAGAGGTCATCAACGGCTCGGTTCGTGGGTATGGCAAAACTATACCAGCGATCCCGACTGCCAAGGCTGGTAATCCATTGCGCTGTCAGTGCACCACACTGTTGGGCGGCAAATGCCCCAGTCGTTCGGTCAGGCGGATGCGCTGGATCGGATCGTCGCAGAGCAACAAGGCGTGCTCCAGATCGAAACGCTCGGCGTTGGGGCAGTCCAGCCGTTGATAGAGGCTGGCACGGGCCAGGTAGTCGCTGGTGCTGGCATTGCCGAGCTCCAGTACTCGCTCGGCGTCGATCAGCGCGCCGATGTTGTCGTCGTTGGCCAAATGTAGCTGACGCAAATTGCGCGACAGTCGCTGAAGCATGTGGATCGGTTCGCTCGTGAGCAGATGCTCGGCGTTGAGCTGCATGTTCGGGCCGTACTGTCGTTGCAGCAGCTCGCGGCAATCGTTGGGGTACAACCGCCGACCGCCACACGGGTCGAGCAAATGATCGGCACCCGGCACTTTCAACAGGAAATGTCCGGGGAAATTGACTCCGACCATGGGAATCTCCAGGCGTCGTGCCAACTCCAGCGCAATCAGCCCGAGTGCCAGCGGTTGCCCGCGTCGGCGTTCCAGCACTTTGTTGAGCAGCGCCGCCTGCGGACGTAGCGGGGTGGATTCGTCCTGTTGATAGCCCATGTCGTTGAGTCGCCGTAACAACGGTTGAGCCAACTCGCTGACCGGCAACATCGGCAAACCGGCGCTGACCCGTTGCTGCAGATCCTTGAATTGCTCCAGCAGCACTTCGGGCTTGACCTCCGGATCGTGCTCGGCAGCGATCCACAGCGCCGCTTCGAAGAGCGCCGGTGGCGAGCGTTGCAGACAGGCGAAAAAAGCTTGGCGCGGGTTCATCAAAATCTCCGGCGGATGCCTCGTTTTAGCCCCGTCGCAGGCATTCGTCCAGTGCTGTACACATGGTGTTGCAGGTTATGTCTTTAAGGTTGCAAAGCGCCCTTTGCTTATTCCGGTGCGCTTCAGCAATTTTTGGCCGCAAGCCTATACTGGCGACTACAAGAAGTGATTCGGGAGCCCTACGATGTTCGCTCTCATGCAAAGCACTCGCCTTGAATCGCTGCACCTTAGCGTTGACCCGGTGACCGGGTTGAAGGCGGTCATTGCCATTCATTGCAGCCGTTTGGGCCCCGCCCTCGGTGGCTGCCGTTACCTTGCCTATCCCGACGATGAAAGCGCCGTGATGGATGCTGTGCGCCTGGCGCAAGGCATGAGTTACAAAGCCGCGCTGGCCGGGTTGGCGCAAGGTGGTGGGGTAGCGGTGATCGTTCGCCCACCTCACGTAGAAAGCCGCAGTGCCTTGTTCGAGGCCTTCGGACGCGTTGTCGAACAGCTCGACGGTCGTTACATCACTGCCATCGACAGCGGCACTTCGGTCGCCGACATGGACTGCATTGCCCAGACAACCCAGCATGTCACCAGCACCACTGCCGCCGGCGATCCGGCGCCGCATGCCGCCATGGGGGTGTTCGCCGGTATTCGCTCCACCGCCATGGCCCGCCTGGGCAGCGACAACCTCGAAGGCCTGCGGGTGGCGATCCAGGGGTTGGGCAATGTCGGTTTCTCCCTCGCCGAGCAACTGCATGCCGCCGGGGCCGAATTGCTGGTCAGCGACATCGACGCCGGCAAGGTGCAACTGGCGATGGAGCAACTGGGCGCCCATCCGATTGCCAACGATTCGCTGCTCAGCACCCCGTGCGACATCCTCGCGCCTTGCGGGCTGGGCGGGGTGCTCAACAGCCACAGCGTTGCGCAGTTGCGTTGCGCGGCGGTGGCGGGTTCGGCCAATAACCAGCTGACCAACCTGCAGGTTGCGGATCAGTTGGAGAACCGCGGCATTCTTTATGCGCCGGACTACGTGATCAATTCCGGCGGGTTGATTTACGTTGCCCTGAAACATCACGGCGAAGAGCTGTCGACGATCACCGCCCACCTCTCGAAAATCAGCACTCGACTGACCGAAGTGTTCGCCCATGCTCAGGCGGAAAAACGTTCGCCGGCGCGGGTGGCGGACGAGTTGGCGGAGCGCTTGCTTTATCGCTAAGAGCATCGGCCTCACCCTGGCCGACTGGCTTGAAAAGCCCGCGCCACAAGCGCCGGGCTCAACAGCAACACGCATACCCCCGCGTGCAAGGAGCTGTGCCATGCCTCATAACAAGGTCGACCTTCCTTACACCCGCTATTTATCCCCCGATGGCCAGGCATTGAGCGAGCTTCCCGCCTGGGCCGACGACTTCAATCTGCTGACCCGCCTCTACCGGCAAATGGTCCTGACCCGCCTCTTCGATCAAAAAGCCGTCGCCCTGCAACGCACTGGACGCATCGGTACTTACGCGCCAACCCTCGGCCAGGAAGCGATTGGCGTGGCGGTCGGGAGCCTGATGCATCCTGAAGACGTGCTGATCCCGTATTACCGCGACACTGCCGTGCAATTGATGCGCGGAGTGCGCATGGAAGAGATTTTGCTGTACTGGGGCGGCGATGAGCGCGGCAGCGACTTTGCCGAGCCGTCGGCGGCCGAGGACTTTCCGATCTGTGTGCCGATTGCCACCCAGGCGCTGCACGCTTGTGGAGTGGCCAGTGCGTTCAAGATTCGCGGTGAACACCGGGTTGCCGTGACCACCTGCGGCGATGGCGCTACCAGCAAGGGCGATTTCCTTGAAGCCTTGAATGTCGCGGGGGCCTGGCAGTTGCCGGTGGTGTTCGTGGTCAACAACAACCAGTGGGCGATCTCGGTGCCACGGCGGATTCAATGCGCGGCGCCGACCCTGGCACAGAAGGCTATTGGCGCCGGTTTCCACGGCGAGCAGGTCGACGGTAACGACATACTCGCCGTTTACGACCGGGTGCAAATCGCCCTTGAACGAGCGCGTCACGGGAAAGGCCCGGTATTGCTGGAGTGCGTGAGTTATCGCCTCGGCGATCACACCACGGCGGACGATGCGACCCGCTATCGCCCGGCGGACGAGGTCAAACAGGCCTGGCTTGAAGAGCCGGTCAAGCGCTTGCAACGTTTCCTGGCCGGGCAGGGCGTGTGGGACGAAGGGCGCGAACAGGCGTTGATCGCCGAGTGTCAGGCTTTGGTGCAAGGCGCTGTGGATAACTTCGATGCGGCGGGCAATCAGTCACCCGAGTCGGTGATTGATCACGTTTATGCCCAGTGGCCGCAAGCCTTGGCCGAACAGCGCGAATGGTTGCTCGAACGAGCGGCGCGGCGTGCAAGAGGGCCCGGCCATGGGTAACGGCAAAGTCACGCTGCTGGAGGCGGTCAACCTAGCGTTGCACCGGGCCATGCGCGAGGACGAGAACGTCATTGTGCTCGGTGAAGACGTCGGCGTGAACGGTGGGGTTTTTCGAGCCACTCTAGGGTTGCGCGACAGTTTTGGTTTCAAGCGGGTGATCGATACACCACTGGCCGAAACCATGCTCGGCGGCCTGGTGATTGGCATGGCGGCCCAAGGCTTGAAACCGGTGCTGGAAATCCAGTTCATGGGCTTCATCTACGCCACCATGGAGCACCTGGTGTCTCACGCCAGCCGCATGCGCAACCGCACGCGGGGGCGGATTACTTGCCCGATGGTGCTGCGTTCACCGATGGGTGCAGGGATTCGTGCGCCGGAACATCACAGCGAAAGTACCGAGGCGCTGTTTGCCCATATCCCGGGGCTGAGGGTGTTGATTCCTTCGTCGCCGGCGCGGGCGTATGGCTTGTTGCTGGCGGCCATCGACGACCCGGACCCGGTGCTGTTCCTTGAGCCGACGCGGCTCTACCGGATGAACCCACAACCGTTGATCGACGATGGCAAGCGTCTGCCGCTGGATACCTGCTTCACCTTGCGTGAAGGCAGCGACATTACCTTGATCAGTTGGGGCGCCAGTGTCATGGAAACCTTGCAGGCCGCCACCGCACTGGCCGAGCAGGGGATTTCGGCCGAGGTGATCGATGTCGCCTGCATCAAGCCGCTGGACCTCGACACGCTGGAAGCCTCGGTGCGCAAGACCGGTCGTTGCGTGATTGTCCATGAAGCACCACGCACCTGTGGCGTCGGCGCGGAAATTGCCGCCAGCCTCTACGAACGTGCGTTGCTGGATTTGCAGGCACCGATCCTGCGGGTCACCGCGCCGGACATTCCGCCACCGCTGTATCGGCAAGAGTTGCTGTACATGCCAAACGTCGAAGACATCCTTCACGCCTGCGACAGCGTGCTGCTGCACCACTTCTAAAGAGGCGGCTGAGGCCCGGGAGGCTGCGATGAAATATTTCAAATTGCCCGACTTGGGCGAAGGGCTGCAAGAAGCGGAAATCGTCGAATGGCACGTCAAGGTTGGCGATACGGTGAAGGCCGATCAACTGCTGGTCTCGGTGGAAACCGCCAAGGCCCTGGTGGATATTCCCGCGCCCTACGACGGCGTGGTTGCGAAAACCTACGGCGCTGAAGGTGACATCCTGCACGTCGGCGAACCCTTGCTGGGGTATGAAGGCGAGGCGGATGCCGGTACGGTGGTGGGTCGGCTTGAAGGTGGCAGCAGCAGTCAGGACGATCGGTTTTTTGTCGGTGCCGCACCCTCGACCCGCGAACACATGAGCGCCCGTGCCACCCCGGCAGTGCGGCAACTGGCCCGGCAATTGGGCGTCGAGTTGAATGGACTAAGCGGGTCCGGTCCCGATGGGCTTATCACCCGCAGCGACGTCGAAAGTGCGTCGCAGACCGAACGCGACAAATTTGGTGGTGAGAAGCTGCGCGGGGTGCGCCGCAGCATGGCGCTGAACATGGCACGGTCCCACGCCGAGGTGGTGCCGGTGACCATCTTCGCCGATGCCGATCTGCATCGATGGGGCAGTGCGCGTGAGCCGTTGATCCGCCTGGCCAAAGCCATGGCGGCAGCCTGTGCCGTGGAACCGGTGCTCAACAGCGGGTTTGATGGCAAGACCTTGTCGATCAAACACCACAGCACATTGGACCTGGGCATTGCCGTCGATACCCCGGACGGTTTGTTCGTGCCGGTGCTGCGCGATGTCGGTAATCGCTCGTCAGCCGACCTGAAAGAAGGCGTGACCCGCTTGCGCGTCGATGTGCAGGCGCGTTCGATCCCGGCCAAGGAAATGATGGGTGCGACCCTGACCTTGTCGAACTTCGGCACCTTGTTCGGGCGCTATGCCAACCCGGTGGTGGTGCCGCCACAAGTGGCGATCCTCGCCGCGGGGGCTATTCGCGACGAGCCGGTGGCGACGGACGGCAAGGTGCTGGTGCATCCGATACTGCCGCTGTCGCTGACTTTCGATCATCGGGTGGTGACGGGCGGTGAAGCGGCGCGGTTCTTCAAGGTATTGGTCGAGGCATTGGAACAACCGGACGGTTGAAATCCAGGCGTGAAAAAGGCCCTGAGTCAGCGACTCAGGGCCTATTCAATTCGGGCGTTGCTTACTTGGCGGGCTTAGCGGATTTTGCGGGTTTGGCAGGCTCGGCTGATTCAGTTGGCTCAACGGGTTCAGCGGGTTCAACGGTTTCAGCAGGCACGTTGAGCAATTCGGACAGGGCGTCCGGTTGGCTCTTGAATGCCTTGGCGAACACATCGCGATTTTTCGCCATGTAGATCCCGGCCTCTTCCACCTGTTGCTCGGTCAGCGACGGAACCGCTTTTTGCAACACTTCAGCCAGCAACTCGGCCAGTTCGAGCATTTTGTCATGACGGTCAGCTTCGGCTTTATCCATGAACAAGCGCTCCAGATCTCGGCTGCTGCGGTATACCACTTCGACGGCCATTCACCACCTCACATGCCTTCACGATAGTTGTCTTTTTCGACTACTGTATTTATATACAGCCAAAAGGATAAGCGAATCCCTGCGCTTTGGGTAGTGGCTTTTTAATGTAGACGGGTTTCTGCGTTTGTCAGCAGCACCGATTGCTTCTGCAGAAGTGTCCAGCCGAACCCGATCGCCATCTCACTCCATGCCGCTGGCCTTTTTTCTGCATGCAGAACTACTGTCACGTCGAACCCGCATCATCGGTCGAGCCGACCTAAGGAAGAACTACCGTGAATATCAATTGGGCTGAAAAGCTTCGCCAGAACGTCCATGAGCTGGCCGAGTCGCTGGGCAATCTGTTCGTCGAGACTTTCCACTACATGGCGCTGTTTGCCATTGGTGCGGTCACTGCCTGGGCGGCGGTGATGGAGTTTTTGCAGATGATCGAGGCGGGGAACATCAAGATCGATGACATCTTGCTGCTGTTCATCTACCTGGAACTGGGGGCGATGGTCGGGATTTACTTCAAGACCAACCACATGCCGGTGCGCTTTCTGATCTACGTGGCGATCACCGCGCTGACGCGCCTGCTGATCTCCAACGTGTCGCACCACAACCCGCCGGACATCGGGATCATTTACCTCTGCGGCGGGATTCTGCTGCTGGCGTTCTCGATTCTGGTGGTGCGCTATGCCTCCTCGCAATTCCCGTCGGTGAAGATCGCGCATCCGCAACGCAAGACGGGTGCGGGATCCAGTGAACATCCGGAAGTCGAGAAGGGCGAGCTTTAAAACCTTGCCGGCAGGGGCGGTAGACCCTCGCGTGACGGCGCCAGCAACTTGAGGTTGTCGCCGTCGGTCATGGTTTCGAGGATCGCCACGGCGCTGTGGCCCTGTTCGATAGCGATGCCGAACTGAATGCTTTGCACCAGCCGTTTCAGGCGTTGCGGGTCATTGCGTTGTTCGGCGCTGATCATCCGTTTGGCGACGATGCGGCCGGCGTTGGAGAGGGTCAGCATGATGCTGCCGTCGAGCCCCTGAATGCTCAGGTTGATCTGATAATCTGGCGCAAAAGCGTCGGTAATCAGTTGAAATGGGTTATCCATAATGCGTCACCGCTTGATTGGATCGTGCAGTTATTGACTGGCCGTGATCAGGATTGGTTCGCTTTTCCAGACCATCGGCAATCCTCCGTAACGTTCGCTCCTTTGCTTTGTAGGAGCTGCCGAAGGCTGCGATCTTTTGATCTTTTAACGCGCTAAAGATCGCAGCCTTCGGCAGCTCCTACGGACAAAGCAAGGGACATGCCGGTCCTGCTCCGGGTCAATAAACAGGCAATAAAAAGGCGAGCACTCAATGGCTCGCCTTTTTCATTCATGGTCCGTTTCAGGGCATGACGGAGTAGATGATTGCTGACAGTGCGATCAAGCCGATCAACACCACGAACACGTTCGAGGCTTGTCCTGAGTACTGGCGCAGCGATGGCACACGGCGGATCGCGTACATCGGCATCAAGAACAGCAAACAAGCGATCACTGGCCCACCGAGGGTTTCGATCATGCCCAGGATGCTTGGGTTGAAAGTCGCCACGGCCCAGCAGCTGAGGATCATGAACAGCGCTGTCACGCGGTTCAGCCAGTTGGCCGACATCACTCGGCCACGGCCGCGCAGGCTTTTCACGATCAGGCCCTGGAAGCCTTCGCTGGCACCGATGTAGTGGCCGAGGAAGGATTTGGTGATTGCCACCAGCGCGATCAACGGCGCGGCATAGGCGATGACCGGGGTCTGGAAGTGGTTGGCCAGGTACGACAGGATCGAGATGTTCTGCGCCTTGGCTGCCGCAAGGTCGGCCGGCGACAGGGCCAGCACGCAGCTGAAGCAGAAGAACATCACCGTCACCACCATCATGCTGTGGGCGAGGGCGAGGATGCCGCTGCTTTTCGGCTCGGCTTGAGCGCCGTAACGCTGTTTCTGATCGACGGCGAAGGCGGAGATGATTGGTGAGTGGTTGAACGAGAACACCATCACCGGGATCGCCAACCACAGGGTTTTGAAGAACAGCGGCAGCGGCATGCCTTCACTGGCCGAGGCGAAGAACGCGCCGTTCCAGTTCGGGATCAGGCTCACACCGAGCAACAGCAACGCCGCAACAAACGGGTAAACCAGCACGCTCATGCATTTGACGATGACGCCCTGGCCGCAACGCACGATCGCCATCAGGCCCAGAATCAGCGCCAGCGACAACACCGCGCGCGGTGGTGGCGCCATGTGCAACTGATGCTCCATGAAGCTGCTGAGGGTGTTGGTCAGTGCCACGCTGTAGACCAGCAGGATCGGGAAGATCGCAAAGAAGTACAGCAAGGTGATCAACTTGCCGGCGCCAATACCAAAGTGTTCTTCCACCACTTCGGTGATGTCCCCGGAACGCCCGGACAACACGAAGCGAGTCAGGCCACGGTGGGCGAAGAAGGTCATCGGAAAGGCCAGCAGCGCCAGCACCAGCAACGGCCAGAAACCGCCGACGCCAGCGTTGATCGGCAGGAACAGCGTACCCGCGCCAATCGCCGTGCCGTAAAGGCCGAGCATCCAGGTGGTGTCGTGTTTGCTCCAGCCTTTGGTGGCCGTAGCGGTTTCGCGTTTGAGTTCTACAGCAGGATTATCGGCAGCAGGTGTACGTACATCGGTCATCGGTATCGCCTCGTTATTATTCTTGCTCGGGCTCACGTAATGCTGACGCTCAGGGAATGCTCCTCAGCATTCCACCCAGCTCACCGCCAGGCCGCCCCGTGAAGTCTCTTTGTATTTGTCGTGCATGTCGGCGCCGGTATCGCGCATGGTGCGGATCACCCGGTCCAGGGAAATGAAGTGTTTGCCGTCGCCGCGCAGGGCCATTTGCGTGGCGTTGATCGCCTTCACGGCGGCAATCGCGTTGCGCTCGATGCACGGCACCTGAACCAGCCCGCCGACGGGGTCGCAGGTCAGGCCGAGGTTGTGTTCCAGGCCGATTTCGGCGGCATTTTCCAGTTGTTCCGGTGTCGCGCCCAATACATCGGCGAGCCCGGCAGCGGCCATGGCGCAGGCGGAACCCACCTCACCCTGGCAGCCGACTTCGGCGCCGGAGATCGAGGCGTTCTTTTTGCAGAGGATGCCCACCGATGCAGCGGCGAGGAAAAACGCCACGACATCGTCGTCCGAGGCGTCGGGGTTGAACTTCATGTAGTAATGCAGCACCGCCGGGATGATCCCCGCCGCGCCGTTGGTCGGTGCGGTGACCATGCGTCCGCCGGCGGCGTTTTCTTCGTTTACTGCGAGGGCGAACAGGTTCACCCATTCCATCGCCGAGAGGGTCGAACTGATCACGTTCGGTTTGCCGATTTCCAGCAGGCTGCGGTGCAATTTCGCGGCGCGGCGCGGAACATCCAGACCACCCGGCAGTAGACCTTCGTGGCGCAAGCCTTGCTCGACGCATTCACGCATCACCGACCAGATGTGCAGCAGGCCGTTGCGAATTTCCGCATCGCTGCGCCAGGCCCGTTCGTTGGCCATCATCAGTTCGGAAACCCGCAAGCCGTGCTGGTTGCACAGTGACAGGAGTTCGGCAGCGCTGGAAAAATCGTACGGCAAGACCACGTCGCTGGTCGCCGGCACGCCCGATTCGGCTTCGGCCGCTTCGACGATGAAACCGCCGCCAACCGAGTAGTAGGTTTGTTCCCACAGCTGGCCGCTTTCGCCAAAGGCTGTCAGCGACATGGCGTTGGGGTGGTAGGGCAGGCTTTCGTTGAGCAGCAGCAAGTCGCGTTGCCAATCGAAGGAAATGCTCTGGCGACCGGCCAGCAGCAGTTCGCTGTTTTCACGCAACTGCTGGATACGCGGACCGATGCAGGTCGGGTCGATGCTGTCGGGCCATTCGCCCATCAGACCCATGACACAGGCGCGATCGGTGGCGTGGCCGACGCCGGTGGCGGAAAGCGAGCCGTAGAGACGGACCTCCACACGCCGGACTTGCTCCAGAAACCCCCGGTCAAACAGTGCTTGGGCGAAGGTCGCGGCGGCGCGCATAGGACCGACGGTATGGGAACTGGACGGACCGATGCCGACTTTGAAGAGATCGAAAACACTGATAGCCATGCTAAAGCCTTACAAGTAATGGAGTAGGAATCGCTGCCATTTTTTGTAGGACAAGCGCAATGTCGGCGATACTGCCTACCTCGGTCAGCCCTGACCAACGAAACTTCCTAAGACAGGCTTTAGTAGGGCTAAACGATGAGTCGTCAATTTCATGCCCAGACCTACGTCTGGCTGCATGTGTTTTCCTGTGCGGCACGCCACTTGTCGTTCACCCGTTGTGCCGAAGAACTGCACATCACGCCCGGCGCCGTGAGCCAGCAGATTCGTCAGTTGGAAGAGCGCTTGGGTTTTCGCCTGTTTCATCGCCGCGCCCGGGGTGTTGAATTGAGTGCCGAAGGCCAGCGTCTGGCGATCACGGTTAACGAAGCCTACGGCAGCATCGACGCGGAACTACGCCGGCTGGACGCGGGGATGATCAGCGGAATTCTGCGTTTGCGCTCGATCCCTTCGTTTCTCGGCAAATGGCTGACACCGCGCCTGCCGCGTTTGCAGCAGCGGTTTCCGGATATCCAGCTGCGGCTGGTGGCCGAGGACAGCAGCGTGGCGTTGCACGAAGGTGACTTCGACCTGGCCATCGACTTGAACGATGGCAGTTACCCCGGATTGTTATCCACAGCCCTGCTCGATGAACAGATTTTCCCGGTCTGCGCGCCGAGCCTGCTGCGTGGCCGACCACCGTTGCATGGGCCGGCGGACCTGGTGCATTTTCCGTTGTTGCACGACATCACCGCCTGGCGCGGCAGTTATGAATACGCGGAATGGGAGTTCTACCTGAACGCCATCGGCTTCGACGGCGCGGACGTGCGGCGCGGGCATACCTTCAACCGCAACCACCTGACCATCGAGGCGGCGATTGCCGGGATGGGCGTGGCCATCGCCCGGCGGACCTTGCTCAACGATGAACTGGAGCGTGGGACGCTGATCGTGCCGTTTGGCGTCGCGGTGCCCAATTACAAACGCTATGTGTTGCTGTATTCACCGGGTGCGCTGAGCCATCCGGGCGTGCGCGCGGTGCATGACTGGCTGGTGGAAGAGGCGGAGATTTTTCGCGGGATGCACCCGTTGGGCGAGGGCCAATTGTGAGGCTTTTTTGCTGCATTGCAGGGCGACCCAACTCCCGACATTAACAGCGCTTTTGTCGGTTGTCCGGCTTTTTTTGCGTATGAATATTTATCTTTTTTTAGGGGTTGAATTGTTTCTCGGTCTGCCCAACTCTGTAACCAAGAGGTCACGGTCACCCAGGTTTCAAACACTGCACCGGACCTCTCGCGAGCTAGCTGAAATAAGGGATGAACTATGCAAATCCAAGTCAACAGCGATAACCATATTCAAAGCAGCATCCGACTGGAGGAGTGGGTACGTACTACCATTGAGAGCATGCTCGAACGTTACGAAGAAGACCTGACAAGGGTCGAAGTCCACCTGCGGGACGAGAACGGCGATAAACCCGGTCCACACGACATGCGCTGCCAGCTTGAAGCGCGGCCAAAAGGCCATCAACCGGTTTCCGTTACTCATAAAGCCGCCACACTGGAACTGGCCATCGACGGGGCGGCCACCAAGCTTGAACACGCGCTGGAACACCTGTTCGGCAAATTGCGCGGTAAACGCGCCACCGTGACACCGATCAGTTCAGGTGCTCATGCCGATGCGCTGCTTGAAGAAGAGTTTCTCGAAAACGAACAGGCCGCGCTCAATAGCTGATGCCTGAAACACCTTTTCCACCCCACTGAAAACGGGCCTGCAGATGCAGGCCCGTTTTGTTTTGTGTCTTGAATACTCTCCTGTGGGGGCCGGCTTGCACTGCAATTGCGGGCAAGGCCAGTGTGCCCCCGCGCTCCTGCAAAAACCTGGAACACCCCCGCATATATCTGCCTCCGACAACCAGCGTTGATCGTCGGAGTGTTGCTGCGTCATTGAGTCTTTTGCATATGAGAATATTTATCATTAATATTGGCGCACGTTGACCCTGACCAGGGCTCGGACCACGTTGAGTCGACCTTTGATGATCACCACGCCCCCTGAATCCCAGAACGCTGACGGCACCGATAGCCCAGGTGGTCGCGCGCATTTTTTGCAGGTGTTTTTGTCCCAGCGTCCGCAAATGGAAGCGTTGGTCAGTCGGCGCGTGGGCTGTCGGGCGACTGCCGCAGATTTGGTGCAGGATTTGTTTCTGCGCTTCTGGCGCCGGCCGCTGGTGCAAGTCGAAGAACTCAGCACTTACCTGCTGCGCTGCGCCGGCAACATCGCCATCGACCATCTGCGCAGCGAAGGCGCGCGGGTAAGACTCAACGAAGGCTGGCTGCCCGAGCAACAGCACAACCTGAGCGTCGAGCCGCAAGCGGCGCTGGAAGCCGGCAATGACCTGCGCCATGTCGAGGCGGCGTTGCGCGGTTTGCCCGAACGTACCCGGCAGATTTTTCTGCTCAACCGCATTCACGGACGCAAGTACGCCGAAATCGCCAAGGCCATGGGGCTTTCCCAAAGTGCCGTGGAAAAACATATGATGCGCGCCCTCGAAGCCTGCAAAGCCAGTCTGCGAGAATCCATACCGCGCAGGCCAGGGACAGCACCGTGAATCACACCGCTCGCGTCACCCCGACGCCCGCTCAGGAGCAGGTCGCGCTGGCCTGGTTGAGCCTGTTACACGACCAGCCGAGCAGCGGCGATCAAGCCACGTTCAGCCGTTGGTTGCAGGCCGATCCGGCGCATGCCGAAGCCTACGCCCGGGCGCAGGTGGTCTGGGAATTGAGCGAAGTGCCGGCCCGCACCCTGGCCGAGGAAGAGGCGTTTGCCTTGCAGGGTTACCTCAATGCGATGAACCGCTCCCGGCGTTCCAGCGTGCGGCGTTGGTCTGGCGGTTTGGCCATGGCCGCCTGCTTGCTGCTGATGGTCTCGTTGGGTGCCGGTTGGCAGCCGTCGCGCTGGCTCGATGATTTAGGGGCGGACTATGTCTCGGCGCCGGGTGAAGTGCGCAGCGTGACCCTGGCCGATCAATCCCGGGTCACCCTTGATGCCGACAGCGCCATTGCCGTGGATTTCAGCCACGGTGAACGGCACGTTCAGGTGCGTCGCGGTGCGGCCTTTTTCAGCGTGACCCATACCGGCGAGCCCTTTGTGGTCGACGCAGAAAAGGGCGAGGCGCGGGTGCTCGGCACGCAGTTCGAAGTGCGATTGCAACCTGTGGGCGCGCAGGTGACAGTGCTGTCGGGACGTGTCGGAGTGACACCGACCAAGGGCGCCGAGCAACAGGTGCTGACGGCCGGCCAGCAAGTGAGCTATGGCGCCGGCACCGCCGCAAAACTTCACGCCGTCGACAGTGACGCGCAACTGGCCTGGCGTCAGGGCTGGCTCAATTACTACAAGTCACCCTTGGCCGATGTGGTGAAAGACCTAGGCCGCCATTACCCGGGACGGATCATCGTGCTCAACGACGACCTGGCCGCACGGCGGATCAGTGGCAGCTTTCCAAGCAAGGACCCGCAAGCGGTGCTTGATTCCCTGCAAGGGGTGTTGGGGTTCGAGCAGCACAGCCTGTTGGGACGGGTGATTATTCTGCGCTGAAGATGAGGGCGATGTTGAGCCCTCACTTTCAGGAGCGGATCGGATGCATTACCGACCACCTGAAAATCCTCCTGTTGCGTGCGGGGATGGGTACTACGCTGAAGGTGGTTGAAGTACCGCAAGCGATACACGGCCAACTGCATCCGGCCTGATCGCCACACTTTGTAGGAGCTGCCGCAGGCTGCGATCTTTTAAAACAGAATCAAAAGATCGCAGCCTGCGGCAGCTCCTACGCGAACAAGGATGAACTCATGTCACGCCATTCCCTGCCAAGGCTGCTCAGTGCAGTCGCTCTGGCCATCGCCGCGTTGGGCGGTTGCACTCATGTTCAGCCACCAGCCCAACCGGTTGCCGTGAACATCGTGGCGATCAACGACCTGCACGGTTACTTGCAGGCCAACCCGTATTCGGTTCGTGACAGCACGGCTCCTGACGGTGTGCGCATGCTCAAGGCCGGGGGCATCGCGACCCTCGGCGGGATGCTGACGCAACTGCGCAAGGAAGATCCGCAGTTGTTGTTCATCGGTGCCGGCGACCTGGTGGGCGGCAGTCCGCCGCTGTCGGCGATGTGGGCTGACGAACCGACGCTCGAAGCGCTGCGGTACATGGACATGAAACTCAGCGCCATCGGCAATCATGAGCTGGACAACGGCAAGGCGGAGTTCCTGCGTCAGCTCAATGGCGGCTGCGAATCCACTCGTCCGACCAAGGCCTGCCAGTTTCGCGCCCGCTATCCCGGCAGTGGTTTCCCGTACCTGGCGGCGAACCTGATCGACACCGACACCGGCAAAACCCTGTTGCCGCCGTACCGCATCGAAGAGGTCAAAGGCCAGAAGATCGCGTTTGTCGGTGCGGTGCTGCGCGATGTTGCATCCGTGGTCAGTGCCAAGGGCATGCAGGGTTTACGGGCCGAGGATGAGGCAGAGTCGATCAATCGGTTGATCCCGGAGCTCAACCGCCAGGGCGTCAATGCGATTATCGCGGTGGTGCACCAGGGCGGCTCAACCCCTGAACCTTATGACAAACAAGACTGCAGCCAACTGAGCGGCGATATCGTTGACGTGGCCAAGCGACTCGATCCGGCGGTCGATGTATTGATCTCCGCGCATTCCCATCAAGGCTATCTGTGCAAGGTCGGTTCTCTGCTGGTGACTCAGGGCAATTCCTATGGGCATCTGATGACCCACCTGACGCTCGACGTAACCCCCGGTCAGCATCGGGTCATGCGCATTCAAGCGGCCAACTTGCTGGCCGATCCGGCGCAGTATCCCGCCGATCCGCAGATGCTCGCCTTGCAGCGGGAAGTTGAAGCACGCAGCAATAACGTGCTGCTCAAACCCGTCGGCGCCATCGCGGCTTCACCGATCACTCGACGTGCCAATGCGGCGGGGGAGACGCCGTTGGGTGACTTGATCGCCGATGCTCAACTGGCGACCGGCGCGGCGCATGGCGCGCAAATCGCCTTCATGAACAAAGGTGGCATTCGTGGTGACCTGGCCCTGGAGCCAGGTCAAAAACGCCTGAACTATGGGCAGGTGGCGACGGTGCAGCCGTTCAACAACACCCTGATTGCCTTCGATTTGAAGGGTCGGCAACTCGAACAATTGCTCAATCAACAATGGAGGACAGAAGGCGACGTCAATGTGCTGCAAGTCTCCAAGGGCTTCAGCTATCGCTGGGATTCCACGCGCCCGCTGGACAGTCGAGTGATCCCCGGCAGTGTTCGCCTCAACGGTAAGCCGGTGCAGCTCGAGCGCAATTATCGCCTGGTGCTGAACGGCTTCCTGGCCGACGGTGGCGATCGCTTCAGTCTTTTCAAACAGGGAACCAACCGTAGGGATTTGCAAGTGACGGACCTGGATAGCCTGATCGACTACCTGCGCCGCATGGATCAAAAAGGCAAACCCGTTGGTTCGGCGCAAAGTGCAGGGCGCATCGTGAAGGTGAAATAACGCGCTGACCCCGGCCACACACCACCGCCCCCGTAGGAGCTGCCGCAGGCTGCGATCTTTTCCAAAAACTGAAAGATCAAAAGATCGCAGCCTGCGGCAGCTCCTACGGGGCGTCGTGCAAATAATTTCAAAAAAGGTGTGAGGTAAACCCGAGTGACATTCGTGTAGAGGTGAAAGTGCGATTCATTCGCATCCGTAGCATTTCTACACACAGGTCATGAGCAATGAAGTCCAGGGCAAAGTCGGCGGCAGGCGGTTCGGTTAAACAGTGGTTTGGCGCTTCTGCGCTGGCGGTGTCGGCCTTGTTGCCGCTGAGCGTGGCTTGCGCCGCGCAGTCCAGCGAGCAACACAGCGCGCTGTTCAGCTTCAGCATCGCCGCTAAACCGCTGCCCCAGGCCTTGAGCGACTTCAGCCGGGTCACCGGCATCAGCGTGGTTTACACCGATGAAGCGCCGTACGGTCTCAGCGCGCCGGCCATCAGTGGCGAGATGAGCGCCGAACAAGCCATGCAGCGCTTGTTGAGCAAGTCTGGTTTCACCTTCCGCCAGACCGACGCCCACACCCTGGCCCTTGAGCCACAGCCCACCGAGGGCACCCTGAACCTCGGCGCGACCACCATCACCTCGGTGGTGCAGCAACCGATGAGCTATCAGCCACCGTCCACCACCTCAGTGGCACGTTCCTCGGCTTCGCTCCAGGAAATCCCCCAGACCATCAACGTGATCCCGGCCCAGGTGCTGCGCGATCAGGTGCCGCGCAATCTGGACGATGCGCTGGCCAACGTCAGCGGCATCACCCAGGGCAACACGTTGGGCAGTACTCAGGATTCGGTGATGACTCGTGGTTTCGGTGACAACCGCAACGGCTCGATCATGCGCGACGGCATGCCGCTGGTGCAGGGCCGTGGCCTGAACGCCGCGGTGGATCGAGTCGAAGTCTTGAAGGGCCCGGCCTCGTTGCTTTACGGCATTCAGGATCCGGGCGGCGTGGTGAACGTGGTCAGCAAGAAGCCGGAATTGCAGCAATACAACGCCTTGACCGTGCGTGGCTCGAGCTATGGCAACGGCAAGAACGGCAGCGGTGGCAGCCTCGACAGCACCGGGCCACTGGGCGACTCCGGACTGGCTTATCGAATGGTGCTGGACCACGAAGACGAAGACTACTGGCGCAACTTCGGCACGCATCGCGAGACCTTGATCGCGCCGTCCCTGGCCTGGTTCGGCGAGAGCACCAAGCTGCTGTTCGCTTACGAGCACCGCGAGTTTCTTGCACCCTTCGACCGTGGCACCGCCATCGATCCGCGCACCAATCACCCGTTGGACATCCCCCGTGAGCGTCGCCTTGACGAGCCGTTCAACAACATGGAAGGCCGTTCGGATCTGTACCATTTCGAAGCCGACCACGAGCTCAACGACAACTGGAAAGCCCACTTCGGTTACAGCTGGAACCGCGAAACCTACGACGCCAGTCAGGTTCGCATCACTGCCATCGACCCGAAAAAAGGCACGCTGACCCGTAGCATGGACCGCACACAGGGCGCCCTGACCACTGACCGTTTCACCACCGCCAGCCTCGAAGGCAAGGTCGATGTGGCCGGTATGCAGCATGATCTGGTGTTTGGTGTGGATGACGAATACCGCAAGATCTACCGCGCCGACCTGATCCGTCAGAAGAGCCTGTTCCCTTCCTTCAGTTATCTGGACCCGATCTACGGTCGTGAGGTGGCAGGCACCACGGTCAGCGCTCCGGACAGCGATCAGACCGATTTGCTGCGCAGCGATGCGGTGTTCCTGCAGGACTCGATCCATCTGAACGACCAGTGGATTCTGGTGGCCGGCGGACGCTTCCAGGAATACGACCAGTACGCCGGCAAGGGCCGTCCGTTCAAGGCCAACACCGACAGCAACGGCCAGAAGTGGGTGCCGCGCGCCGGTCTGGTGTATCGCTACACCGATGAACTGTCGTTCTACGGCAGCTACACCGAGTCCTTCAAACCGAACTCGACCATCGCGCCATTGAGCGGCAGCACGATCGTTCTCGATGGCGGCATTGCACCGGAAGAAGCCAAGTCCTGGGAGCTGGGCGCCAAGCTCGATATCCCGGGTCGCGTGACCGGCAACATCGCGCTGTTCGACATCAAGAAGCGCAACGTACTGGTGGCCAACTCCGAGAACCCGCTGGTCACCACCTACAGTGCGGCCGGTGAAGTGCGGTCCCGTGGTCTGGAAATGGACCTGACCGGTCAGTTGAGTGACCGCTGGAGCATGATCGGCAGCTACGCCTACACCGACGCCGAGGTCACCGAAGACCCGGACTACAAAGGCAAACGACTGCAAAACGTGGCGAAAAACACTGGCTCGCTGTCGGCGGTCTATGACTTCGGCACCATCGTCGGTGGCGACCAGTTGCGGGTGGGCGCAGGCGCCCGGTATGTCGGCGAGCGGGCCGGCAATGCGGTGAACGATTTCGACCTGCCGAGCTACACCGTGGCCGACGCCTTCGCCACCTACGACACCAAACTCGACGGGCAGAAGGTCAAGTTCCAGCTCAACGTGAAAAACCTCTTCGACCGCACTTACTACACCTCGGCCGTCAGCCGGTTCTTTGTGTCGATGGGCGATTCGCGTCAGGTGTCGTTGTCCAGCACCCTGGAGTTCTGATGAAAACCTTGAAGATTGCTATTTTGGCGTTGGCATTCAGCGGCGCGGCGTTTGCCGCGCCGGCACCGGATGCACGGGTTTACCATCGCGAGCAGCAGGTGAGCTTGCCCGGATCGGGAGACAGTTGGGGTTTTGTCGCCCTCGACCCGACGCGGCCTTATCTGTTTCTGGCCCGCCGGGAAAACGGCCTGAGCGTGTTCGATGTCGACCAGCAACGTCTGCTGAAAACCATCGACGGCTCAGCGGGCGCCAACGGCGTGGTGTTCGTGCCGACGTTGAACCGGGTGTTTGTGCTCAACACCGACGGCAGCCTGGGCGTGGTCGAGTTATCCACACTCAAACTGCTCAAGCGCATTCCGGTGGCCCAGAGCAACCTCAACAGCGCGGTGTATGAACCGCGCAGCGGCCAGGTGATCATCGTCAGCGGTCGGCGTGCCGATCGTTCGACCTTGTTTGTGTTTGATCCGCAGCAAGAGCGCATCACCGCCGCGCATGAACTGGACGTGAAGAAAATCGACCCGTTGCTGGTCAAGGGCGACGGCAGTTTCTTCCTGCCGATGCGCGACGAGGGCAAGGTTGCACGTTTCTCCGCGAGCAGTTTTGAAGTCCTCGACACCTGGCAGTTCGAAGGTTGCACGCGGCCCAGTGCTCTGGCTCAGGATGCCGAACGCGGGCGTTTGTTCATTGCTTGCCGAGGCGACACACCGCAACTGGTTGTCGCCGATCTTGAGAGCGGTGCCTTGAAGGCTCGCCTGCCGATCACCCGTGACGTCAACGCCCTGGCCTATGACGCGGACAATCGGCGGTTGCTGATTCCAAGCGGGGTCGATGCCAACCTGAGCATCATCAAGCAACTTGATGCTGATCACTACCAGGCGCAGGCCAGCGTCAGCACCTTGCCGATGGCCTACAACATGGCCTTCGATCCGCTGAACAAAAAGGTTTACCTGCCGGCGATGGACTTCACCCAGCCAGCACCGAGCAAGGCTGAGCCCAAGCCGGATCCGCAGTTTCACGCCAACAGCTTCTCGGTGACCACCCTAACCCCGTAGGAGCTGGCGAAGCCTGCGATCTTTGGTGTCGGCAAGGCCGCTGAAGATCAAAAGATCGCAGCCTGCGGCAGCTCCTACGGGAGGGGGGGAGGGGGGTTAACGCAAAAACGCCTGGCGGTATTCGCCAGGCGTGCCCTTCATGGCCTGACGAAAGCGGTTGGTGAAATGGCTGGCGCTGGCAAAACCGCAGGCCAGCGCAATTTCACCGAGCGGCTGCGAAGTACTGCGCAGCAAATGCCGTGCATGAGTCAGGCGGCGGGCCAACAGGTATTGATGCGGCGGCAGGCCGAAGCTCTCGCGAAACATCCGCGCAAAGTGGTACTCCGACAAAGCACACAGACCGGCCAACTGACCCAGGCTGATCGGCTCGGCCAATTGGTGGTCGATGTACTCGACCAATTGCCGGCGTTGATGCGCGGCCAACCCACCCTTGAGGCGCAAGCCCTGACGCAGGCCGACCTGACTGAGCAAGGTGTGGCTGAGCATTTCGTGCGCGAGACTGCTGGTCAGCAGGCGTTCACCGGGCTCGTTCCAGTTCAATTCAATCAACTGACGGAAGCGTCGAGCCTGCTGCGGGTCTTCGAGAAAGGTGCTTTCCTGCAATTGCAGTTCACGCGGTTCACGGTCGAGCAAGGTGACGCAGCCGAGGGCAAATTGTTCGGGGCTGAAGTACAAGTGAGCCAGACGGATTTCACCGTTGATCACCCAGGCTGACTGGTGCTCGGCGGGCAGGATGCAGAGTTTGTCCGGGCCGCCCTTGGTGCCGGGTTGCTCGCGGCGAAAGGTCCCGGTGCCTCCGGCGATGTAGCAGGAGAGGGTGTGATGACCCGGCGCTTCATAGTCCTGGGCATCGTGATGGTTGCTCCACAGGGCTGCAGCCATGCCGTCACCGAGCTCGGCGCTGTGCTCAAGGCGAGCATTGGGCGAGCGGTTGAGGGCTTGAAAGACTTGCAGGGTTTCCAGTGCGGGCATGATCGGTTCTCTCCAACGCCTTGCATCCTACTCCGTCGCCTCGACGCTGCCAGCCCGTTGCCTGACAAAAGCGCAAGTTTATGCAAGCGCACAGGTGTCCCTCGGGCACAGACTGAAGGCCATCTTCAGGAGTTGCCGCTATGAACCTCTCGTTATACCTGCTGACCGTGCTGATCTGGGGCACCACCTGGATCGCCTTGAAACTGCAACTGGGGGTGGTGGCGATTCCGGTGTCGATCGTTTATCGCTTCGGCCTGGCATCGCTGGTGCTGTTCGTGATGTTACTGCTCAGCCGACGCCTGCAAGTGATGAACCGGCGCGGTCATCTTATCTGTCTGGCCCAGGGGCTGTGCCTGTTCTGCATCAATTTCATGTGCTTCCTCACCGCCAGCCAGTGGATCCCCAGCGGTCTGGTCGCCGTAGTGTTTTCTACCGCCACACTGTGGAATGCGCTGAATGCGCGGGTGTTCTTCGGTCAGAAAGTTGCGCGCAATGTGTTGATGGGCGGCGCGTTGGGGCTGTTCGGGCTGGGCTTGTTGTTCTGGCCGGAACTGGTCGGCCATACCGCCAGCCCGCAAACCCTGCTTGGCCTGGCTCTGGCGCTGCTTGGTACGCTGTGCTTCTCGGCTGGCAACATGCTCTCGAGCCTGCAACAGAAAGCCGGCCTCAAGCCGCTGACCACCAACGCCTGGGGTATGGCCTATGGCGCTGCGATGCTGTCGATGTACTGTCTGGTCAAAGGCATTCCGTTCGACATGGAATGGAACTCGCGTTACATCGGCTCGTTGTTGTATCTGGTGATTCCGGGCTCGGTCATCGGCTTTACCGCTTACCTGACCCTGGTCGGGCGCATGGGCCCTGAACGCGCGGCTTATTGCACTGTGCTGTTCCCGGTGGTGGCGTTGAACGTGTCGGCCTTCGCCGAAGGCTACCAATGGACCGCACCCGCATTGGCCGGGTTGGTACTGGTGATGCTGGGTAACGTGTTGGTGTTTCGCAAGCCCAAGGCGCTGGTAACGGCAGTAAGTGGCAAGTTGGCGTGATCGAACAAGTTGCACTTTGTGTTGCAGGGTTCAGCCGTACGGCGTTTATTAATGGTCAGTCTTCAGTGACAGATAAATAAGCGCCGTCATCATGTAGCCGATAATACTTCGGGTCCATGCCATGGCGTTCCACTCTTTGGAAGTGTCCATGTCGAACCATTCATTGGCGATAACCTGTATGCAGAAGTAATACACGAATATACCCATCATCAAGCCGATAATTCCGTATTTTTTTGCCTCGTGAAACTCCTTGCGTGGCGCATTCAGTTTTTTATAAAGCTGATAGGCACCCAACAAACAACAGGCCGTGTAGATCGTCTCCAGGGTGATGATCATCCAGTAGATTCTATGGTGCAGCATGGGGGAGGTAATGGCGCGATAGCGTAGGGCATCGTTGGGGCGGGTTGTGTCCATGCTGAGGACATGTCCAACGAATTCGTAGTTGGAGTCGTAGTCGGTCACATTGCCGTATACAACAAGCAAACCAAATACTCCAGCCATTAACACCAGGGCCAACTTACTGCGCCTGATCAGGCAGGCAGTCGTGAAATGTATCATAGTGCATACTCTCCCATTCCGGTTCCTGCAATGCGCAGGTTATAGCGGGTGAGTTTATAACGCATGAAAAGTGTAGGGGGCGGGACTGAATTGCAAGTTGTGTCGCAGGTAAGTTGTGCTGCCTAATCGCAAACGAAGTGTCAGGCCTGACTGTTTTTATTAATGGTGTTGTGGGTGTGCACTGTTGTGTTCACCCATAAGTTTAAAACAACAGGCACGCCTTAAACGGCGTGCCTGTCTGTCGATCAGCCTTTCCACACCTGCGGATTTACCAGATCCTGCGGCCGCTCACCCAGCAGCGCGCTGCGCAGGTTGGCCAAGGCGCGGTTAGCCATGGCTTCGCGGGTTTCATGGGTGGCCGAACCGATGTGCGGCAAGGTCACGGCGTTCTTCAGCGGGAACAGCGGCGACTCGGCCAGGGGTTCCTTCTCGTACACATCCAGCCCCGCACCGCGGATCCGGTTGTTCTGCAAAGCCTCGATTAGCGCCAGTTCATCAACCACCGGGCCACGGGAAATATTCACCAGAATCGCGCTGGGCTTCATCAGCGCCAGCTCGCGATGGCTGATCAGGTGCCGGGTCTTGTCGCTGAGTGGCACCACCAGGCAGACGAAATCGGCTTCAGCCAGCAACTGATCAAGGCTGCGAAACTGCGCGCCGAGTTCCTGTTCGAGGTTAGCCTTGCGGCTGTTGCCGCTGTACAGAATCGGCATGTTGAAGCCCAGACGACCGCGCCGTGCGATCGCCGCACCGATGTTGCCCATGCCGACGATGCCCAGGGTTTTGCCATGCACGTCGCAACCAAACAGCGGCGCGCCGACAGTGGCCTGCCATTGCCCGGCCTTGGTCCAGGCGTCCAGCTCGGCGACACGCCGGGCGCTGCTCATCAGCAAGGCAAAGGCCAGGTCGGCGGTGCTTTCGGTCAGCACGTCCGGGGTGTTGGTGAGCATGATCCCGCGCTCGTTGAAATAGGTCAGGTCATAGTTGTCGTAACCGACCGAGACGCTGGACACCACTTCGAGTTTGCTGGCGTTTTCCAGCTGCGCGCGACCGAGCTTGCGACCGACGCCGATCAGGCCATGGGCGTGGGGCAGGGCTTCGTTGAACTGTGCGCTGATGTCGCCCAGCTTGGGATTGGGCACGATCACATCGAAGTCCTGTTGCAGGGACTCGACCATTTCGGGCGAGACACGGCTGAAGGCAAGTACGGTCTTTTTCATCGCAGGAAGGCTCGTCAGGCGGAGGAGAATGCCAAGCACGCTAACATTCTCTGACGGGGTTTTGCGAGAGCTCCAGGCTTTGAGCGAACACAAACCCTGTGGCGAGGGAGCTTGCTCCCGCTGGGCAGCGCAGCGGCCCCAAAAGCCGGAGCGTAAGGTGTATCAGGCAAACCTTGTCGTCTGGTTTACGGCTGCTTCGCACCCGAGCGGGAGCAAGCTCCCTCGCCACACTGGATCGCGTCAATCCTTACGATCAATTCGCCACCCGAACCCCACCCATACTCCCGCTCAACTCATACGCCGCCAATTCCGCCTGATGCGCCGCTAGAATCTCCGGCAACGACCCGCGCAAATATTCGACCCAGGTCTTGATCTTCGCATCCAGGTACTGGCGCGACGGGTAGATGGCGTACAGGTTCAGCTCTTGCGAGCGGTAGTTGGGCATGACCCGCACCAGGCTACCGTTGCGCAGACTCTCGATGGCGGCGTAGACCGGCAGCACACCAATGCCCATGCCGCTGATGATCGCGGTTTTCATGGCGTCGGCGGAGTTCACCAGAAACGGCGAGCTGTTGATGGTGACCATTTCCTGGCCTTCCGGGCCATCGAACACCCATTTCTCCAGCGGAATCACCGGGCTGACCAGGCGCAGGCAGGCATGGTTAAGCAGGTCGCTGGGCTTCTGCGCGCAGCCGTTGGCCTTCACGTAGGCCGGCGATGCACAGACAATGCTGTAAGTGATGCCCAGCCGTTGCGAGACAAAACCCGAGTCCGGCAGTTCGCTGGCGAGCACGATCGATACGTCGTAGCCCTCGTCCAGCAAGTCCGGCACGCGGTTGGCCATGGTCAGGTCGAAGGTCACGTCCGGGTGGGTTTTGCGATAGCGGGCGATCGCATCGATCACGAAGTGCTGACCGATCCCGGTCATGGTGTGCACCTTGAGTTGCCCGGCCGGGCGCGCATGGGCGTCGCTGGCTTCGGCTTCGGCTTCCTCGACATAGGCGAGGATCTGCTCGCAGCGCAGCAAATAACGTTTGCCGGCCTCGGTCAGGGCGATGCGGCGGGTGGTGCGGTTGAGCAAACGGGTTTGCAGGTGAGCTTCCAGGTTGGAGACCGCGCGCGAGACGTTGGCCGTCGTGGTATCCAGCTGCACGGCAGCGGCAGTGAAGCTGCCGGCTTCGGCGACGCAGCTGAAGGCGCGCATGTTTTGCAAAGTGTCCATGGGGTGCTCTCGGGTGCGATGACAAATTGTGGCACGAAGTTGCGGAGTTCTGTGACCCCGACCAAGGGATTATCTCGTGAACGGTAACAAAGATTCACAGGATTCCCGGCTTATCGCCACCCGGACCGCCGCCTAGAATTGCCGCCATTGTGGGAGCGGGCTTGCTCGCGAATGGCTGCAACGAGGTCATTCAGACCCACCGCGGCGGCCCCTTCGCGAGCAAGCCCGCTCCCACAAGGATCTCGTACCTCCCCCAATTCCAGGAATTTGCAGCAGTGCCGCGTCGCATCAGCAGAGAGTTGAAGACTCTCAGTGTTTGGGCTTTATCGTTAGCAATCAGCGGCTGCATCGGAACCGGAGGTATTGCCCCACAGGGCAAGGCATTCGACGCCAACACATTGGCCACCGACGAGGCGATCCAGAGCGCCGCCAAGGACGCTCATTGGCCCACCGCGCAGTGGTGGCAGGCCTATGGCGATCCCCAATTGAACGCCTGGGTCGACCTCGCCGTGCAAGGCAACCCGAGCATGGCCATGGCCGCCGCCCGTGTGCGTCAGGCCAAGTCCATGGCCGGTGTTGCCGAGTCGGCCGAGTCGTTGCAGGTCAATGGCCAATCCACCCTCAAGCGCCACAACTGGCCCACCGATCAGTTCTACGGTCCGGGTGAACTGGCCAATACCACCACTTGGGACAACAACGCCGCCCTCGGTTTCAGCTACGCCCTCGACCTGTGGGGCCGCGAAAGCAATGCCACCGAACGCGCCGTCGACATGGCGCACATGAGCGCCGCCGAAGCGCGCATGGCTCAGCTCGAATTGCAGAACAACGTGGTGCGTGCCTACATCCAGTTGTCGCTGCATTACGCGCAGCGGGACATCGTGGTCGCGACCCTCAAGCAGCAACAGCAGATTCTCGACCTCGCACAGAAGCGTCTGGACGGCGGCATTGGCACTCATTTCGAAGTCAGCCAGGCACAAACCCCGTTGCCGGAAACCCATCGGCAACTGGACGCGCTGGACGAAGAAATCGCCCTGAGTCGAAACCAGCTCGCGGCACTGGCAGGCAAAGGGCCGGGGGAGGGCGCACGTTTGCAGCGCCCGACGCTGTCTTTGGGCACAGCACTGAAACTACCTTCGGCGCTGCCGGCGCAATTGCTCGGCCAACGCCCGGACGTGGTCGCCAGTCGCTGGCAAGTCGCGGCTCAGGCACGCGGTATCGATGTGGCGCACGCCGGGTTCTACCCCAACGTCGATCTGGTCGGTAGCCTCGGTTACATGGCCACCGGCGGTGGAGCGCTGGAGTTCCTGACCGGCAAGAAGCTTAACTACAACGTCGGGCCGGCGATCTCCTTGCCGATCTTCGATGGTGGGCGCTTGCGCTCGGAGCTGGGTGAAGCCTCGGCCGGCTATGACATCGCCGTGGCCAAGTACAACCAGACCCTGGTCAATGCGCTCAAAAGCATCTCCGACCAGTTGATCCGCCGCGAGTCCATGGACAAGCAGCAAGCCTTCGCCGAGGAATCGGTGGCGGCTGCGCAGAAAACCTACGACATCGCGATGATCGCCTATCAGCGCGGGCTCACCGATTACCTCAACGTGCTTAACGCCCAGAGCCTGTTGTTCAAGCAGCAGCAAGTGCAACAACAGGTTCAGGCCGCTCGTTTGAGTGCCCATGCCGAACTGGTCACCGCCCTCGGCGGCGGACTTGGCGCTGGCAACGACGTGCCGCCGGACAGCAAAGTCCAGGCGCCGAAAACCCCGGTCCTTCTTCAGAGCCTCTCGAATTGAACACAAAACCTGTGGGAGCGGGCTTGCTCGCGAAAGCGGTGTGTCAGGTGACATCTGCATCGACTGACACACCGCTTTCGCGAGCAAGCCCGCTCCCACAGGGATCGTGTTCTCGCCGCACAATTTTCGACCACTGAGCAGGATTTCATGACTCCCTTGCCTGCACCGCTGCGCTGGCTGTATTCCCTTGAATGGCGCCGTGGTTTTTTCGACTGGGCACGCAGTGACGGCGTGACCTGGGTTTACATCTTCAAGGTGCTGATCGCCGCGTTCCTGACTCTTTGGCTGGCCATGCGCCTGGAACTGCCGCAACCGCGCACAGCGATGATCACCGTGTTCATCGTCATGCAACCGCAGAGCGGTCAGGTGTTCGCCAAAAGTTTTTATCGCTTCCTCGGCACGTTGGCCGGGTCGGCGGTGATGGTCGCGCTGATTGCCCTGTTCGCGCAGAACACCGAGCTGTTTCTCGGCTCACTGGCGATCTGGGTCGGTATCTGCACGGCCGGTGCCGCGCGTTATCGCAACTTCCGCGCCTACGGGTTTGTGCTCGCTGGTTACACCGCAGCGATGGTCGGTTTGCCGGCGTTGGCGCATCCGGACGGCGCCTTTATGGCTGCGGTCTGGCGGGTGCTGGAAATCTCCCTGGGGATTCTCTGTTCAACCCTGGTCAGTGCCGCGATCCTCCCGCAAACCGCCAGCGCCGCGATGCGCAACGCCTTGTATCAGCGCTTCGGGGTGTTCGCACTGTTCGTGACTGATGGCTTGCGTGGGCGCAGCCAACGCGAGGCTTTCGAAGCCGGCAACGTGCGTTTTATCGCCGAAGCCGTGGGCCTGGAAGGTCTGCGCAGCGTCACTGTGTTCGAAGACCCGCACATGCGTCGACGCAACGGTCGGCTCAGTCGCTTGAACAGCGAGTTCATGGGCATCACCACCCGTTTCAATGCCTTGCACCAATTGCTCGAACGCTTGCGCAACAGTGGCACCGAACAGGTGGTGGCGGCGATCAAACCGGGCTTGCAGGACCTGGCCGAATTGCTCGATAGCTTTTCGGGGCGTGCGCTGACGCATGCCGATGCGGCGCGTCTGGCGGCGCAATTGGCGACCTACAAAGAGGGTTTGCCGGCGCGGGTGCGCAGCTTGCGGGCGATCTTTCAGGAGAGCGAACCGAGCGACGCCGAGCAGCTGGATTTCCACACGGCGTACGAGTTGCTCTACCGCTTCGTCGACGAGCTGCACAGTTATGCACAGACCCACGCGTCACTGGCCGAGCACCGTCACGAACGCGAGCAATGGGACGAACCCTACACCCCGAAAACCAACTGGCTGGCCTCGGCCGCTGCGGGCATTCGGGCCTCGTTCATTCTGATTGTGCTGGGCAGTTACTGGGTCGCCACCGCGTGGCCGAGCGGCGCCACCATGACCTTGATCGCTGCCGCCACCGTCGGTCTTTCGGCGGCCACCCCGAACCCCAAACGCATGGCGTTCCAGATGGCCTGCGGAGCGTTGCTCGGGGCGCTGATCGGCTTCGTCGAGATGTTTTTCATCTTCCCGTGGATCGACGGTTTCCCGTTGCTCTGCGTGATGCTGGCGCCGGTGATTGTGCTCGGTTCGTTCCTCACTTCACGGCCGCAGTACGCCGGTGTCGGCCTGGGTTTGCTGATCTTTTTCAGCACCGGTTCAGTGCCGGACAACCTGACGGTCTACAACCCTTACACCTTCATCAACGACTACATCGCCATGGTCATGGGCATGCTGGTGTGCGCGGCGGCGGGGGCGATCATCTTGCCGCCCAACAGTCGCTGGTTGTGGTGGCGACTGGAGCAGGACTTGCGTGGGCAAGTGGTGTTCGCCATCAGCGGCAAACTCAAGGGGCTGGCCAGCAGTTTTGAAAGCAGCACCCGCGATCTGGTGCATCAGGCCTATGGCCTGGCCGCCGGGCAACCGCAGGTGCAACGCGATCTGTTGCGCTGGATGTTCGTGGTGCTGGAAATCGGCCACGCGATCATCGAGTTGCGCAAGGAGCAGGCGATTCTTCCGGTGCACCCGGCCTATGCCGAATCTCAACCGTGGCGCCAGGCGATCCGGGTCATGGGCCGCTCGCTGGTGCGGCTGTTTCTGCAACCAAGTCAAAGCAATCTGGAACGCAGTCTGGTGGCGGTCGACCACGCCATCAGCCGCGTCCAGGCCACCGACGAACCCTTCGCCCCGCATTTCGACACGTCGGCCTTGCGTCGGGTGAAGAGCTACCTGCATTTCATCCGCACATCGCTGCTCGACCCGCAATCGCCGCTGGCAGCACTTGCCACCGCTCAAGGACCTGACCATGCCTCGTGAAATCGCCTTCCACGGCGTGTACATGCCGACCATGACCCTGATGTTTTTCATCGCTGCGGCAGTGGCCTGGGCGCTCGACCGGTTTCTCTCCGGGTTTGATCTGTACCGCTTCTTCTGGCACCCGGCGCTGCTGCGTTTGAGCCTCTTCACTTGCTTGTTCGGCGCCCTGGCGCTGACTGTTTACCCTTGAGACCGATTCGATGAAAAAGCTCTTCAGTCTGCTCGCGACCTTATTGGTACTGGCCCTCGCGCTGTGGATCGGCCGGACCCTCTGGGTGCATTACATGGACACTCCGTGGACCCGCGATGGCCGGGTGCGCGCCAACATCATCAACGTCGCCGCCGACGTCACCGGCGAAGTGATCGACGTTCCGGTGCGTGACAACCAGTTGGTGAAAAAGGGCGACCTGCTGATGCAGATCGACCCCGAGCACTACCAGATCGCGGTGAAACAGGCGCAGTCGCTGGTGGCGTCACGCAAGGCCACCTGGGAGATGCGCAAAGTCAACGCGCATCGCCGAGCGGATCTCGACAACCTGGTGATCTCCAAAGAAAACCGCGACGATGCCAGTAACATTGCCGACTCGGCACTGGCCGATTACCAACAGGCCCAGGCTCAGCTTGAGGCGGCAGAGCTGAACCTCAAACGCACTAAAGTGTTGGCAGCGGTGGACGGTTACGTCACCAACCTCAACGTTCATCGCGGCGACTACGCACGCATCGGCGAAGCGAAAATGGCCGTGGTCGACATGAACTCGTTCTGGGTCTACGGCTTCTTCGAAGAAACCAAACTGCCCCACGTGCGAGTTGGCGATAAGGCCGATATGCAATTGATGAGTGGCGAAGTGCTCAAGGGCCATGTCGAAAGTATTTCGCGCGGTATCTATGATCGCGATAACCCGGAAAGCCGCGAGCTGATCGCTGACGTGAATCCGACCTTTAACTGGGTGCGATTGGCACAACGGGTGCCGGTGCGGATTCACATCGATGAAGTGCCGGACGGGGTGCTGCTGGCGGCGGGGATTACTTGTACGGTGGTGGTGAAGCAGGCGGGCGGGGAGTAGCTGGTAGACCGAGTCGCCTGCTTCGCGAGCAAGCCCGCTCCCACACTAGATCTTCAGCGAACACACGATATGTGCACGAAGGAGGTCAACTGTGGGAGCGAGCTTGCTCGCGATGACGGCATTACATTCAACATCAATGTTGGCTGGCCCACCGCCATCGCGAGCAAGCTCGCTCCCACAGGTTGCGCGCCTTCGCCTTAACTGATTGCCATCAAGGCTTGCCTGCTATGAACGATTAACGCCTTGGCGCGCTACTGCGGCGAGTCCGGTGGATCGAGGTGATCCAGTGCCCGATTCACCGCCAACTCGGCCAAAGAGATCATCTGTTGAATCGCCAGCGCGGTATTGCGCTTCGGACCGTCGAGCTCAAACGCCAGATCGCTGGCCATGACATTGGCCGAGGCGAGGGTTTCGCAGGCGTGGGCCAGCAGGGTTTCAGAGTCGACGTCGGGGGCGATGACGAAAATGCAGCCGGGGCGTCGGTCGGCTAACAGTGCCTTTGTTTCGGGCAGCACCAGGTAATGGTCGAGCGCACGGTGCGCGGCGGCGTGGAGTTCTTTTGAATCGAGGGAGGCGTAGGGAGAAACGGGGTCGGTTTCGGGAGGGTTTGGAGTAGCTTTGAACATGGTGATGCTCCTGATTGTTCCAAAGGAGCTGCCAATATCACTTGCAGATGATGGGTGGCAGCTATGCGCGGGTCTGCAAGACCGGGAAACCAGGAACCCGGCAGACCCGAAGGTCTCCCGCGCACAGCCGCCATAAAAACGGACACAAAAAAGCGTCCTTTTACTTATGGTGTTGCCGTGCGACTGGTTATTTCCGGCGGGCTTGCAGACCCGATCACTGATGAGCAGTGACACGGAAACAATAGGAGCAAGGGCCAAGGCGCACAAGCCGGCGGATTCTGGCGCAGGTGTAGGTTGCGACGCAAGGTGATGTAGGGGGCGGCTGGTGAGATGACGCGTTATATAAACAAAGGCTGTTGATTGCTCCCACTCTCCAGAGTGGGAGCAATCTTGTTCAACCTTGGCAATACGTCTCATGCAAATGCCGCCACTGCAGCGCGCCTGACGGCAGTTTTTCAATCACGGCCGTAGCGCGCCGATCGTTCAGCACGCCGCTCGCATCGGATTGCAGTTCGCGATAGCTGACGGTGGCGCCGCCTGCGTGTTGGCCGATCCCGTGCAGTTCGCTCAGGCCGATAATCAAGCCGGGGCGAGCACCGCCGAGTTTATCGAACAGCTCGCTCAAGCCCGGATAATCCAGCGCGTTGCCGCCGGGTACGATCATCGAAAACTGCGGCGAGAAACGCGCCAGCAACTGCGTCAGTACGCCTTTATCGGCGGTGCCGGAAAACCATTGCTCGATGTCGACGAGGGTCTGGGTCACTTCGTTGAAGTATTCGCTGTAGTCCGTCATGCGGTTTTCTCCTTGGGTGGGTGAGGGGTAATGTGCGTCAGCAGCTTCGCGGTGTCGAGGCGCAGAATGGCTGACAAGGGAGAAAACGTGAGCGCTGCTGCGCACAGAAAACACAGGATGAATGCGTGTGACGAAGAGGGCCCAAGCGCGCCCAGCAGTGAACTCAAGAGCGCCGCACCGAGGCAGAAACTCAGTTGCCGATTGATGTTCCACAGGGCACTCGCGTGGCCCATGCGTGAGGTGTGAATGTCGAGAAACGCCAGGGTCTGCGCCGTGCTGCTGCACAGGCTGCCGCCCAGCCCCATCAGCGCGTAGGCAAGGATCGGCAGCGGCCCTTGAGGTTGTTCGATCTGCGTCAGTAGCAGGATGCCGAGGCTCTGAGCGATCATGCCGCCGATCAACAATGGCTTGGGACCGAAACGCTGGAAGGCGCGTTTGCCCAACGTGATCGCGAGCCCCGACCCAATCGCCCACGGCAGCATCAACGCACCGGTCTGTACCGCGCTGAAACCGAGGTCGCGCAAGTGCAGCACGGCGATCAGGCTGGTGCCGATGAAGACGCCGGGGATAAACAGGTACACCAGCATCGCCACGCGCAACCACTGACCTTTGATCAACTGCAGATCGAGGATCGGCGCCGCTTTTCGCCAGCCATCGCGAACGTATAACCACCCGCCGACAGCACTGAGCGCCAGTCCAAAAATACCCAGATAGCGGCTGCCGGCCTCGCTCAACAGGCTCAGCGCAATCAGCAAAAGGCTCAAGGTCCCGGCACCGAGCAACAGTCCCCGACTGTCCAGTGTCGGGCGTTCAGGCGTCGGGTCGTCGGCTTTCAACCACACGGCAGCGAGCAACAACGCCAGCAGTGCCAGCGGCACATTGACGTAGAAGATCCAGCGCCAGGACAACACCTGCACAATCAGCCCGCCCGCCGCAGGTGACAGCGCCGGCACCAGCAAAGCGATCAGCATCACCCAGGCCGTCAGACGGCTGCGTTCTGCTACCGGAAACTGCCGATAGGCCAAGGCCTGACCCACCGGGATCAGCAGCCCGCCACCCAGACCTTGAACCAGTCGCCAACCGATCAGCGCCTCGATTGAACCGGCCCGAGCCACGCACAATGAGGCGCAACTGAATAGCAGCAATGAGCCGAGGATCAACCGACGCTCACCGAGCGCTGCCGCCAGCCAGACACTCAGCGGAATGATCAGCGTCAGCCCGAGCATGTAGGCGTTGCTGATCCACGCCAGTTGAGTCACCGAGGCGTGCAGTTCCAGGGCAATGTCCGGGTAAGCGATGTTGGCGACGAACATGTTCAGCAGGTCGAGGGCAAAACCGAGCAAATACACGAGGGTGACTTTCGAGCGATAGGCCATGGCAGCCTCCAGGTAGACAGAGGCGTAGCGTAGGGCGTTTGGCGTGCTGGAGAAACGTCGGTTTGGCTGTTAGTTTGTCAAAAATATTTTGACAGATGGGCGGCGCAACATGGTGAGTTTGGATCGTTTCGACACCTTTAAAGCCGTGGTCGAGGCCGGGTCACTGACGGCTGCGGCCGATCTGCTGGGTCAGAGCCGCGCGGTGGTGAGTTTCAATCTGAAACGGCTGGAGGCGGAATTGGGCGTGACTCTGTTGACCCGCAACACCCGGCAATTGGCGCTGACCGACGCCGGCGAGCGTTTTTATCAGCGTTGTCTACGGACCCTAGACGAAGCACGCCGGGCCATCGAAGAGGCACGTTCGGCACACAACCAACTCGAGGGCACGCTGCGTATCACGACAACGCTGGAATATGCGCTGGCCAAGGTGGTGCCGACACTGGATGTATTCCGTGACTTGCACCCGCAACTGAACATTCACTTATCCACCTCCTCGACCCAGGCTGATCTGATTTCCGAGCGCTTCGACGTGGCGATCAGGCTGGGGCGGATGCTCGACTCCAATTTGCGCGCAGTGCAGTTGTCGACGTTCGAGATCTTTGCTGTTGCCGCGCCATCGCTGATCGCCCGACACGCAACAGTCACGACATTGGAGACTCTGGAGGCGCTGCCGAAACTGGGGCACGCGCGGGTGACTGAATTGACGCTGACCGATGCTGAGGGGGCGGAACATCTCTATCAGCCAGGCCCCGGCAAAACCGCGATTGTCGCTGACAATTCGGCCACCTTGCGGGCCTTCTCTCTGTCAGGACATGGCGTAGCGATCCTGCCGCAATGGTTGATTCAGGAGGACCTTGATGCCGGACGGTTACAACGTTTGCTGCCTGATCATCAGTTCGCCCGGCAAGGGGTTTACGCGTTGTATCCGGATACCCGGCATCTGCCGCTGAAGGTCAGAGCATTCATCGATTTCATGAAGAGCCCGCAATCGGGTTGAACATCCTGACGCCTTCGCGGGCAAGCCCGCTCCCACATTGGATCTCTGGCGAACACACAATTTGTATATCACTCAGATCCAATGTGGGAGCGAGACTGCTCGCGATGGTGTCGACGCGGTCTTAAAGTTGCCCGCGCAACCCAAACCGCTTCATCAACCCGCTTTCCAGCAAGCCCTTGGGCAGCAACCCCGCCAGCAGTGGCAACGCCCGGCTGCCGTTGCCCAGCCGCAGTAAACGCGGTGGTTTGTTGTGCTGCACGGCTTTAAGCAGATCAGCTGCGAACTCCGTGGCCGGGGTCGGGTTGTCCTGGGAAGCCTTGGCCCGAGCGCGAATGCCCTCGCGCAACGGCCACCAGGGCGATTGTTCGGTGATCAGCAGTTCGGCTTCAACGCCTGCGTTCCTGGCGAAACTGGAGGCGATGGCGCCGGGCTGGACTTCCATCACCCGAATGCCGAACGGCGCCAGTTCCATGCGCAATGCATCGCTCAAGGCATGCACCGCGGCTTTCGAGGCGCAATAAGCGCCAGCGAACGGCGTGACCAAAACCCCTGAGACGCTGCCGATGTTCACTACCAGGCCTTTGCTACGACGCAATACCGGAAACAATGCACGGGTGACGCCGACGATGGCGAACACGTTGGTTTCAAACTGACGCTGCATCGCCGCGACACCGCCGTCGAGCAGCGGCCCCATAGCACCGTAACCGGCGTTGTTGATCAGCACGTCGAGGCCGCCGTGTTGCTGGTTGATCCGCTCGCTCAATTGCTCGAGCGCCGGTTCATCGTTGACGTCCAGTTGCACCGCGGTGAATCCGGCCGCCGCGAGTACCGCCACGTCTTCAGCCTTGCGCGCGGTGGCCAATACCTCGAAACCGGCGCCTTTGAAGGCATCGGCCAGAGCGCGGCCGATGCCGCTGGAACAACCGGTGATTAACGCGAGGGGCATGGCGCGGTCCTTGTGCAAGAAGAGGGGGGGGGGAGATGAAGGATCAGTCAGAGAAACTACCCTGCAAACGCTCGGCGCGAAACTCCAGGGTTTGCGGGCGATAGCCGGGACGCAGCGGCGGCATCGGCAAACAGTCTTCCCAATCGGCGCCGGCCTGCAATTCGCCGGGGCCACGGTAGCGCGGCGCGGCGTATTGATTGTCGGCCAGATTGACCGTGTCGCCCGGCGCGTAGGCCGCGATCCGCCAGCGCAATTCGGTCAGCGGCACGTCGTTGCCGTTGTTCATCTTCAGTAGCAGCGGGCGATCGGCCGGGCAGTGTTCCGGTGCATAGGTGATGCGCAACTCCAGTCGCGCCAGTTGTTTGGCCTCGCGGTTATCCAGCCACACCACCCACGTCGCCACCATGGCCAATCCGACGGCTGCTGCCAAGGACACCGGCAAGGCTTTGGCCGGGTAGCGCAACAGCAGGAACAGCCAGGTAATGACCAGCAGGACGCCGATGAACATGAAGCGAAACCTCGGAAGGGGAGAGGGCCATCCTACCTAAGCGTAGATGTGATTGACCATGGCTGAGAGTCGCCGCAGCCTTAATCGGCCCCTACAAAGGCCAGGGAATAAGAAAGACTAATGATGCACGAAAATGTAGGGCCGATCACGTTTCGGCGCACGTACATTGATCTATATCGTGCGCCATCGCGATGCTTTACTCAGGAGCATGGTCGCGCAGGAAAACCAGGTTGTCGGGTTTCGACTGTTCAGCGCTGTAGCGGTAACCCTGCACGTCAAATTGCTTGAGCGCGGCCGGGTCGTTGATGCGTTCCTGGATCACGAAACGGCTCATCATTCCGCGGGCTTTCTTCGCGTAGAAACTGATGATCTTGTACTGGCCGTTCTTCAGGTCCTTGAACTCGGTGTTGATGATCCGGGCATTCAAGGCGCTGCGTTTGACCGCCGAGAAGTACTCGTTGGAGGCGAGGTTGAGCAGCACGTCATCGCCTTGGTCGGCCAGGGCTTCGTTCAGCCATTCGCTGATTTGCGTGCCCCAGAAGGCGTACAGATCCTTGCCGCGGGCATTGGCCAGTTTGGTGCCCATCTCCAGACGATACGGCTGCATCAGGTCCAGCGGGCGCAGCAGGCCGTAGAGGCCCGAGAGCATGCGCAAGTGTTGCTGCGCGTAGTCGAAATCGGCTTCACTGAAGGTCTGGGCATTCATGCCGGTGTACACGTCACCCTTGAACGCCAGCAGCGCCTGCTTGGCGTTGGCCTGCGTGAATGCCGGGGTCCAGCTGCCGAAACGTGCGGCGTTGAGGCCGCCGATCTTGTCGGAAACGTGCATCAACTCGCTGATCTGCGCCGGGCTCAGCTCGCGCAATTGCAGGATCAGCTCCTGAGAATGGTCCAGGTACTGCGGCTGGGTGAAGCGCTGGGTGGCCGGCGGTGTTTCGTAATCGAGGGTCTTGGCGGGGGAAATCACCATCAGCATGAAGTCGTCTCCTTTAATCGTGCGGGGATTCTAGGGGGTTGTCCGGGTTGACTCCAGCTATCAAGGTCATAGCTGCCAGACGGCGACCGTATGTAGGAGCAAAGCTTGCTCGCGATGAACGATGACGCGGACTCCAGACAAACCGAGTCGCTGCCATCGCGAGCAAGCTTTGCTCCTACGGGTGCATCTGAGAAGGGGGGAGCTGCGCGCAGATCAGCTATAGTGCCGCGCGGGTTTTGTTATGGAGACATCCCTTTGCGTATCGCTTTACTGTTTTGTGCCTGGTTGTTCAGCGTTGGCGCTTATGCCGCGCCCAACGACCTCGCCACGCTGGATCGCAGCACCTGGCCAGAGCAACTCGGCAGTCCGACCCTGTTCGATGTCGCTTCACGCGCGGAAATTCTCACCTTCGCCCGGGCCTTGCTCGCCAGTGAAATGCTGGACGAAGCTGCTTTAAAGCAGCGCCTGGGCTTGCGCATGATCAACCTCGATTCGATCAACAAACTGCGCGCGCACATGTGGCTGCGCCTGCTCGCCAACTACAACTTCGCCCAGCAGAGCTGTGACCAGGATGCGTCTTTCTGTTTTCTGGTCGAAGACATGGACACCCTGCGTCAGCAGGCTGCCAAGTTCCAGCTTGGCGAAGACTCGTATTACACCCGCTGGGCCGAGCCGAGCCGGCGTTTTCATGAACGTTATCTGGACGAACAATTGCGCAAGGCTGCGTTGTTTCCGCAAACCAGCAGCGAAGTCGAACTGTTCGGTGACTACGAGCGCAATGGCGATGAGCTCAACGATCGGCTGTTTGTGCTGAGCTTCGACAGTGCCGTCAACATTGCACCGGACCACACCGCCTGGCTGACCGAGTACCTGCGCAAGTCGAACCTGAGCGGAACCTTCTTTGTGCTGGGCAGTGACATCCAGAACCGTTTGGCACAACATTCGGTGGCCGAGCTGCAAGCGTTGTACTCAAAGCAGTGCATCGGCGTGCAGGGCTGGGAGTTCCGTTCCCACAGCCATTGGCAGGATTGGCAGTACTCGATCACGCGCAGCGTCGAACTGGTGAAGAACAAACTGCCGGAGAACTTTGTGCCGTTGTTCCGCCCGCCCAATGGCCAGCGTCGCGCCGATGCGCAGGGTTTCTTCAAGACTCAGGGATTGCAGGTTGCGTTGTGGGACATTGACCCGGCGGACGGCAGTCGTCAGCTCTCGGCTGAGCAGAGCGCGCAGCGGGTGCTGACATTGATGCTGTTGTGGCGCCACGGGGTGATCAATTTCAACGTTAAACAGGACTCGGTGAAAACGGCGATGCCTTGGCTTCTGAAGCAAACCGCGCAAAGCGGGATCGGCTGGGAGGATTGTCAGGACGCTTTTCACTGAGACGCGCCCTTCCCCAAAAAAGCCGGAAACATTGGGGTAGGGGGGATTTCAGGAGGGAATTCGATGCAGGCGGACTTCCGACTTTAACGGTGCCGGGTCGGCGCGCCAAGGGCTTTTCGTCACTCTGAAAAATAAACTTCAAAAAAGCGTCAAAGTGCTTTTTTCTGTCATGGGTTTTAGAGTATTACGAAGACAGACCGCCGAAACCTGCAACACAGGTGGCGTCTTCCAAGACCCCCCGCGTGTGCAGTTCACTTGAGTCGTGCAGTTCATTTGAGTACGGCAGGTGAATTCGGTGGCCACTTCGAGGCGCAGCACTGTCATGGTATTGCGTCGACTGGCTCCCACACAGGTGACCGAGTATGGATGATCACGGACGTAGCCCCTCCAACCAGCCAATCCTTTATGTACTCGATACCAACGTATTGATCCACGATCCAAACGCGCTCCTGAACTTCGAAGAACACCACGTTGCCATCCCGATGACCGTCCTTGAAGAGCTGGACAAGCTCAAGGGCGGCCATCACAGTGTTGCGGCCGAATGCCGTCAGGCCATTCGCCTGATCGACAAGACGCTGGGCGACGCCTCTCCCGAAGACGTTGAACTGGGTGTACCGATCCAGCGCGGAAAAAGCGGGCCCAAGGGTTTGCTGTCGATTCTGATGAGCAAGCGCAGCGAGCCGAACATTGTTCTGCCTGAACACCTGAACGACAACATCATCATCAACCAGTTGATCGACCTGCACGCGCGTGACAAAGACCTGCGTGTGGTGCTGGTGACCAAAGACATCAACATGCGCCTCAAGGCCCGGGCTTGCGGGATCGCGGCCGAGGACTACAGCACCGACCAGTTGGTCGACGACGTGTCGTTGCTGCCCAATGGTTATCACAACATGACGGGTTCGTTCTGGGACCGCGTGAGCAAGGTCGAAACCCGTCAGGACCATGGCCGCACCTGGCACCAGGTGCAGTTGATCGACAACCTGCCGGCCGTGCATATCAACGAATTCATCATTGACGAACAGGGCTTTGTCGGCTGGATCAAGGAAATCCAGGTCGATAAGCTGTTGATCCTCGACCTGCATCAGGAACCCCTGTTGCACCAGGAAGCCTGGGGCCTGAAACCACGCGACATCTATCAGAGCCTGGCGCTGTTCGCCTTGCTCGACCCGGATATTCACCTGGTCAACCTGTCGGGTGCTGCGGGCTCGGGTAAAACCATTCTGGCGCTGGCGGCGGCGATCGAGCAGACGATGGTCAGCAAGCGCTACCGGCGCATCATTGCCACTCGTAGCGTGCAGGGCCTGGACCAGGAGATCGGTTTCCTGCCGGGCACCGAAGCGGAAAAAATGGAGCCTTGGCTGGGCGCCATCACCGACAACCTCGAAGCCTTGCACATGGATGACGAAAGCACCCATGGCAGCGTCGACTACATCCTCAGCAAAGTGCCGTTGCAGTTCAAATCCCTCAACTACATCCGGGGCCGTAGCTTCCAGCAGAGCCTGATCCTGATCGACGAATGCCAGAACCTCACCCCGCACCAGATGAAAACCATCATCACCCGTGCCGGTGCCGGTTCCAAAGTGGTGTGCCTGGGCAACCTGGCGCAGATTGACACCCCTTACCTGTCCGCGACCAGCTCCGGGCTGACGTACCTGACTGAACGCTTCAAGGATTTCCCCAACGGTGTACACATCACCCTGCAAGGGGTGCCGCGTTCGATTCTGGCCGAATACGCCGAATCCCATTTGTAACCTGTCCCACCAGAACCGGGCGGCCCAAAAGCCGCCCGGTTTTTTTGCGCCCGACGAATAATCCTGTGGGAGCGGGCTTGCTCGCGAATGCGATCTGACCTTCACAAATGATGCTGACTGATACACCGCCTTCGCGAGCAAGCCCGCTCCCACAAGGTTGTGGTGATCTGATAATCAAACTCGCGAAAAATTGACCCACGGGTTTACAATCGCTGCTCCTGATCAGGAGTAAGGCTGTGCTGACTCATCTCGATTCCCAAGGTCGCGCCAATATGGTCGACGTCACCGAAAAAGCCGTGACGTTCCGTGAGGCCACGGCCGAAGCGCTTGTGCGTATGCTCCCTGAAACCCTGCAGATGATCGTCAGCGGTGGTCACCCCAAAGGTGATGTATTCGCTGTGGCGCGCATTGCCGGCATTCAGGCGGCGAAGAAAACCTCCGATTTGATCCCGCTGTGCCATCCGCTGATGCTCACCAGCGTCAAGGTCGAGCTCAGTGCCGAAGGCCTCGATGCGGTGCGCATCGTCGCCCGCTGCAAACTGTCCGGACAGACCGGCGTCGAAATGGAAGCGCTGACTGCGGCCAGTGTTGCCGCGTTGACGATCTACGACATGTGCAAGGCCGTGGACCGTGGCATGGTCATCGAAACCGTGCGCCTGCTGGAGAAACTCGGCGGCAAGAGCGGGCATTATCAGGTGGCTGATCAATGAAATTGACGGTGAGGTTTTTCGCCCGTTACCGCGAGGCGCTGGGCGTTGATTCGTTGAGCGTCGAAGGCGATTTCGCCACGGTCGACGATGTGCGTTTGCTGTTGGCGCAACGCGAGGGCGCCGAGGTGCTGAGCGAGCAGAACCTGATGTGCGCGCGCAATGAAGATTTGTGCCAGCTCGACGAACCGCTCGTCGATGGCGATGAAGTGGCGTTTTTCCCGACAGTGACCGGAGGCTGATCCATGGCGATTCGTGTGCAGTCCACGGCGTTCGATCCGGGTGCTGAAGTCAACGCGATGCACGCGGCGAATGTCGGTGTTGGCGCAGTGGTGAGTTTTGTCGGCTATGTTCGCGACTTCAACGACGGGCTCGATGTGGCCGGGATGTTTCTTGAGCACTACCCAGGCATGACCGAAAGGGCTCTCGGCAAAATCGCCATTGAGGCCGAACGACGCTGGCCGCTGCTCAAGCTGGAAGTGCTGCATCGCATCGGCGCTTTGGAGCCGGGCGAGCCCATCGTCTTTGTCGGTGCTGCGAGTGCCCACCGCCAGGCGGCATTCGACGCTTGTGCCTTTGTCATGGACTACCTGAAAACCCGTGCACCGTTCTGGAAGAAGGAAAACACCAGTGACGGCCCGCGTTGGGTGGAAGGGCGTGACAGTGATCACGCGGCGGCGGATCGCTGGAAGTAACGTTTCCTCGTGTGATTCCTAAAAGATCGCAGCCTGCGGCAGCTCCTACACAAGTCAATCTGCGTAGGAGCTGCCGCAGGCTGCGATCTTTTGATCTTAACAACCCCCAAAAATCCAACCGCGATGAATGACCGGAATAACTGCGTACGCCTGATTGACGGGAAATACATAAAAGTCCAGTATGGAATTATAAGTACAAAAAAGGCGTTTCCCGTTTCACTTTCTTCTGTCTTGCCAAACCAACAACAACCCGCGAGAAAACGAACATGAAGAAGCTCCCCCTGATCGGTGGCCTGGCCCTGAGCCTGTTGGCGTGCAGCAGTCTGTTTGCCGCCGAGAAAACCCTGCGCATCGGTATTGAAGCGGCGTATCCGCCGTTTGCCTCCAAGACCTCGGATGGAAAAATCACCGGTTTCGACTATGACATCGGCAACGCGTTGTGCGCGCAGATGAAGGTCAAGTGCGAGTGGGTCGAGGGCGAGTTTGACGGTCTGATTCCTTCCCTCAAGGTGAAGAAAATCGACGCCGCGCTGTCGTCCATGACCATTAACGAAGATCGTAAAAAGTCGGTGGACTTCACCCATAAGTACTACTTCACTTCATCGCGGCTGGTGATGAAGGACGGCGCGGTGGTTGATGATCAGTACGCAAGCCTCAAGGGCAAGACCATTGGTGTGCAACGGGCAACCACCACGGACCGTTATGCCACGGAAGTCTTCGAGCCCAAGGGCATCAAGGTTATGCGTTACGGCAACAATGAAGAGATCTACATGGACCTGGCCGCCGGGCGTCTGGATGGTATTTTCGCCGATACCATTCCGCTGAATGATTTTCTGTCGATGCCTCGCGGCAAGGGCTACGCCTTTGTCGGGCCGGAGCTCAAGGATCCGAAATACGTGGGTGAAGGCGCCGGGATTGCGGTGCGCAAGGGCAACACCGAATTGGTTGCCGAGCTGAACAATGCCATCGATGGCATTCGCGCTAGCGGCGAATACCAGAAGATTGAGGCCAAGTACTTCAAATCGGATATCTACGGCGATTGATTGATAGCCATCGCGAGCAAGCTCGCTCCCACATTAGTCCTGCGAACACAGGTCCATTGTGGGAGCGAGCTTGCTCGCGATGAGGCCCTATCAGCCAACACACCTCTCAGGTCAGGTTTCAGCCTTTCAATTCTTTCAAATGCTTGTACACCGTCGCCCGCCCCATGTTCAGCACGTTGGCCACATAGTTGGAGGCGCTTTTGCCTTTGAAGGCGCCTTCGGCGTGCAACGCCAGCACCAGCTCGCGTTTGTGCTCGCGGGTCAGCACATTCAGACCCAGTTGCCGCTCTCGCAGCCAGTTATGCAGGAAGGTGTTGATGCGCTCCTGCCAGTCGTCGCGAAACAGCGCGTCAGGTTGCGGGATCAACTTGCTCGGTGAGAGAAACAGATCCAGCGCCGCCTTGGCGTTTTCAAACAGCGAAATATTCAGGTTGATGCACAGCACGGCAATCGGATGGCCTTCGCTGTCGCGCAATACGCTGCTGAGGCTGCGGATCTTTTGCCCATCCCAATTGAGCTTTTCGTACGGGCCGATGTTCCGCTCGCTGACTTCTTCACTGAGCATGTCCTCCAACGCGGCGTCGTCGCCCACTTCCCGTTTGGAAATGTTGTTGGCGATGTAGTCGATCTTTTGCGTGCGCAGGTCGTGCAGTACCACCTCGGCGTGGGGGAAAAACAGCGTGGCAATGGCGTCGGCGATCGCCCGGTAGTTATCCAGTGCGGGATCTTGAAGAGGTGGGGTCATCGGTGTTGCTCCAGGCAATCAGCGCCCCGTAGAGAAAGGGGCGCTGGGAGTTTGCCGTAATCGAGGTCAGACGTCACCCCGCGGGCAGGTTCAGCCTAGGCGGGAAGGGGAGAGCATGGCGGCGCTGAGGCCAAAGCGGCTGAGTTGTTCCGGCAAGGTTTTGCCTTGAACCAGCGCGGCACTGGCCTGACCCATGGCGGGTGAGGTTTGAATGCCGTAACCACCCTGCGCGGCCACCCAGAACAGCCCTGGCACCTGCGGGTCGTAGCCGCTGATCAAATCGCCGTCGCCGACAAAACTGCGCAAGCCGGCCCAGGTGCGGGTCGGTCGGCGGATGGTCAGGGTGGTGGCTTCTTCGATCTGGTAGATACCCATTGCAATGTCCAGCTCTTCAGGCTGCACGTCATGCGGCTCGACCGGGTCGGCGTTGGCCGGCGAACCCAGGAACATCCCGGCATCGGGCTTCATGTAGAACGATTCGTCGAGGCTGACCAGCATCGGCCAATCGTGGATGTCCACGTCTTCGGGACCGGCGAAGATGAAGGCTGCGCGACGCTTGGGGACCAGACCCAGAGGCTTGGCGCCGGCCATTTCACCGAGTTGGTCGGCCCAGGCGCCAGCCGCATTGATGATGATTGGCGCGCTGAAGGTCTGCTGGGCGGTTTTCACTTGCCAGAGATTGTCGGCATCGCGCGTCAGGCTCAGGACTTCGCTGTCGGTGTGCACTTCGCCCTGATTGCGGCGGATTCCGCGCAGGTAGCCTTGATGCAGGGCGTCGGTGTCGATGTCCGTGGCGGTGGGGTCATAGATCGCGCCATGAACTTTCTCGCGACGCAGAATTGGAATTCGCGCACAGGCTTCGTCGGCGCTGAGCAGCTGCATCTGCGGCACGGTCGCCTTGGCACTCAGGTATTGGTTGTTCAGCTCCTCCGGATCGCCGGTGAAGTCGACGGTCATCTCACCGCGTGGCGTCAGCAGCGGGTGTTCGCAGAATCCGGCCGGTGGCGCATCGAAAAAGTCCCGGCTGGCCTGGGTCAGTGCGCGCACTTGCGGCGTGCCGTAAGCGGCGGTGTACAGAGCGGCTGAACGCCCGGTGGAGTGGTAGGCCGGGTGGGATTCACGTTCGAGTACGATTACCCGACCGTGTTGCGACAGCCAAAAACCGGTGGAAGCACCGGCAATGCCACCGCCGATGATGATGAAGTCAGCCTGGGTCATGAACGTCTCCTGATGGGCGCAAATGCCAATGGTATAGATGCCCCTGTAGGAGCTGACGAGTGGAACGAGGCTGCGATCTTTTTAGAGGCAAGGTCAAAAGATCGCAGCCTCGTTCCACTCGTCAGCTCCTACAGGGGGGCGTGGTGTCACTTCAGCAGTTGGTAAACCGCATTGGCCAGGGCGATGTCTTCCAGACCCAGACCGATGGAGCGGAAGAACACATGGCGATCATAAGCCGGACGTGGCGCCTGTTCGCTCAGCAGTTCGGCCAGGTCGCCGGCAATCGAGTTTTTGTCCCAGCCGTGTTGCTCGCTGGCGATCAGCATTTCGCCGGCAGAACCTGGCGTGGTCAGGCGATAGTCGCAATAGACCTGCATCTCACTCAGCGTTGCAGGCGGCACCTCGTGGGCACGCACTGCGTTGGTACTGATGGAGGTGATCAGCGTCGGTTTGCTCAAGGTCCGAGGGTCGATCACAGGTCCGGCAGACGAGGTGCACAGCATGATCACGTCAGCGTTCAGGATGGCTTCTTCGCGGCTGTCCCGTACTTGTAGACGCGAGTCGATGGCCGTCAGTTGCGCGAGCATTTGCGGATTCCGGCTCGCCAGATTCGGCGAATAGAGACTGATGCTTTGCCAGTCCCGTACGTTCTTCACGTAATGCAGATGCGCCTGGGCGACCGGGCCACTGCCGATAATTGCCAGGCGCGAGGCGTGCGGCAGGGCAAGGACATCAATGGCGACGGCGGTGGTCGCGGCGGTGCGCGCGGTGGTCAGCTCACCTGCGTCGCAGAGTAGCAGCGGCTGGCCGGTTTGCATCGACATCAGCAGCGTCCAGGCGGTCACCAGCGGACCTTCCTTGCGCACGATGTAGGGCGAGGTTTTCACCCCGTACACGCCGTCTTCGGCCAACACCCCCAGGTAGTTGATGAAGTCACCGGCACCTTGTGGAAACTCCACCAGTTGCTGGGCCGGTTGCACGGCCTGGCCAGCAGCCAGATCGCGGAACAACTTGCGCAGGATCTTCGGCACGTCGACTTGATCAAGCAGTTCGCGGGCCTGGGGTTTGGCGATCACATAAGGTGTGCTGGGCATGCAGATGCTCCGTGAAATCGGAAGTAAACTAATTTGTCCATTGTGGACTTATTGTTCTGTTTGGCAATATCCAGGCGTAAAAAAGCGCAGTCCGTTTCCGGCTGCGCTTTGGTTGTTGCGATGCGAGCTTAAGGGCGTTTGCGTTCAACCGCTCGTAGCAGATGGGTCGGCGGGGTTTCGCAACTGATCTTGCGACCCAGCAACGCCTCGATGGACGGTAGCTGATAGGAGTCGTCTTCACCGGCGAAGCTGATGGACACGCCATCGGCGCCAGCACGCCCGGTACGGCCAATGCGGTGGACGTAATCATCCGGCACTTCCGGCAGCGTGAAGTTGATTACATGGCTGATGCCGTCGACGTGAATCCCGCGACCGGCGACATCGGTGGCCACCAGCACGCGAATCTTGCCTTCACGGAATCCTTCCAGGGTCTTGATGCGTTTGTGCTGCGGAACGTCGCCCGACAGTTGGGCCGCGTTGACGCCGTCACGTACCAGGCGTTCTTCGATGCGCCGCACTTCGTCCTTGCGGTTGGCGAAGACCATCACCCGTTCCCAACCGTTGTCGGTCACCAGGTTGTAGAGCAGCTTGTATTTATCGGCACCGGCAACGGCGTAGATGTGTTGCTCGACGTTTTCGCTGGCAACGTTCTCGGATTCGATTTCAACGATGGACGGCTCGGTGGTCCATTGTTTGGCCAGGTTCATCACGTCTTCGGTGAAAGTGGCGGAGAACAGCAGGGTCTGACGTTCGTTTTTCGGTGGGGTCTGGCGAATGATCTGGCGCACTTGTGGGATGAAACCCATGTCGAGCATCCGGTCAGCTTCGTCGAGCACCATCACTTCGACCATGTCCAGATGCACATCGCCGCGCTGGTTGAAGTCCAGCAGACGGCCGGGGGTGGCCACGAGGATGTCGCAGTGGCGGGCTTCGAGGTGTTTGAGTTGCTTGTCGAAGTCCATGCCGCCAACGAAGGTCATGACGTTGAGGCCGGTGTACTTGGTCAGGTCTGCCGCGTCCTTGGCGATCTGTACCACCAGTTCGCGGGTCGGTGCAATGATCAGCGCCCGAGGCTCGCCCATGTAGCGTTCTTTCGGCGGCGGGGTTTGCAGCAGCTGGGTGATGATCGAGATCAGGAACGCGGCGGTTTTGCCGGTGCCGGTTTGGGCACGACCGATGGCGTCTTTGCCGGCCAGGGTGAAACCCAATACCTGCGCCTGGATCGGCGTGCAGTACGGGAAACCCAGGTCCTGGATGGCGTGCATCAGTTCCGGGGCCAGTTTGAAATCATGAAAACGGGTTTTGCCTTCCTGAGGTTCGACGGCGAAATCTTCGAGTTTCCAGGCTTTGAGCGGTGGTTTCGGCACGCGTTCGCGGCGTGGTTGCGCAGGTTTTGGCGTCTCGCTGCGCGGTTTGTCCGCAACAGGCTCGGTGACCGGAGTGTTTACCTGCGTGTGCTGCGGTGCCGCGACAGCTGCGGTCCGGCCAGGCTGATGACCGTCGGTGCGGTTGCTGGATGTGTGGGAAGGTGCGCTGGAGCTGGGCGCGAGCTGCTCAGCCTCGCTTTTACCGAACATTTTCTTGAGTGCTTTGAGCACGGTCATCTCATCAATTGGTTAAGGAATGTACGCCGGCCAGTGTAATGCAAGAAACGGGCGCGGCGTAGTGTGTTGCTCATAGAGCTACAGGAAGTTTCAGTATTAGCGCAAGCGGTCCGCGAGCCAGACGCCAATATCGCGAATTTCTTTGGGTAACACTTCGTGACCCATTGGGTATTCCTGCCATGTCACGGTGACACCACGGGTCTTCAAATGCTCGTACGCACTGCGCCCCATGGAGTTTTGCACCACATCGTCGTATTGGCCATGCAGACACAGCACTGGAATCCGCTGTTGGCTGGCAGAAAGTTGCAGCTCATCGCTGAACGTCGGCGCATAGGTGGAGAGGGCAAGTACGCCACCCAGCGGTCCCTGCCATTTCAGGAAAGCGCTGTGCAGCACAACCGCGCCCCCCTGGGAAAAACCCGCAAGGAAAATCCGCGAGGCGTCTATTCCGCTGGCGCGCTGCTCTTCGATCAGCGTTATGACTGTGTGGGCCGACACCTCCAGTTCTTCGTGATTGATGCTCCGGGCGGGGCTCATGGCCTTGATGTCGTACCAGCTCGGCATCTCGTAACCACCATTGATGGTCACTGCGCGGGTCGGTGCCTGGGGCAGGACGAAACGGGTGGTCAACAGGGTTTCCTGCAGGGCTTCGGCCACCGGCAAGAAGTCGTAGCGGTCGGCGCCCAGGCCGTGCAGCCAGATCACGCAGGCGTCAACAGGCTTGCCGGGCTGAAGAATAAGGGGCTGGGTCATGTTTGCTCCAATGTTGTGCGTTCGCTTTCTTTGAGTGCGAGCTCAAAGTGCACGACTGGTCTGTCGGTTAAGAATATGTCGCAATAATGAAAGTTTTGCTCTTGACCGGTCGCTGAATCGCTTTAGCGGCCGGTCTGGTACGGGCCTTGCTATGGAAAAACCGGTGCAAGTAATCCTGCGTCTGGCGGTAACACTATCAGTGTACTGCTGGCTGTGGGATAGCAAAGAATCCGGTGATGGATGTTCGCCAGTGGCCGCTACGGGCTTCGCGAACGTGAAAGGGCTACAGCCCGTTCGGCCGATTGGTGAGAAGTGAGTTTTCCATGATGTGGATTTTCTCCTACTAGACTCATAGCTAAGGTCTTACGCCGCTTGACCCAACAAAAAGCCAACACGGGTCAACAGTGCCTCATAAGGGTGCGGCAGGACTCAAGCTCCGACACAACAAGAGCAAAACTGGAGGTTTGAATGAAGATGTTGAAATCCACCCTGGCAATCGTGACTGCGGCCGCAGTACTCGGTGTCAGTGGGTTCGCTCAGGCGGGTGCAACCCTGGATGCCGTGCAGAAGAAAGGCTTCGTGCAGTGCGGCGTGAGCGACGGTTTGCCGGGTTTCTCGGTTCCGGACTCTACCGGCAAGATTGTCGGTATCGATGCTGACTACTGCCGCGCTGTGGCCGCTGCTGTATTCGGCGACGCGACCAAGGTCAAGTTCAGCCAGTTGAACGCCAAGGAGCGCTTCACTGCTCTTCAATCCGGCGAAATCGACATGCTGTCGCGTAACTCCACCATGACCAGTTCCCGTGACGCGGGCATGGGCCTGAAGTTTCCTGGCTTCATCACCTATTACGACGGCGTAGGCTTCCTGGCCAACAGCAAGCTGGGCGTGAAGAGTGCCAAGGAACTGGATGGCGCGACCATCTGTATTCAAGCCGGTACCACCACCGAGCTGAACGTGTCCGACTACTTCCGGGCCAACGGCCTGAAGTACACCCCGATTACTTTCGACACCTCCGATGAAAGCGCCAAGTCGCTGGAATCCGGTCGTTGCGACGTACTGACCTCCGACAAGTCCCAGCTGTATGCACAGCGCAGCAAACTGGCCTCGCCTAAAGATTACGTGGTTCTGCCGGAAACCATCTCCAAAGAGCCTCTGGGGCCGGTCGTGCGTAACGGTGACGATGAGTGGCTGGCGATCGTTCGTTGGGTTGGCTACGCGATGCTCAACGCCGAAGAGGCCGGTGTCACGTCGAAAAACGTCGAGGCTGAAGCCAAATCGACCAAGAACCCGGACGTCGCCCGTCTGCTGGGTACTGACGGTGAGTACGGCAAAGACCTGAAACTGCCGAAAGACTGGGTTGTGAAAATCGTCAAGCAAGTCGGTAACTACGGCGAAGTCTTTGAGAAAAACCTCGGCAAGAGCACTCCGCTGGAAATCGACCGTGGCCTGAACGCCCTGTGGACCAACGGCGGCATTCAATACGCACCACCAGTGCGCTGATGGTTCTATCACCCGGCGGGCCAACCGCCGGGTGATGTTCTGTTCCATTATTTCTGGGGCACTTCATGCAAAATTCAATCGGCGCACCAAAGCAGAGGCTCAGCCTCAGCGATCCGCGAGTGCGTGCGTGGCTGTTTCAGATCATCACGATTGTCGCGGTGATCTCGATGGGTTGGTACCTGTTCAACAACACTCAAACCAACCTGCAACACCGGGGCATTACCTCCGGTTTCAGCTTTCTGGAGCGCAGCGCCGGATTCGGCATCGCGCAACACCTGATCGACTACACCGAATCGGACAGCTATGCCCGGGTGTTTGTCATCGGCTTGCTCAATACCCTGTTGGTGACCTTTATCGGCGTGATCCTGGCGACGATTCTGGGGTTCATCGTTGGCGTGGCACGGCTGTCGAAGAACTGGATCATCAACAAGCTGGCGACGGTTTACGTTGAGACTTTCCGCAACATTCCACCGCTGCTGCAAATTCTGTTCTGGTACTTCGCGGTGTTCCTGACCATGCCAGGGCCGCGCAACAGTCATAACTTCGCCGACACCTTCTTTGTCAGCAGCCGTGGCCTGAACATGCCGGCCGCGCAGATGGCCGCAGGGTTCTGGGCGTTTGTGATCAGCGTCGTGGTGGCTATCGTTGCCATCGTGCTGATGTGTCGCTGGGCCAACAAGCGCTTCGAAGCGACCGGCGTACCCTTCCACAAGTTCTGGACCGGCCTGGCGCTGTTTCTGGTGATTCCAGCCTTGTGTGCGCTGATCTTCGGTGCGCCACTGCATTGGGAATTGCCGAAGCTGCAAGGCTTCAACTTCGTCGGTGGCTGGGTGCTGATCCCGGAACTGTTGGCCCTGACTCTGGCCTTGACGGTATACACCGCGGCGTTCATCGCCGAGATCGTGCGTTCCGGGATCAACTCGGTCAGCCACGGTCAGACCGAAGCGGCGCGCTCGCTGGGTCTGCGTAACGGCCCAACCCTGCGCAAGGTCATCATCCCGCAAGCCCTGCGGGTGATCATCCCGCCACTGACCAGCCAATACCTGAACCTGGCGAAGAACTCCTCGCTGGCGGCCGGTATCGGTTACCCGGAAATGGTTTCGTTGTTTGCCGGCACGGTGCTGAACCAGACCGGACAGGCCATCGAAGTTATTGCCATCACCATGAGCGTGTACCTGGCGATCAGTATCAGCATTTCCCTGCTGATGAACTGGTACAACAAGCGCATTGCGCTGATCGAGCGGTGAGGAAACGCGCATGACAACTCATATTTTCAAACCTGACTTGCCACCACCAGGCATCCGCATCGGTATCGTGGCGTGGATGCGCGAGCACATGTTTTCCAGTTGGCTCAACACCCTGCTCACGCTGTTCGCGTTCTACCTGATTTATCTGGTGGTGCCGCCGATCCTGCACTGGGCGATTCTTGATGCCAACTGGGTTGGCACCACGCGCGCCGATTGCACCAAGGAAGGCGCTTGCTGGGTGTTCATTCAGCAACGTTTCGGCCAGTTCATGTACGGGTATTATCCGCCTGAACTGCGCTGGCGCGTCGACCTGAGCGTGTGTCTGGCAGTGATCGGAATCGCACCGCTGTTCATCTCGCGTTTTCAGCGCAAAGCGGTTTACGGCCTGAGCTTTCTGGTGCTCTATCCGATCATTACCTACATCCTGCTGCACGGTGACATTCTTGGCCTGACCAACGTTGCGACCAGTCAATGGGGCGGCCTGATGCTGACCCTGGTGATCGCCACCGTCGGTATCGTCGGCGCGTTGCCGCTGGGGATCATGCTGGCGCTGGGCCGTCGCTCGAACATGCCGGCGATTCGCGTGGTCTGCGTGACCTTCATCGAGTTCTGGCGCGGCGTGCCGTTGATCACGGTGCTGTTCATGTCGTCGGTGATGCTGCCGTTGTTCCTGCCTGAAGGCATGAACTTCGACAAGCTGTTGCGGGCCTTGATCGGGGTGATCCTGTTCCAGTCGGCCTACGTGGCCGAAGTGGTGCGCGGTGGTCTGCAAGCGATTCCCAAAGGTCAGTACGAAGCCGCAGCAGCGATGGGCCTGGGTTACTGGCGCAGTATGGGCCTGGTGATTCTGCCGCAAGCCCTGAAGCTGGTGATTCCGGGCATCGTCAACACCTTCATTGCGCTGTTCAAGGACACGAGCCTGGTGATCATCATCGGCCTGTTCGACCTGCTCAACAGCGTCAAGCAAGCTGCCGCCGACCCGAAATGGTTGGGCATGGCCACTGAAGGCTATGTGTTCGCCGCCCTGGTGTTCTGGATTTACTGATTTGGTATCTCCCGCTATTCCATGCAATTGGAACGCAAGCTGGACACAGGCCACAAGCGTAAGGAGCGTAGTTTATGAGTGAAGCGATCAAACAGCCTGTGAGCCCTGAAGGCATTATTCAGATGCAGGGCGTGAACAAGTGGTACGGCCAGTTCCACGTATTGAAAGACATCAACCTGAACGTCAAGCAGGGCGAGCGTATCGTTTTGTGCGGTCCGTCGGGTTCCGGCAAGTCGACCACCATTCGCTGCCTCAACCGTCTGGAAGAGCACCAGCAGGGCCGCATCGTGGTCGATGGCGTGGAGCTGACCAATGACCTGAAACAGATCGAGGCGATTCGTCGCGAAGTGGGCATGGTGTTCCAGCACTTCAATCTGTTTCCGCACCTGACCATCCTGCAGAACTGCACGCTGGCACCGATGTGGGTGCGCAAGATGCCCAAGCGCAAGGCGGAAGAAATTGCCATGCATTACCTGGAGCGCGTGCGCATTCCAGAGCAGGCGCACAAGTTTCCGGGGCAACTGTCCGGCGGTCAGCAACAGCGTGTGGCGATTGCCCGTGCGCTGTGCATGAAGCCGAAAATCATGCTGTTCGACGAACCGACCTCGGCACTCGACCCAGAGATGGTGAAAGAGGTTCTGGACACCATGATCGGCTTGGCCGAAGACGGCATGACCATGCTCTGCGTCACCCACGAAATGGGCTTTGCGCGGACTGTGGCGAACCGCGTGATCTTCATGGACAAGGGCGAAATCGTCGAACAGGCTGCGCCGAACGACTTCTTCGACAACCCACAGAATGAGCGCACCAAACTGTTCCTGAGCCAGATCCTGCATTGATCGAAGCCAGGCAGTGAAATAAACCCGGACCTGTTCCGGGTTTATTTTTGCCTGATGTTCGGGATCAGGAGGCCAGAACTGTTTCTTGTTCCGGGTAACGTGTAATCAACAACTGCTTTAAATCGGCACCCTCGCTCAGGGCATGCACCTCGGCCATCAAATGAGGATGCCGATCAAGCAAACGCATCAGCATGAATAACGGCTGAGGCGGTGCGAGTTCGCCACGCTCGTAGCGGGAAAAGGCATTGTGCCCGCCGCCCGACAGTAATTTCACTGCCTCCTTTTGCGTAAGGTGCAGTTTGCGGCGAATGCGTTTCATCTCGGCTGCCATGAGCTGCCGGGAGTCCTCGAGCAATTGATCACTAGCCTCGGAATAACGTTCTGCGCTGCCGTCATCGAATTCGATTTCACTACAGGCCTGGCACTCCCATCCGGAAATATCGTGCACCTGACGCGTCAACTGTCTGAAGTCGATGGTGAAGCTTCGCCCGTCGAAATGCTGCATCCCGTCCTGGGTACCGCAGCTGAAGCATTGCTGTGTTTTCATGTATCTCTCTCCTTGAAGGAGATTACCGGCGGACCACCGCCTGGGCGGTAGGTCACCTTGAGGTAAATCTCCATGTCACGAATTCTTGCGTGGTAGACGTCCTGCCAGACCTGATAGTCCGTGTAAGTTGTCATGGATTTGTAGAACATCCTCTGCTCCAGGGCGCAGACGATTTGCTGCATTTGGGCAAGACTCAAATCGAGCCTTCGGCCTCCTTCCCGTGCGCTACCGGTAAACGCTTTGGAACCTAGCCTTACTACCTCCGCCTTGACCACCGACAGGTCGTAATGAGGTGTGTTCTTTTCCATAAGACACCTTGCACCTTGAAATACAAATTACCCTCAAAGGGTAATTTTAACAATCGAAAATCCAGCTCCCTTTCCTGCCTCCTAACCCTAGGTGGTTGTCCTCTCGGACGAAGCTGACTAACATGTCAGAAAATTCATCCTATGATTGGATGAAAGAGCGAATTCCATGACAGACACATCCCCACTGGTTAAGCGTTCTCTGGTTGATCAGGCCCTTGAACAGTTGCGCCTGCGCATCAACAACGGCACCTGGACCGTCGGTCAACGCCTGCCCACAGAGCCTGAGCTGGCGACCGAGTTGGGTATCAGCCGCAACACCGTGCGCGAAGCCATGCGGGTGTTGGCGTTTTCAGGTTTGATCGAGATTCGTCAGGGTGACGGCAGTTACCTTCGGGCGGTCGTTGATCCGCTCGACACGATGAAAGCCTTGTCCCGTTGCTCCCACGAGCAGGCCCGGGAAACCCGGCACATCCTGGAGGTCGAGGCCATCGGTCTGGCGGCGTTGCGTCGTACCGATGAAGACCTCATCGCACTGCGTGAAGCCTTGGGTGTCAGCGGCAGCCACTACCACGGTGACCTCGACAGCTACATCGCTTGCGATCTGGTGTTTCACCGTCGTTTGGTGGACGCCGCGCACAACCCGACGCTCAGTGAGCTGTATCGCTATTTCTCGAGCATCATCGGCGCGCAACTGCGCCAGACCCTCAACATCAGTCCCAGACGTCAAGAGGTGTTCGATCTGCATATCGAACTGCTCGATGCCGTCGAACAGCGCGACCCGGAGCGGGCCAAAGCCATTTCCCGGCAGTTGATCAATGAACCTTGAAACCGAGAACCCCATGTCCAGCCAGCAGGCGAGTCCCGGCAGCACAACCCAACCCAAACGCACGGCAGAGCTCGAAGAGCTGTTGATCGATGCCGAGGCCGATGACGAACAGGTCCAGCAAGGCCATCCGGTTCTACGTCGCCCGTGGTTGTTGCTGCTGGGGCTGATTCTGGTGGCGCTGAACCTGCGCCCGGCGCTGTCGAGCATGGCGCCGATGCTGAGCGAGGTCTCGAAGAATCTCGGTTTGTCGGCTGCCCAGGCCGGTTTGCTGACGACTTTGCCGGTACTCTGCCTCGGCTTGTTTGCGCCGCTGGCCCCATTGCTGGCGCGACGTTTCGGCGCCGAGCGGGTGGTGTTGGGAATTCTTCTGATGTTGGCCGGCGGGATCATTTTGCGCAGTTCGTTCGGCGAGATCGGCCTATTCGCAGGTAGCGTGCTGGCCGGTGCCAGCATTGGTGTAATCGGCGTTTTGTTGCCGGGTATCGTCAAACGCGACTTCCCGAAACAGGCCGGCACCATGACGGGTGTCTACACCATGGCTCTGTGTCTTGGCGCGGCGATGGCGGCAGGTGCAACCGTGCCGTTAAGCGAACATTTCGACAAGAGCTGGGCATTGGGCCTTGGCTTGTGGGTTGTCCCGGCGCTGGTCGCGGCGATCTTCTGGTTGCCGCAAGTCGGTCAGAAACACGGCGCGCACAACGTGGCCTATCGGGTACGCGGTCTGCTGCGTGATCCACTGGCCTGGCAGGTGACTCTGTACATGGGCCTGCAATCCTCGCTGGCCTACATCGTCTTCGGCTGGTTGCCGTCGATCCTGATCGGCCGTGGCCTGACCCCGACCCAGGCCGGGCTGGTACTGTCCGGTTCGGTGATCATCCAGTTGGCCAGTTCGCTGGCGGCGCCATGGCTGGCGACTCGCGGCAAGGATCAGCGGTTGGCGATCGTCGTCGTCATGCTGCTGACCCTCGGCGGTCTGTTCGGCTGCCTCTATGCGCCGATTGAAGGCCTCTGGGGCTGGGCGATTCTGCTCGGGTTGGGGCAGGGTGGTACGTTCAGCCTGGCGCTGACCCTGATCGTGCTGCGTTCGCGCGATGCCCACGTGGCGGCCAACCTGTCGAGCATGGCCCAGGGTTTCGGTTACACCCTGGCCTCCATGGGACCATTTGCGGTCGGCTTGGTACACGACTGGACTGGCGGCTGGACTGCGCTGGGCTGGATCTTCGGGGTCATTGGCCTCGGCGCGATCATCGCCGGGCTTGGTGCCGGGCGTTCGCTGTACGTACAGGTCGAAAGCGAACGCGTCTAAAGCCAACGCACTACCGGTATTTCTCTGGCGAATGCCGGTAGTTTTCCCGGCGTTTGCAGACTATTGTGCAGGCATCTTTCGAAGCCACTTTGCAAACCGGGGGAGCCTGCCCATGAGTGATGCCAACAGCGCATTGATCACTGAGTTCTATCAAGCTTTCCAGCGGCTGGATGCCGAGGCCATGAGCGCCTGCTACACCGAGGACGTGGTGTTCAGTGATCCGGCGTTCGGCGAGCTGCGTGGGCGCGATGCCGGCGACATGTGGCGCATGCTCACCACTCGAGCCAAGGATTTTTCCCTGATGTTCGATAACGTTCGCGCCGACGAGCGTACCGGCGGCGCCCACTGGGTGGCGACCTACCTGTTCAGCCAGACCGGCAATACGGTGGTCAACGATATCCAGGCGCGTTTTGTTTTCCGTGACGGCAAGATCTGCGAGCATCACGATCATTTCGATCTGTGGCGCTGGTCGCGTCAGGCGTTGGGTTTCAAAGGGCTGTTGTTGGGGTGGACGCCGTTGGTGAGCAATGCCGTTCGCGCACAGGCCTTGAAGGGGCTGAAGGCATTTCAGGCCAGTCGCTGATAAGATCGCGGCTTGTTTCCTACAAGCCTTGATCGTCACGTGAACACCCTGAGCGAAGTCTCCGTCAGCGAATCAGCAATCCCACCAGCGCAGAGCAAACCCTGGTTTGTCTATCTGGTACGTGCGGCCAACGGTTCGCTGTACTGCGGGATCAGCGATGATCCCGTCAGGCGTTTCGCCACTCACCAGAGCGGCAAAGGTGCGCGTTTCTTCCTCTCCAGCCCGGCTGTGGCGCTGGTCTACACCGAAGCCTGCCGCGACAAAAGCGAAGCGTTGCGTCAGGAACGCTTGATCAAAAAACTCAAGAAAAGCGCCAAGGAATGTCTGGTGGCGAGCGCTGCTGCGGGCTTATCAATCTGACTGATAAGTGCCCATCAGGCAGATGGGTAGGCCGCAAATCGATTGCGCGCTAAGCTGCTGACTTCTAACACCAGCGACGGGTTACAGCATGTCAGATCTGATTCTTCACCATTACCCGACTTCCCCTTTCGCGGAAAAGACCCGGCTGTTGCTCGGTTTTAAAGGCTTGTCCTGGCGTTCCGTGAAGATCTCGCCAGTGATGCCAAAACCTGATCTGACCGCGCTGACCGGTGGTTACCGCAAAACCCCGGTGTTGCAGATTGGTGCCGATATCTACTGCGACACGGCGTTGATCGCCCGCCGTCTTGAACAGGAAAAGGCTTCGCCTGCATTGTTCCCGGAAGGTCAGGAGATGATCACTGCAAGCTTCGCTGCCTGGGCTGATTCGGTGGTGTTTCAGCACGCGGTGAGCCTGGTGTTCCAGCCGGAATCGGTGGCGGCTCGTTTTGCCAAGTTGTCTCCAGAAGCGATCAAGGCTTTTGTTGCTGACCGTGCCGGGTTGTTCAGCGGTGGCAGTGCTACGCGGTTGTCGGCGGAGCAGGCCAAGCATCAATGGCCGACGATCATGGCGCGGCTTGAGCAGCAGTTAGAGCGCGAGGACGGTGATTACCTGTTTGGTGAACCTTCGATTGCCGACTTCGCCATGGCCCACCCGTTGTGGTTTCTCAAGGGCACACCGGTGACTGCGCCGTTGGTCGATGCTTATCCGGCGGTGTCGGCCTGGTTGGCACGGGTATTGGGCTTCGGGCATGGCGCGTTTAGCGAGATGACCGCTGAAGAGGCGCTGCAGGTATCGCGTCATTCAACACCTGCGGCCTTGCCGGACGAACAATTCGATGAGCCAAACGGCTTCAAGGTCGGTCAGCAAGTGGTGGTTGCCGCGATTGACTATGGCGTTGATCCGGTCGCGGGCGAGTTGTTGTTTGCGGGAAGCGAAGAGCTGATCCTGCGCCGCGAAGACGAGCGTGGCGGGTTGGTGCATGTGCACTTCCCACGGTTTGGCTTTCGCATCGAGGCTTGCTAATCCCGTAGGAGCAAGGCTTGCCCGCGATGAACGATAACGCGGTGTACCTGTTGCACCGTGTCACGGCCATCGCGGGCAAGCCTTGCTCCTACGGGTTTTGTGTGAGGCGCGCGGGTTATTTCAGCGCCGCGAGAATCGTCTCTGGCTCGAACCCGCGAATCAATGTGCCGTTCACATCCAGCATTGGAATCCCCCGTCCGCCGAGCGCCTCATACACCTTGCGCGCCTCGGCATCTTTCTCGATGTCGAATTCCTTGTACGGGATGCCTTTCTGGTCGAGATAGCGCCGGATTGCCTTGCAGTAACCACACCAGTCGGTGGCGTAGAGCACGACCCTGGCGTTGGCCTGGGTTTGCTCGGACACCACTTGCGATGGATTGAACACCCGCTCGATCTTGCCCCAGTTCTGGTAGACCACGACCACCAGCAGGATCAGCAGGAATTTTTTCAGTACACCGCTCAGCATCAGTTACGGCGCTTCAGCTGATCGGTCAGCTGGGTCGGCAGGCCCTTGATGATCAGCGTCCCGGCTTCTTCGTCGTATTCGATCTTCGAACCCAGCAGGTGCGCTTCAAAGCTGATGGACAGGCCTTCGGCGCGGCCGGTGAAGCGGCGGAACTGGTTCAGGGTGCGTTTGTCCGCCGGAATCTCTGGCGACAGGCCATAGTCCTTGTTGCGGATGTGATCGTAGAAGGCTTTCGGGCGTTCTTCGTCGATCAGCTCCGACAGCTCTTCCAGGCCCATTGGTTCGCCGAGCTTGGCCTGGCTGCTGGCGTAGTCGACCAGGGTCTTGGTTTTTTCGCGGGCGGATTCTTCCGGCAGGTCTTCGCTTTCGACGAAATCACTGAACGCCTTGAGCAGGGTGCGGGTTTCGCCCGGGCCGTCGACGCCTTCCTGGCAGCCGATGAAGTCGCGGAAATACTCCGAAACCTTCTTGCCGTTCTTGCCCTTGATGAACGAAATGTACTGCCTGGACTGCTTGTTGTTCTGCCACTCGGAAACGTTGATCCGCGCCGCCAGGTGCAACTGGCCAAGATCCAGGTGCCGGGATGGGGTCACATCGAGCTGATCGGTCACCGCCACGCCTTCGCTGTGGTGCAGCAGGGCGATCGCCAGGTAGTCGGTCATGCCTTGCTGATAGTGCGCGAACAGCACGTGGCCGCCGGTCGACAGGTTGGACTCTTCCATCAGCTTTTGCAGGTGTTCCACGGCAATGCGGCTGAACGCCGTGAAATCCTTGCCACCGTCGAAGTATTCCTTCAGCCAGCCGCTGAACGGATGCGCGCCGGACTCGGCATGGAAGAAACCCCAGGCCTTGCCCTGTTTGGCGTTATAGCTCTCGTTGAGGTCGGCGAGCATGTTCTCGATGGCCGTGGACTCTGCCAGTTCCGAGTCGCGGGCGTGAAGAACTGCAGGTGTGCCGTCGGGTTTTTTGTCGATCAGGTGGACGATGCAATGACGGATCGGCATGGGCTTCTCGGCTGATTGAAGGGAGGAGGGCGTGCTCCCCGAAAAAGTGCCCAGTGTACCGCACCTGCTGGTTTTGGCGGTGCTTGAAGGGTGTTCGAGGCGTGTCAGGCCGGGCTTATGCGCTTTTTTCCGGATTTAGAGCAATAAAGCTGACCAAATGGGTAGGTAGAGGCGGATATTTCCCCGTCTCTGTGCTAGTTTTGCCCCGTCTTACGCGAAGTCACTGCGTTAAGCGTGCATTCAGCATTTGTCAGGTCGAACCAAACCCTGATTTCGGCATCTATAACCCCGACCCGTCGGTGTTGTAGCCGAGGGTGCCAGATCCAGAAGATCGGGCTCGATGGCTGACACTGCACTCTGCAAACCATATGAATTTGATAGGGAAGGAACACCACATGGCTCTTACTAAAGACCAACTGATCGCTGATATTGCTGAAGCTATCGACGCGCCAAAAACCACCGCGCGTAACGCTCTGGACCAACTGGGCCAAATCGTTGCTGATCAACTGGAAAACGGCGGCGAAATCACTCTGCCAGGTATCGGTAAGCTGAAAGTGACCGAGCGTCCTGCCCGTACCGGCCGCAACCCTTCGACTGGCGCTGCCATCGAAATCGCTGCCAAGAAAGTTATCAAGCTGGTCGTGGCTAAAGGCCTGACTGACGCTGTTAACAAGTAAGACCGCAGTAAAAAAAACCGTGCGCCGGGACAACCCGGGCACGGTTTTTTTGTGTCCGCTATTCAGCGATTGACCCCCGGCCAATCGCTGTTCAGCCGCTACTCAGGCTTTGCGAGCCCAGCGCTCGCGCCAGACCTGCTGCTCGGATTTAGTCTGGAAGGTCCAGGCGACGAAGCGGCTTTGCTTCTGCCCCTGAGACATTTCCACGACCTGGCTTTCCAGTACGCCGGCCTTTTTCAGTGCTGTCTGGATGGCAGGCAGGTTTGAGGCTTTCGAGACGAGGGTGCTGAACCAAAGCACTTTGTGTTGAAAGTGCGCACTCTCGGCGATCAGTTGCGTCACAAACCGTGCTTCGCCACCTTCACACCACAGTTCGGCCGATTGACCACCAAAGTTCAGCACTGGCAGTTTGCGCTTCGGGTCGGCGCGGCCCAGCGCGCGCCATTTACGCTCGCTGCCCCGGGTAGCCTCGTCCATCGAGGCGTGGAACGGCGGATTGCACATGGTCAGGTCAAAGCGTTCGCCGGGTTCGAGCAGGCCCAGCAGAATGTGCTTGGGATTGCTTTGCTGGCGCAACTGAATGGCTTTGTTCAGCCCGTTGGACTGCACGATGGCTTTGGCGGCGGCCACGGCCGTCGGGTCGATTTCCGAGCCGAGGAAGTGCCAGCGGTAGTCGCTGTAGCCGATCAACGGATAGACGCAGTTGGCGCCCATGCCGATATCAAGCACCTTGACCGGTGCGCCCCGAGGGATCTCGCCGTCGTTGACGCTGGCCAGCAGGTCCGCCAGAAAATGCACATAGTCGGCACGCCCCGGCACCGGTGGGCAGAGGTAATCGGCTGGGATGTCCCAATGGGCAATGCCGTAGAACGACTTGAGCAGCGCCCGGTTGAACACCCGCACCGCGTCGGGGCTGGCGAAGTCGATGCTTTCCTTGCCGTACGGATTGATGATCACGAACTTCGCCAGTTCAGGCGTGGTCTTGATCAGCGCCGGGAAGTCGTAACGCCCCTGATGGCGGTTGCGTGGGTGCAGGCTCGCCTTCTCGCGCGGTTCGACGGCTTTGGCCGGGGTCGCGGATTTGGGCTTTTGGCGCGGGGTTTTGGGTTTGCTAGGGGCGGTCATGGGAAGTCAATTCAGGGTTTTGGCTCAAAGTGGTGGGCATTGTCCCACATCCGGCCCTTGTGAACTCAATTGTGACGACGACCACAATCTACTGTGGGAGCGAGCTTGCTCGCGATGAGGCCATCACATTCAACATTGATATTGGATGATAGATCGCCATCGCGAGCAAGCTCGCTCCCACAGGGATTGTTGGTGTTTGGGAGAATGCGGCAGGCACAAAAAAAGGAGGCCATCACGGCCTCCCTCTTTCATTACGATTTACCAGTTACAAACTGGCAATCCGCGCATGCTGCTCGGCCAATCTGCCCAGAGCCTGTTCGGCCTCGGCCAGTTTGGCGCGTTCTTTCTCGATGACTTCCGTCGGAGCCTTGTCAACGAAACCGGCGTTGGACAGCTTGCCGCCCACACGCTGCACTTCGCCTTGCAGGCGCTGGATTTCCTTGTCCAGACGCGCAAGTTCGGCATCCTTGTCGATCAGACCGGCCATCGGCACCAGCACTTCCATCTCGCCCACCAGAGCGGTGGCAGACAGCGGTGCTTCTTCGCCGGCAGCCAATACGGTGATCGACTCGAGCTTGGCCAGCTTCTTCAGCAGGACTTCGTTCTCGCTGAGGCGACGCTGGTCTTCGGCGCTGACGTTCTTCAGGAACAGCGGCAGTGGCTTGCCCGGGCCGATGTTCATCTCGCCACGAATGTTCCGCGTGCCGAGCATCAGGCCCTTGAGCCATTCGATGTCGTCTTCGGCGGCCTGGTCGATGCGTGCCTCAACGGCCACTGGCCAAGGTTGCAGCATGATCGTCTTGCCTTCGATACCGGCCAGCGGCGCGATGCGCTGCCAGATTTCTTCGGTGATGAACGGCATGAACGGGTGGGCCAGACGCAAGGCAACTTCCAGTACGCGAACCAGCGTGCGACGCGTGCCGCGTTGACGTTCGATAGGCGAGTTTTCGTCCCACAGCACAGGCTTGGAGAGTTCCAGGTACCAGTCGCAATACTGGTTCCAGATGAACTCGTACAAGGCTTGCGCGGCCAGGTCGAAACGGAACTGGTCGAGTTGACGGGTCACTTCGGCTTCGGTGCGTTGCAACTGCGAAATGATCCAGCGATCCGCCAGCGACAGTTCGTAGGCTTCGCCGTTCTGGCCGCAGTCTTCGCCCTTGTCCAGCACGTAGCGCGCGGCGTTCCAGATCTTGTTGCAGAAGTTGCGATAGCCTTCGACGCGGCCCATGTCGAACTTGATGTCGCGGCCGGTCGAGGCCAGCGAGCAGAACGTGAAGCGCAGGGCGTCGGTGCCGTAGCTGGCGATACCGTCGGCGAACTCGTCGCGGGTCTGCTTCTCGATCTTCTTCGCCAGTTTCGGCTGCATCATGCCCGAGGTGCGTTTTTCCACCAGCGCTTCAAGCTCGATACCGTCGATGATGTCCAGTGGGTCCAGAACGTTGCCCTTGGACTTGGACATTTTCTGGCCCAGGCCATCACGCACCAGGCCGTGCACATAAACGGTCTTGAACGGAACCTGCGGCGTGCCGTCTTCGTTTTTCACCAAATGCATGGTGAGCATGATCATCCGGGCAACCCAGAAGAAAATGATGTCGAAGCCGGTCACCAGCACGTCGGTGGAGTGGAACTTCTTCAGGAATTCAGTCTGCTGCGGCCAGCCGAGCGTGGAGAAGGTCCACAGGCCCGAGCTGAACCAGGTGTCGAGAACGTCATTGTCCTGTTGCAGCGCAACGTCGGAACCCAAGTTGTGCTTGGCACGCACTTCGGCTTCGTCGCGGCCGACGTAGACCTTGCCCGACTCGTCGTACCAGGCCGGAATCCGGTGGCCCCACCACAGCTGACGGCTGATGCACCAGTCCTGGATGTCGCGCATCCACGAGAAGTACATGTTTTCGTACTGTTTCGGCACGAACGCGATCCGACCGTCTTCAACGGCAGCAATCGCAGGTTCGGCCAGCGGTTTGGTCGAAACGTACCATTGGTCGGTCAGCCACGGCTCGATGATGGTGCCGGAGCGGTCGCCTTTCGGTACTTTCAGGGCGTGATCGTCGACGCTGACCAGCAGGCCGGCCGCTTCGAACGCGGCAACGATTTCCTTACGGGCCTGGAAACGGTTGAGGCCGGCGTATTCAGCAGGCAGTGTGCCGTCGATCTCTTCGTTGACGCTGCCATCGAGGTTGAAGACCTGGGCTGCTGGCAGCACCTCGGCGTTCTTGTCGAAGATGTTCAGCAGCGGCAGGTTGTGGCGCTTGCCGACTTCGTAGTCGTTGAAATCGTGGGCCGGGGTGATTTTCACGCAGCCGGTGCCGAATTCAGGGTCGCAGTAATCGTCAGCGATGATCGGGATGCGGCGGCCAACTAGCGGCAGCTCGACAAATTTGCCGATCAGGGCCTTGTAGCGTTCATCGTTCGGGTTAACGGCCACGGCGGCGTCGCCGAGCATGGTTTCCGGACGGGTGGTCGCGACGATCAGGTAATCGTTGCCTTCAGCGGTCTTGGCGCCGTCGGCCAACGGGTACTTCAGGTTCCACAGAAAACCTTTCTCGTCGTGGTTTTCCACTTCGAGGTCGGAAATCGCTGTGTGCAGCTTGGTGTCCCAGTTGACCAGACGCTTGCCACGGTAGATCAGACCGTCTTCGTGCAGGCGCACGAAGGCTTCCTTGACCGCCTCCGAGAGGCCGTCGTCCATGGTGAAGCGTTCGCGGCTCCAGTCTACCGACGAGCCGAGGCGACGGATTTGACGGCTGATGTTGCCGCCGGACTCATCCTTCCATTCCCAGACTTTCTCGAGGAATTTTTCGCGGCCCAGATCGTGGCGATTCTGGCCCTTGGCTTCGAGCTGACGCTCCACCAGCATTTGCGTGGCGATACCGGCGTGGTCGGTGCCCGGCTGCCACAGGGTGTTGCGACCCTGCATGCGGCGGAAACGGATCAGCGCGTCCATGATCGCGTTGTTGAAGCCATGGCCCATGTGCAGGCTGCCAGTGACGTTCGGCGGCGGGATCATAATGGTGTAGGAGTCGCCCGCGCCTTGCGGGGCGAAATAATTCTCGGACTCCCAGGTGTTGTACCAGGAAGTTTCAATGGCGTGCGGCTGGTAGGTCTTATCCATGCGCGGCGGGACCCTATTGGCATTTATTCAGGAAAAGCCGGCAAGTATAGCGGGGCATGGGGCGAAGGGCGAGCAAGTGCAGACAGGGCGCAGATCAAATGTGGAGGCGATCTATGGCAATGTAGCTTCCCTTGTAGGAGCTGCCGCAGGCTGCGATCTTTTGGCGTCTTCAAAAACACTGAAGATCAACGTCAAAAGATCGCAGCCTGCGGCAGCTCCTACATTGGGAGATGGAGATTATTCGTACTGGCTGAGGAGCCGCTCCATCCGCGCATCCAACCGTCGCTTGATCTCGGTTTCGATGTGCGGGGCGAAGTCGTCGATCACGTCTTGCATGATCAATTGCGCGGCAGCGCGCAGTTCGTCGTTCAGGTGCAGCATGATGTCGGCACCTTGCTGGACGGAAGAAGACGCCGGAGCCGGTGCTGCGACAGGCGTGGGAGCAGGTGGTTCGATGATTTCAGCCCGCGGTTTGCCGCCGACCTGATCGAACAACATCGGAATCTGGCCTTCATCACCTGCAGGCTCGACGGTGTCGGTCAGCAGCGGTGGTTGCAGGTTGTCATCGCCGAGCAACTGGCGGATCGACTCGAGGTCGTCCAGCAGGTGTACGGACTTTTGCAGCGGATTTGACGTGTCCATCATGTGCTCAGAGTCGCTGTAAACGGTGATCTTGCAGAGGATAGCCCTGTTCGCGGTAGAAACGGAAACTCTCCCGCGCGGCCTGACGAATAGTCGGGTCTTCAACCACCACTTCGGCCACACGGGCAAAGCGCTGGGCAAAAGACGGGACTTTGAGGTCAAGATTGACCAGCAAGTCCTGATGTTGTCCTGGATCGTCTCCCAGGCCGAGCACAATCAAGCCGTCCGGTTCGCTTTCGGCGGGACCGTGAGGCACGAAGCTTTCACCTTTGAACGCCCACAGGCGTGCATCGAGATCGTCACGCTGGGCGGCATCGCTGCAATTCAGGTAGATGCGGTGGCCCATGCGCCAGGCTTTTTCGGTGAGCTTGCAGGCAAAATCCAGCCGCGCTGAAGGATCGGCACTGGGCAGGATATAGAAATCGACTTTGGTCATTGCGGTTCCTGACCCCTGCGCTGCGTCGTCCATGGACGACGCAGCGCAGGGGTTTCAGTTTCAGGCTTTGGCGCGGTCCAGCAGGTATTGGGTCAGCAGTGGAACCGGACGGCCAGTGGCGCCCTTGTCCTTGCCGCCGCTGGTCCAGGCCGTGCCGGCGATGTCCAGGTGCGCCCAGTTCAGGTTCTTGGTGAAGCGCGACAGGAAGCAGGCAGCAGTGATGGTGCCGGCTTTCGGGCCGCCGATGTTGGCGATGTCGGCGAACGGGCTGTCCAGCTGTTCCTGGTACTCATCGAACAGCGGCAGTTGCCAGGCGCGGTCGTCAGCCTGTTGGCCTGCGCTCAGCAGTTGGCCGATCAGCTCGTCGTTGTTGCCCAGCAGGCCCGAGGTGTGGGCACCGAGGGCGACTACGCAGGCGCCGGTCAGGGTGGCGATGTCGATCACCGCCTGTGGCTTGAAGCGTTCGGAGTAGGTCAGTGCGTCGCACAGCACCAGACGGCCTTCGGCGTCAGTGTTGAGGATTTCTACAGTCTGGCCGCTCATGGTGGTGACGATATCGCCAGGGCGCGAAGCCTTGCCGCTCGGCATGTTCTCGGCACAGGCCAGGATGCACACCAGGTTGATCGGCAGTTTCAGTTCGAGCACGGCACGCAAGGTGCCGAACACGCTGGCTGCGCCGCCCATGTCGTACTTCATCTCGTCCATGCCGGCGCCCGGCTTGAGGCTGATGCCGCCGGTGTCAAAGGTGATGCCTTTGCCGACCAGTGCGTACGGCTTCTCGGATTTCTTGCCGCCGTTGTATTGCATGACGATCAGGCGCGGTGGCTGGGCGCTGCCCTGGCCGACGGCGTAGAACGAACCCATGCCCAGATCCTTGATTTGCTTCTCATCAAAGATTTCGACTTTCAGCCCCTTGAATTCCTTGCCCAGGTTCTTCGCCTGCTCGGCGAGGAAGCTTGGGTGGCAGATGTTCGGTGGCAGGTTGCCCAGGTCGCGGGTGAAGGACATGCCGTTGGCGATCGCGGTGGCGTGAGTCACGGCGCGCTCGACTTCAGCCTGGGCGGCCTTGATGGTCAGCAGGGTGATTTTCTTCAGGGCGCGGGGGTCGGACTTCTGGCTCTTGAACTGCTCGAAGGTGTATTCGCCGTCGACCAGGGTTTCGGCCAGCAGACGGGTCTTGCCGTAGCTGTCACGTCCTTTGACCACGATTTCGTCCAGCGCCAGCACCGCATCGGTACCGCCCAGGCCTTTGAGGGTGTTCAGTGCGCCAGCGATGATTTTACGGAACGGGCGGTCGCCCAGTTCGGCGTCTTTACCCACGCCAACCAGCAGCACGCGTTCGGCTTTGAGGTTTGGCAGGCTGTGCAGCAACAGGCTCTGGCCAACTTTACCGGCCAGGTCGCCACGCTTGAGGACTGCGCTGATCGCGCCGCCGCTGAGCTCGTCGAGCTGTTTGGCGACGTTGCCGAGTGTGCGGCCTTCGCCGACGGCGATCACCAGGGTGGCGGTTTTCAACGTTTCTGGGCTAACGCTTTTTACAACCAGTTCCATGTCCGGTTCCCTGAATAAATGGTCAAAATGCAGCGTGTCACGCGACGCGCGCACGTTTGCCTCTCTCTATATGGAAAGGCTGCACAAAGACGCTGGTAGAGACCAGCGACAAAGGCCGCATATTGAACCTCGCGCCCGAGCCAGACAAGCCTTGCGCGGGCGATCTTTGCGCCATTGCGCGCCCGCTTGAGCATGCGCAGTGACAGGCGCGGTCAATCACAGGATAATGCGCCATCTTTTTCGGCGGCTCAGCCCTGCGAGCCGCTCGATACGTTTGCTTGTTTGGCCGCCTTAGCCTGACAACCCTGGAGTGTCTGGTTTGATCGTCTTCCGTTATCTATCCCGCGAAGTCCTGTTGACCTTGAGCGCCGTCAGCGCCGTGCTGCTGGTGATCATCATGAGTGGGCGCTTCATCAAATTCCTGGCTCAGGCCGCCTCGGGCGCCCTGGACCCAGGCTCGCTGTTCCTGATCATGGGCTTTCGTCTACCGGGTTTCCTGCAACTGATTCTGCCTTTGGGGCTGTTTCTCGGGATCCTGCTGGCCTACGGTCGCCTTTACCTTGATAGCGAAATGACCGTGCTCTCGGCGACCGGCATGAGCCAGCAGCGTCTGCTGGGCATGACCCTGTTTCCGGCTACGCTGGTGGCGCTGGTCGTGGCCTGGTTGAGCCTGAGCCTGGCACCGCAAGGCGCCAATCAGTTCCAGTTGCTGCTGAACAAGCAGGACGCGATGACCGAGTTCGACACGCTGGTGCCGGGCCGTTTTCAGGCTTTGCGCGATGGTTCGCGGGTGACGTACACCGAGCAGCTGTCCGATGACCGCATCAACCTGGGGGGCGTATTCATTTCGGAAAAGCGCCTTTCCGCCGACCAGAAGGATCGCGGTATTTCCGTACTGGTGGCCGAAAAAGGCCGTCAGGAAATCAAGGAAGACGGCAACCGTTACCTGATTCTCGACAATGGCTACCGTTACGACGGTAATCCAGGGCTGGCCGACTACCGTGCCATCAAGTACGACACGTACGGTGTGCTGCTGCCCAAACCGGATGTCAGTGACGAAGTGACGGATCGCGATGCGATGCCGACCAGCACTCTGTTGAGCAAGCCGGAGGATATGAGTGCACGCGCCGAGCTTGAGTGGCGTCTGTCGTTGCCGTTGCTGGTGTTTATCGTGACATTGATGGCTGTGCCGCTGGCGCGGGTCAATCCGCGTCAGGGTCGATTCCTCAAGTTGCTGCCGGCGATTCTGCTTTATATGGCTTACCTGACGATCCTGATCGCCGCACGCGGCGCGCTGGATAAAGGCAAGATCCCCCCGGCGCTGGGCTTGTGGTGGGTTCACGCGATATTCCTGGCCATTGGCCTGGGACTGCTCTACTGGGAACCGTTGCGTTTGAAAATGGCGAGTCGCCGCAGTGCGCTGGAGGTGACCCGTGGTTAAGCTCGATCGCTACATTGGTAGCAGTGTTTTCATGGCGATCCTGGCCGTACTGGGGATCATTCTGGGGCTGGCGACGTTGTTTGCCTTCATCGATGAGATGAGTGACGTCAGTGATACCTACACCCTCACCGACGTATTGAGCTACGTGGTGCTGACAGCACCGCGCCGGGTCTATGACATGCTGCCGATGGCGGCGCTGATCGGCTGCCTGATCGGCCTTGGCAGTCTGGCCAGCAGCAGTGAATTGACCATCATGCGCGCCGCTGGCGTGTCCATCGGTCGGATCGTCTGGGCGGTGATGAAACCAATGCTGGTGCTGATGCTGGCTGGCGTACTGGTCGGTGAGTACGTCGCGCCAACTGCGGAAAACGTGGCCCAGGCCAATCGTTCCCTGGCCCAGGGCAGTGGTGATGCGCAGAGCGCCAAGCACGGCATGTGGCACCGTCAGGGTGATGAGTTCATTCACATCAACTCGGTGCAGCCGGATGGCATTCTGTATGGCGTGACCCGTTATCGTTTTGATACCGAGCGTCACATGCTGACCTCGAGCTTCGCCAGGCGTGCGCAGTTCGAAACAGACCATTGGCAGCTGAACGACGTCACCACCACGGTGTTCCATGAGGGCAGCACCGAAGTGGTCACGACGCCGCAAGAACGCTGGGAAGTACCGTTGAGCCCGCAACTGCTGAACACCGTGATCATGGCGCCGGAATCATTGTCGATCAGCGGTTTGTGGGGTTACATCCACTATCTGGCGGATCAGGGCTTGAACAATGGCCGCTACTGGCTGGCTTTTTGGGTCAAGGTGTTGCAGCCACTGGTCACCGTTGCCCTGGTGTTGATGGCGATTTCCTTTATCTTCGGTCCGCTGCGCTCGGTGACCCTGGGTCAGCGCGTGTTCACCGGTGTGCTGGTTGGCTTTACCTTCCGTATCGCTCAGGATTTGCTGGGGCCTTCAAGCCTGGTCTTCGGCTTCTCGCCGTTGTTCGCGGTGCTGGTTCCGGCCGGTATCTGCGCGGTGGCAGGTCTCTGGTTGTTGCGCCGAGCGGGTTGATCGCAGGTATTTCCTGCCCTGGCTGACACTCAAACGCCCCGTTCGCAAGAGCGGGGCGTTTTTGTATCCAATACCGTTGACCTGTGAACGTGACGCTTGCGTCGTGTATCAGGTACAATTCCCGGCTATTTTTCGGCGGGCAATGCCTGCAGCCTTTTTGAGTGTTGATCCGTGAGTGATTTGAGTCATATCCGCAATTTCTCCATCATCGCCCACATTGACCATGGCAAGTCGACTCTGGCCGATCGCTTCATCCAGATGTGCGGCGGCCTGGCCGAGCGCGAAATGGAAGCCCAGGTACTGGACTCCATGGACCTTGAGCGTGAACGCGGGATCACCATCAAGGCCCACAGCGTTACCCTGTATTACACCGCCCGTGATGGTATCAAGTACCAGCTGAACTTCATTGACACCCCCGGCCACGTTGACTTCACCTATGAAGTCAGCCGGTCGCTGGCGGCCTGTGAAGGTGCTTTGCTGGTGGTCGATGCCGGTCAGGGTGTCGAGGCGCAATCGGTTGCCAACTGCTACACGGCGATCGAGCAAGGCCTGGAAGTGATGCCGGTCCTGAACAAGATCGACCTGCCACAGGCTGATCCGGACCGCGTTAAAGAAGAAATCGAAAAAATCATCGGCATCGATGCCACCGATGCGGTCGAGTGCAGTGCCAAGACCGGTCTGGGCGTCGACGAGGTGCTTGAGCGTCTGGTCAAGACCATTCCTGCGCCAACCGGCAACATCGAAGATCCGCTGCAAGCGTTGATCATCGACTCCTGGTTCGACAACTACCTGGGCGTTGTTTCCCTGGTACGCGTGCGCCACGGTTGCGTGAAGAAGGGCGACAAGATTCTGGTGAAGTCCACCGGCAAGGTCCACCTTGTGGACAGCGTCGGTGTGTTCAACCCGAAACACACCGCCACCGTTGACCTGAAAGCCGGTGAAGTAGGCTTCATCATCGCCGGTATCAAGGACATTCACGGTGCGCCAGTCGGTGACACCCTGACCTTGAGCACGACGCCGGATGTCGATGTGCTGCCGGGTTTCAAACGCATTCAGCCGCAAGTGTATGCCGGTCTGTTCCCGGTCAGCTCCGACGACTTCGAGGACTTCCGTGAAGCGCTGCAAAAGCTCACGCTGAACGACTCGTCGCTGCAATACACCCCGGAAAGCTCCGACGCCCTGGGCTTCGGTTTCCGTTGCGGGTTCCTCGGCATGCTGCACATGGAGATCATCCAGGAGCGCCTGGAGCGCGAGTACGACCTGGACCTGATCACCACCGCGCCGACGGTTATTTTCGAGCTGTTGCTGAAAACCGGTGAAACGATTTACGTCGACAACCCGTCCAAGCTGCCGGATCTGTCGTCCATTGAAGACATGCGCGAGCCAATCGTTCGGGCAAACATTCTTGTGCCGCAAGAGCACCTGGGCAACGTCATTACCCTGTGCATCGAGAAGCGTGGCATTCAGCATGACATGCTGTTCCTCGGTTCTCAGGTCCAGGTGACCTACGATTTGCCGATGAACGAAGTGGTCCTGGACTTCTTCGACCGTCTCAAATCCACCAGTCGCGGCTATGCTTCGCTGGATTACCATTTCGATCGTTATCAATCAGCTAATCTGGTGAAACTGGATGTGCTGATCAACGGTGACAAGGTCGACGCCCTGGCGCTGATCGTGCACAAGGATAACGCGCACTACAAAGGTCGCCAGTTGACCGAGAAGATGAAAGAACTGATTCCGCGTCAGATGTTCGACGTCGCAATCCAGGCCGCCATTGGCGGGCAGATTATTGCGCGAACCTCCGTCAAGGCACTCAGAAAGAACGTATTGGCCAAATGCTACGGTGGTGACGTTAGCCGTAAGCGCAAGCTGTTGGAAAAGCAGAAGGCCGGTAAAAAACGCATGAAGCAGGTCGGCAACGTGGAAATTCCACAGGAAGCCTTCCTTGCTGTGCTCAGGTTGGATAGTTAGGTCCTATGTCACTAAATTTCCCGCTGTTGCTGGTCATCGCCGTCTTCGTTTGCGGTCTGTTGGGGTTGCTCGATCTGGTTTTCCTGGCGCCGCGTCGGCGTGCCGCCATTAGCTCCTATCAGGGCAGCGTCGGCGAGCCGGATATGATGGTGGTCGAGAAACTGAACAAAGAACCGATGCTGGTTGAATACGGCAAATCGTTCTTTCCGGTGCTGTTCATCGTGCTGGTGTTGCGTTCGTTCCTGGTGGAGCCGTTCCAGATTCCGTCTGGTTCGATGAAGCCAACCCTGGACGTTGGCGACTTCATTCTGGTGAGCAAGTTTTCTTACGGAATCCGCCTGCCGGTGATCGATACGAAAGTCATCCAGGTCGGTGATCCGCAGCGTGGCGATGTGATGGTGTTCCGCTACCCAAGCGACCCGAACGTCAACTACATCAAGCGTGTAGTGGGTCTGCCGGGCGACAAGATTCGTTACACCGCCGACAAGCGTCTGTTCGTCAACGGTGAGTCGATCGCTGAATTGCTGGTCGGCTCCGAGCCGGGCACGTTGGGCAGTGCCGAGCTCTACAAGGAAAAACTCGGCGCAGCCGAGCACCTGATCCGCAAGGAAATGAGCCGCTACCGCGCAACCCCGGACCATCAGTGGACCGTGCCTGCCGGGCACTACTTCATGATGGGCGACAACCGCGACAACTCCAACGACAGTCGCTACTGGGATGATCCAAGTATTCCCAAGGATCTGCTGGGCATGGTTCCCGACAAGAATATCGTCGGCAAGGCCTTCGCAGTCTGGATGAGCTGGCCGGAACCGAAACTCAGTCACCTGCCGAATTTCTCGCGGGTTGGCCTGATCAAGTAATCACACACGGCGCTGTTGAACACAGCGCCGAATGCATTTCTGGAGCCTGCATAAGGTCACCGAAAAGCATGAAGCCACGATACTCAGGATGTAATTTTTGAACACAGCGTTAATTGTCCCAGACCTTCGCAGCGTGGCTGTGATGGACGTCGACCACGAACTCAGCGTGGGTAAACCGTGAGCGTCTCTTTAAGCCGTCTCGAGCGTCAGCTCGGTTATACCTTCAAGGACCAGGAACTGATGATCCTGGCCCTGACTCACCGCAGTTTTGCCGGGCGCAACAACGAGCGCCTGGAATTCCTCGGTGACGCCATTCTCAACTTCGTCGCCGGTGAAGCGCTGTTCGACCGCTTTCCGCTGGCCCGCGAAGGCCAGTTGTCGCGTTTGCGCGCGCGCCTGGTCAAAGGTGAGACGCTGGCGGTACTGGCGCGTGGTTTTGACCTGGGCGAATACCTGCGCCTGGGCTCCGGTGAGTTGAAGAGCGGCGGTTTCCGCCGTGAATCGATTCTTGCCGACGCCCTCGAAGCGCTGATCGGTGCGATCTATCTGGATGCCGGCATGGACATGGCGCGCGAACGCGTGCTGGCCTGGTTGACGTCCGAGTTCGAGAGCCTGACGCTGGTCGACACCAACAAAGATCCAAAGACCCGCCTGCAAGAGTTCTTGCAGTCGCGTGCCTGTGAGCTGCCGCGTTACGAAGTGGTGGATATCCAGGGTGAGCCGCATTGCCGGACGTTCTTCGTCGAATGCGAAATCACCTTACTGAACGAAAAAAGCCGAGGTCAGGGTGTGAGTCGTCGTATTGCCGAACAGGTAGCGGCCGCTGCAGCACTGATTGCCCTGGGCGTGGAGAATGGCCATGACTGATTCAACTGCAACTCGCTGTGGCTATGTCGCCATCGTCGGCCGCCCGAACGTGGGCAAATCCACGCTGCTGAACCACATCCTGGGTCAGAAGCTGGCGATCACTTCGCGTAAACCGCAAACCACCCGTCACAACATGCTCGGGATCAAGACCGAAGGCGACGTGCAGGCGATCTACGTCGACACCCCCGGCATGCACAAAGGTGGCGAGAAAGCCCTGAACCGTTACATGAACAAAACTGCTTCGGCGGCGTTGAAAGACGTCGACGTGGTGATCTTCGTGGTTGACCGCACCCGCTGGACCGAAGAAGACCAAATGGTCCTCGAGCGCGTTCAGTACGTGACGGGCCCGTTGATCGTGGCGCTGAACAAGACTGACCGCATCGAAGACAAAGCCGAGCTGATGCCGCACCTGACCTGGTTGCAGGAACAGCTGCCAAACGCGCAGATCATTCCGATTTCGGCTCAGCACGGGCACAACCTCGATGCGCTGGAGCGTGTAATCGCCGGGCACCTGCCGGAAAACGATCACTTCTTCCCGGAAGACCAGATCACCGACCGCAGCAGCCGTTTCCTCGCCGCCGAACTGGTACGCGAGAAAATCATGCGCCAGATGGGCGCCGAGCTGCCGTACCAGATCACCGTGGAAATCGAAGAGTTCAAGCAGCAGGGCAAAACCCTGCACATTCACGCCTTGATCCTCGTCGAGCGTGACGGTCAGAAGAAAATCATCATTGGCGACAAGGGCGAGCGGATCAAACGCATCGGCACCGAAGCGCGCAAGGACATGGAGCTGCTGTTCGACTCCAAGATCATGCTTAACCTGTGGGTCAAAGTGAAAGGCGGCTGGTCCGACGATGAACGCGCCCTGCGTTCGCTGGGTTACGGCGACCTGTAATCGTTTAATCCGGATACACAAAGATCTACTGTGGGAGCGAGCTTGCTCGCGATGAGGGCCTGATATTCAACATTGATGTTGACTGACAGACCGCTATCGCGAGCAAGCTCGCTCCCACAGTGGTTTTGGGTTGTTTGTAGAACTGCACTACGTCATCGAGAACCCTGACTTTCATGTCTCAAACTCCCACCGGCCAACCCGCCTACGTGCTCCATAGCCGTGCCTACCGCGAAAGCAGCGCGTTGGTGGATTTCCTCACGCCGCAAGGTCGGCTGCGGGCGGTGTTGCGCAGTGCGCGGGGCAAGGCTGGAACGCTGGCGCGGCCATTCGTGCCGCTGGAAGTCGAGTTTCGGGGGCGGGGTGAGCTGAAGAACGTCGGACGCATGGAAAGCGCCGGCGTCTCCACCTGGCTCAATGGTGAGGCGCTGTTCAGCGGTCTGTACCTCAATGAACTGCTGATCCGCCTGCTGCCGTCCGAAGATCCCCATCCTGCTGTATTCGATCATTACGCCGCGACCTTGCTGGCCCTCGCCGAAGGACGTCCGCTGGAACCCTTGCTGCGTTCGTTCGAATGGCGGCTGCTGGATGATCTGGGTTACGGCTTTGCGCTGAACGCGGATATCCATAACGAACCTATCGCACCGGACGGCATGTACCGCTTGCAGGTCGATGCGGGTCTGGAGCGGGTCTACCTGTTGCAACCCGGTCTGTTCAACGGCACCGAACTGTTGGCCATGGCCGACGCTGACTGGAGCGCGCCGGGTGCCTTGTCCGCCGCCAAGCGCCTGATGCGTCAGGCATTGGCTGTTCATCTGGGCGGTCGCCCATTGGTCAGTCGCGAATTGTTTCGCAAGCCCTGATCAACCCGTATGCTGTGCACCGAACTTTCTCTTCTTCTGGAGCGCTTCCGTGACCACCAGCAATCGCATTCTTCTTGGCGTGAACATCGACCATGTTGCCACCCTGCGTCAGGCCCGGGGCACTCGTTACCCTGATCCCGTGAAAGCAGCGCTGGACGCGGAAGAGGCGGGCGCTGACGGGATTACCGTGCACTTGCGTGAAGATCGCCGGCACATCCAGGAGCGCGACGTGCTGTTGCTCAAGGACGTGCTGCAAACCCGCATGAACTTCGAAATGGGCGTGACCGAGGAAATGATGGCGTTCGCCGAGCGCATCCGTCCGGCGCACATTTGCCTGGTCCCGGAAACCCGTCAGGAACTGACCACCGAAGGCGGTCTGGATGTCGCGGGGCAGGAAGCGCGGATCAAGGCGGCGGTGGATCGTCTGGCGAAAATCGGCTGCGAAGTGTCGCTGTTCATCGACGCCGATGAACGCCAGATCGAAGCATCGAAACGCGTTGGCGCACCGGCCATCGAATTGCACACCGGTCGTTACGCGGACGCCGAGACGCCGACTTCGGTTGCTGAAGAGCTGAAGCGTGTGGCGGATGGCGTGGCGTTTGGCCTGACTCAAGGCCTGATCGTCAATGCTGGTCACGGTCTGCACTACCACAACGTCGAAGCGGTTGCGGCGATCAAAGGCATCAACGAACTGAACATCGGCCACGCGCTGGTGGCACATGCATTGTTCGTCGGGTTCAAGTCGGCTGTTTCGGAGATGAAAGCGCTGATTCTGGCGGCCGCAAAAGCCTAGCGTTCAAACCTGTAGGAGCAAGGCTTGCCCGCGATGCAGGCGCCGCGGTTCGCCTGAATCACCGCGGTGATGCTATCGCGGGCAAGCCTTGCTCCTACGGGGGGGAGGGCGTGCCTACAGCGGTGGGTTTTCTTCCGGCGGCTTGGTCTTGTCGATGCCCGGCACATGCAAGTTGCCTTGGGCGACCTGATCGCCCTCAAGCTGCGGCTGCGTGACCCACGTCAGGATGTCGTAGTAACGCCGGATGTTCGCCACAAAATGCACCGGCTCACCGCCACGGGCGTAGCCATAGCGGGTTTTGCTGTACCACTGTTTCTGCGACAGGCGCGGCAGGATCTTTTTCACATCCAGCCACTTGTCCGGATTCAGTCCTTCCTTGGCCGCGAGTTTGCGCGCGTCATCCAGGTGACCGCTGCCGACGTTGTAGGCTGCCAGCGCAAACCACGTACGATCCGGCTCCTGGATCGAGTCGTCCAGTTGATCCTTCATGTAAGCCAGGTACTTCGCGCCGCCCATGATGCTTTGCTTGGCGTCCAGGCGATTGGACACGCCCATGGCCTGCGCGGTGTTCTGGGTCAGCATCATCAGGCCGCGAACGCCGGTCTTTGAGGTCACCGCCGGTTGCCACAGCGATTCCTGATAACCGATCGCCGCCAGCAGCCGCCAGTCGACTTTCTCTTCCTTGGCCGAGGCCTTGAAGTGTTTCTCGTACTTGGGCAGCCGTTGCTGCAAGTGCTGGGCGAAGGTGTAGGCGCCCATATAACCGAGTACATCGACGTGCCCGTAATAGCGGTCTTTCAGGCGTTGCAGGGTGCCGTTTTTTTCCGCCTTGTCGAGGAAGGCGTTGATCTCGTTGAGCAGGCTGTTGTCATCACCGGCGGCGACCGCCCAGCTTTGGTTACTGGCGTCGCCAAGGTCGAAGGCGACCCGTGCGTTAGGGAAGTAAACCTGGTTCATTGCGACTTCGTTGGAGTCGACCAGTGTCAGATCGATCTGACCTTCATCGACCATGCGCAGCAGGTCAACGACCTCAACCGCGTCGGATTCTTCGTATTCAATGCCGGGGTATTTCTTTTTCAGCGCTGCCAGTTGATCGGCGTGGGTGCTGCCCTTGAGCACCATGATTGTCTTGCCGACCAGATCGGCTGCCGACGTCGGCCGAGACTGACCGTTGCGGTAGATGATCTGTGGGGTGACTTCCAGATACGAGTGGGAAAATCTGACCTGCGCCTTGCGTTTTTCGCTGCTGACCAGGCCGGCAGCAGCCAGTACCGGGCCGCCAGGTTTGCCTAGCTGACCGTACAGGTCGTCGAGGTTGTCCGCGGTTTCGATCTTGAGTGTCACCCCCAGATCGTCGGCGAAGCGCTTCACCAGCTCGTATTCGAAGCCGGTTTCACCGTTGCGATCCTGAAAGTAGGTGGCGGGGCTGTTACGGGTAACCACCCGCAGCACACCATCCTCCTTTACGCGCTCCAGTGTGTTGGGTTTATCAACACAGCCACTGAGCATCAGGAAGAGTCCGGTTGCGATGAGCCATTTGGCGAATCGCGGACGCAAAGCCGTTGGGGAAAACATCTGCGCAGTATACGCAAAGGACCACGACCGCCATATCTCGACAGTAAAGGGCTTGTCTGCTAGAGACTTCAAAACACGGCGAAAGCCTTCAGGAGCAGGCGCTCAGGCCCGAATGTGACAACTGAAATAAGCCCCTGCGCGGACCTTGATGAGCATTGGTTACAGGCGTTGAGCCGCCGACCGACGTTCGGACAATACCGGGTGTAGCGTTTCGGGTGCTGTCGCGGGCGGTTTAGGCTAGAATGCACGGCCTCAAAGCACACCCCCTTCCCGAGGCTGTCCCGAAGATGTTGATCCTGCGCGGCGCTCCTGCCCTTTCTGCCTTTCGCCACAGCAAACTCCTTGAGCAACTGAGCCGATGCGTTCCGGCTGTCAGTGGCTTGTATGCTGAATTCGCTCACTTCGCCGAAGTTACCGGCGTCCTGACCGGCGACGAACAGCAGGTGCTAGCGCGCCTTCTGAAGTACGGTCCTAGCGTTCCGGTTCAAGAGCCGACCGGCCGTCTGTTCCTGGTGTTGCCACGTTTTGGCACCATCTCGCCATGGTCGAGCAAGGCCAGCGACATCGCCCGCAACTGTGGCCTGGCGAAAATCCAGCGCCTGGAGCGCGGTATTGCTTTCTACGTGACCGGTGAGTTCACCGATGCACAAGCACAGCTTATTGCTGATGCGCTGCACGACCGTATGACCCAGATCGTGCTGGAAAACCTTGAGCAGGCTGCCGGCCTGTTCAGTCACGCCGAACCGAAGCCGTTGACGGCGATCGACATTCTGGGTGGCGGTCGCGCCGCACTGGAAACCGCTAACGTCGAGCTGGGCCTGGCCTTGGCTGAAGACGAGATCGACTACCTGGTCAACGCTTTCATTGGCTTGAAGCGCAATCCGCACGACATCGAACTGATGATGTTCGCCCAGGCGAACTCCGAGCACTGCCGTCACAAGATCTTCAACGCCAGTTGGGACATCGACGGTCAGAGCCAGGAAAAAAGCCTGTTCGGCATGATCAAGAACACCTACGTGATGCACAGCGAGGGCGTTCTGTCGGCTTACAAGGACAACGCTTCGGTGATCGTCGGCAACGTGGCCGGCCGCTTCTTCCCGGACCCTGAAACCCGCCAGTACGGCGCGGTGCAGGAGCCGGTGCACATCCTGATGAAGGTCGAGACTCACAACCACCCGACCGCGATTGCCCCGTTCCCGGGCGCATCCACCGGTTCCGGCGGCGAAATCCGTGACGAAGGCGCTACCGGTCGCGGCGCCAAGCCGAAGGCTGGCCTGACCGGTTTCACCGTGTCCAACCTGCAAATCCCGGGCTTCGAGCAGCCGTGGGAAGTGCCGTACGGCAAACCCGAGCGCATCGTCACTGCGCTGGACATCATGATCGAAGGCCCATTGGGCGGCGCAGCATTCAACAACGAATTCGGCCGTCCGGCGCTGACCGGTTATTTCCGTACTTTCGAACAATCCATCACCACCCCACGTGGCGATGAAGTGCGCGGTTACCACAAGCCAATCATGTTGGCTGGCGGCATGGGCAACATCCGTGAAGAACACGTACAGAAAGGTGAAATCCTCGTTGGCTCCAAGCTGATCGTGCTCGGCGGCCCGGCGATGCTGATCGGTCTGGGCGGTGGCGCGGCTTCCTCCATGGCCACCGGCACCAGCTCGGCAGACCTGGACTTTGCTTCGGTACAACGTGAAAACCCGGAAATGGAACGCCGTTGCCAGGAAGTCATCGACCGTTGCTGGCAGTTGGGTGAACACAACCCGATCAGCTTCATCCACGACGTCGGCGCGGGCGGTTTGTCCAACGCCTTCCCGGAACTGGTCAACGATGGCGACCGTGGTGGCCGCTTCGAACTGCGCAACATTCCAAACGACGAGCCGGGCATGGCCCCGCACGAGATCTGGAGTAACGAATCCCAGGAGCGCTACGTTCTGGCGGTCGGCCCGGCCGACTTCGAACGTTTCAAGGCGATCTGTGAACGTGAGCGCTGCCCGTTTGCCGTCGTCGGCGAAGCCACGGCCGAGCCGCAACTGACCGTGACCGACAGCCACTTCGGCAACAGCCCGGTGGATATGCCGCTCGAAGTGCTGCTGGGCAAAGCCCCGCGCATGCACCGTTCGGCTGTTCGCGAAACCGAACTGGGCGACGACTTCGATCCGTCGACCCTGGCCATTGCCGACTGCGTCGAGCGCGTTCTGCATCACCCGGCCGTGGCCAGCAAAAGCTTCCTGATCACCATCGGCGACCGCACCATCACCGGCCTCGTTGCCCGTGATCAGATGGTCGGCCCGTGGCAGGTTCCAGTGGCTGACGTTGCCGTCACCGCCACCAGCTTCGACGTTTACACCGGTGAAGCCATGGCCATGGGCGAGCGCACTCCGCTGGCACTGCTGGACGCTCCGGCGTCGGGCCGCATGGCCATCGGCGAAACCCTGACCAACATCGCCGCATCGCGCATCGGCAAGATCTCCGACATCAAACTGTCGGCGAACTGGATGTCGGCTGCCGGTCACCCTGGCGAAGACGCGCGTCTGTACGACACCGTCAAAGCGGTCGGCATGGAACTGTGCCCAGAGCTGGGCATCACCATTCCGGTGGGCAAGGACTCGATGTCCATGGCCACACGCTGGAACGACGAAGGCGTCGACAAGAGCGTGACCTCGCCGCTGTCGCTGATCGTGACCGGTTTCGCGCCAGTGACTGACATCCGTCAGACCATGACCCCACAGCTGCGCATGGACAAAGGTACCACCGACCTGATCCTGATTGACCTGGGCCGTGGCCAGAACCGCATGGGCGCTTCGATCCTCGCTCAGGTTCACGGCAAACTCGGCAAGCTGGCACCGGACGTCGATGATGCCGAAGACCTGAAAGCCTTCTTCGCGGTGATCCAGGGCCTCAACGCCGACGGTCACCTGCTGGCTTACCACGACCGTTCCGACGGTGGTCTGCTGACCAGCGTGGTGGAAATGGCCTTCGCCGGCCACTGCGGTCTGAGCCTGAACCTCGACGGTCTGGCGGAAACCTCGGCCGACATCGCGGCGATCCTGTTCAACGAAGAGTTGGGTGCGGTGATCCAGGTTCGCCAGGACTCCACGCCGGACATCCTCGCGCAGTTCAGCGCGGCGGGCCTGGGCGATTGTGTGTCTGTAGTCGGTCAGCCGATGAACAACGCCGAGATCAGCATCACCTTCAACGGCGAAACCGTGTTCGACGGTCAGCGTCATCTGCTGCAACGTCAGTGGGCCGAAACCAGCTACCAGATCCAGCGTCTGCGTGACAACGCCGACTGCGCCGACCAAGAGTTCGACGTGCTGCTGGAAGAAGACAATCCGGGCCTGAGCGTCAAGCTGAGCTACGACGTGAACCAGGACGTCGCCGCGCCTTACATCAAGAAAGGCATTCGCCCACAGGTTGCCGTACTGCGTGAGCAGGGCGTCAACGGTCAGGTGGAAATGGCCGCAGCGTTCGACCGTGCCGGCTTCAACGCGATCGACGTGCACATGAGCGACATCCTCGCTGGCCGTGTCGACCTGAACGAGTTCAAAGGTCTGGTGGCGTGCGGTGGTTTCTCCTACGGCGACGTACTGGGTGCCGGTGAAGGCTGGGCGAAATCGGCGCTGTTCAACAGCCGTGCTCGCGATGCGTTCCAGGGCTTCTTTGAACGCACCGACAGCTTCACCCTCGGCGTGTGCAACGGTTGCCAGATGATGTCCAACCTGCACGAGCTGATCCCGGGCAGCGAGCTCTGGCCGCACTTTGTGCGTAACCGCTCCGAGCAGTTCGAAGCCCGTGTGGCGATGGTTCAGGTTCAGGAGTCGAATTCGATCTTCCTGCAGGGCATGGCCGGTTCGCGCATGCCAATCGCCATCGCACACGGTGAAGGTCATGCCGAGTTCGCCAGCGAAGAAGCGTTGCTGGAAGCCGATCTGTCGGGTTGTGTGGCGATGCGTTTCGTCGACAACCATGGCAAGGTCACTGAAAGCTACCCGGCCAACCCGAACGGCTCGCCGCGCGGGATCACCGGTTTGACCAGCCGTGACGGTCGCGTGACGATCATGATGCCGCACCCGGAGCGGGTGTTCCGCGCTGTGCAGAACTCGTGGCGCTCGGAAGAGTGGAACGAAGACGCTCCTTGGATGCGTATGTTCCGTAATGCTCGTGTGTGGGTGAACTAAGCGCTGTGTATAAGCTCAGTTTTTTTGTTCCTCAGAGTCATGTTGAGGTGGTCAAGGGTGCTGTGTTTGCTGCCGGTGGTGGGCGGATCGGTGCTTATGATCACTGTTCTTGGCAGGTGCTTGGGTTGGGTCAGTTTCGGCCTTTGGACGGTAGTCAGCCGTTTATTGGGCAGGCTGGTCTGGTCGAGCAGGTTGAGGAATGGAAGGTTGAGCTTGTGGTCAGTGATGAGTTGATTCGTGCTGTGGTGGTGGCTCTGAAGCAGAGTCATCCCTATGAGACGCCGGCTTATGAGGTGTGGCGGTTGGAAGACTTCTGATCTTTCTGGCTGCTGAAATGAGAAACCCGCTGAAGTGTTTTCAGCGGGTTTTTTATTGCTCGGGATTTACTTGATGTACTCGTTCCACTGTGGGAGCGGGCTTGCTCGCGAAGGCGGCCTGACAGCCGGCCAATCTCCCGCAGATGTACACCAATCAAAACTGTAGGAGCCAAGCTTGCTCGCGATGGCGACCTGACAGTCGGCCAATCTCCCGCAGATGTACATCAAGCAAAACTGTGGGAGCGAGCCTGCTCGCGATGGCGGCCTGATAGCCGACCAATCTCTTGCAGGTGTACATATCCATTCCTGCGGTAACGGCCACTTAGGGTTTCGCCCTGACGGCGACTCACTTTTTTTACAAGCGCCTAAAAAAAGTAAGCAAAAAAACGCTCGCCCCGAGCGTACGGCACCTCGCCTAGGCTCGGCGTTCCCTCGCTCCGGCATTCATCAGGGGGCATCGCCTACGGTCTGCTGCGCGACGACCTCCTCTCGATGTGTCCGGCTGCGCCGTACGGCGCTGCGCGCCAACCCCCTGCTGAACACCTCCACTCGGCCTCCCGAAGGGGCGGGTGGATCAAGATCAACAGCGGCAGGCGAGCTAACGCTCGGCCTGTTGAGTGGTGAAGGAGCGCCGCTGGTGATGATCTTCGTAGGAGCTGCCGCAGGCTGCGATCTTTTGATCTTGCTTGATCGCTCCTACGTTATTGGGGTTGTGTAATGCCTGTAGGAAGCGGCTTGAACTCGATGACAGCATCACGGGCAACGTAGAAATCTCCGACATGTCTTTCAGGTTGCCGCTCGGAAGCGCCACCTCTAGCCTTTGAACATCGCTGCCAATTCAGCGACCGGGACTGCAAGCCCGAAAAATTGTTAGGCGCTTACAGGCGCCGCATCTACAACTGATGTCGGTCGCTCCAATTTTTCTCAGGAGCTCCAAAATGATCAAAGACAACTCCAATCCCCCAGAAACCGACGACGTTTCCCCCTACGAATCCCTCGATTCAAAAAAAGCTCCACGACGCCGCGCACCGCGCCCTCGATCATTACCTGAAACCCACCCTCGCCAAACTGCGCTTCAGCGATCTGCGCTCGGACCGTTTGTTCAGTGTTGCGCCCGATGTCGGCCTCGAAGCCTTGCTGGCCAATGCCGCGGAAGATCTGGCGTCGGTCAAGGTCATGGCCGCGGACCTGGCATTCGAGATTGAAGGCTCGCGACGCAGTGTGGCGTTGGCGATTTGCCGGATGGTCGATGGCGCTCTGTTGTTGGTGGACAAGGCGCTGGATGACTACAACCCGTCGGAGTCGGAGCAGTTTTATGTCAAGGAATAGGGCGCTGTAGGTCAGTTGTGCGCCACGAAATGAAAAACTAGCCCTTGCCGTTGGTCTGGAACCCGTGCCTACCTGTCAACTATGACAGTAGTCACATGTGGAAGGCTCAGGTTTGATAACCCTTCAATCCGAGTCATCCACAAGGAGCATCATCATGGTTTCAGTGCAGGAACTAACCATTACCGAAGTTACCGATTATTTGGGCAAGCCTATTGCCAATGGAGACAAAACGGAAAGCAGTATTGTGGTGCTTCATGGAACAGCGAGGCCCGGCTCCAGCCCCCATTTGGTTAACAACGACGTAACACTGTGTAATCTCTATCTGGAAGCTGATGGCAAGTTGAAACACCTGGTGTCTGGATTGGAAGAAGGGCTTCAGGCTTTCAAGATTGAGACCCAGGGACGCTCATCCGAGGTCTGGTCTTTTGTTGTGGACACGTCAAGGTAAGACGAAGGATGACTCGGGTCCGGAAACAATCAGCGGTTTTTTGCGGTGAATTGCATCGAAAAGATCGCAGCCTGCGGCAGCTCCTACAGGCGTGTACAAAATCCATGTGGAGCTGCCGCAGGCTGCGATCTTTTAAGGTGCTAAACCTTCGCACTCACCTCACTACGATTGACCAACCCCTCTAACGCCTCACTCAAACTCAACGCCTTGTCGCCAATCAACAAGTGCCAAACACCACCCTCCAGCGCGCTCACACCCTGGCAACCCAACTCCTTGAGCTGACATTCCGACAGCGCTTTCCCATTCGCCAGTTGCAGGCGAATCCGGGTCATCGCCACGCAATCAAGTTGCAGCACATTGTTGCTGCCGCCCAACGCGTTCAGCCATTTCTGCGCTTCTGGTGTCGCCACGGGTGCCGCTTTCGGAGCTTCTTCGACCACCACAACAGCGGCTGCCGCAACTGAGCCAGCAGTCGGCATCGCCTGACGAATCTCATCGGCGATGCTGTCGGCCAGCGGTCCGACCACCACCTGCAAACTGCCGCCCTTGCCGGGGCGAACCACGGCCATGGCGCCGAGGGCTTTCAACTCGCTGTCGGAGGCTTTGTTGCGGTCGACCATCTCTAACCGCAACCGCGTGGTGCAAGCGCCGACGGTGATCAGGTTTTCTGCGCCGCCCAAGGCTTGAATGTACGCCCCGGCACGCTGGTTTTCGCTCAGCACAGCCTTTTCACCGACAGCAACATCTTCGCGCCCTGGAGTTTTCAGGTTGAAGCGGCGGATGCAGAAGTCGAACACGACGTAGTAGATCACCGCGTACGCCAGGCCTACCGGGAATACCAGCCAGCCGTTGGTGGACTTGCCCCAGCCCAGTGCCATGTCGATAGCACCGCCGGAGAAGGTGAAGCCCAAGTGGATGTTCAGCGCGTTGGTGATGGCCATTGCCATGCCGGTCAGCAGGGCGTGCAGCAAATACAGCAGCGGCGCGAGGAACATGAAGGCGAACTCGATCGGTTCGGTGACGCCTGTCAGGAACGAGGTCAGGGCCATCGACAGGAAGATCCCGCCCATCACTTTGCGGCGTTCCGGCAGGGCGTTGCGGTACATCGCCAGGCATGCGGCGGGCAGGCCGAAGATCATCATCGGGAACATCCCGGTCATGAACTGGCCACCCTTGGGGTCGCCGGCAAAGTAGCGCGCCAGGTCGCCGGTCACGATGGCGCCGGTGGTTGGGTCGGTGAAGCTGCCAAAGATGAACCACGCCATGTTGTTGAGGATGTGGTGCAGGCCGGTGATGATTAGCAGTCGGTTGAACACGCCAAAGACGAAGGCGCCGATGCTGCCGCTTTCCAGCAGCAATTGGCCGAAGCTGTTGATGCCGTGCTGGATCGGCGGCCAGATCAAACCGAACACCACGCCCAGGCCGACGGCGCTGAACCCGGTGGCAATCGGTACAAAACGCCGCCCGCCGAAGAACGCCAGGTATTCCGGCAGCTTGATGTCCTTGAAGCGGTTGTACAGCGCGCCGGCCATCAAGCCGCTGATGATCCCGGCGAGCATGCCCATGTTGATGCTGGCGTCGAGCACTTTGAGCGTGGAGACCATCACCAGGTAACCAATCGCCCCGGCGAGCCCGGCGGTGCCGTTGTTGTCCTTGGCGAAACCGACCGCGATGCCGATGGCGAAGATCAGCGCCAGGTTGGCGAAGATCACTTGCCCGGCGTCGTGGATGATCGCGATGTTCAAAAGGTCGGTGTCGCCCAGACGCAGTAACAGGCCGGCAATCGGCAGGATCGCAATGGGCAGCATCAGCGCCCGTCCGAGGCGCTGCAAGCCTTCGATGAAGAGTTGGTACATGGCGTATCTCCCTGGGTTCTTGTTGTTCTAGTCGCTGTTGTTGTTCAGCTCAGAGGCCAATGTTGATGACAGGCGTGGAGTACGGCGGTGGTGCTGCTCAGGTTGAGCAGGGTGGTGCTGAAGCGTCGGCAGTCGGCGGCGTCCAGTTGGCGAACGCGCTCTTTGATTTCACCGACTTGCGGCGGGCTGACGGACAGCTCGCTGATGCCCAGGCCAATCAGCACCGGGGTCGCCAGAGGGTCGGAGGCCAGCGCACCGCAAACCCCAACCCAACGCTGATGTTTGGCGGCACCGGCGCAGGTCTGGGCAATCAGTCGCAACAGCGCCGGGTGCAAGGCATCGACGCGTGCTGCGAGGCCGGCGTGGTCGCGGTCCATGGCCAGGGTGTATTGGGACAGGTCGTTGGTGCCGATGGACAGGAAGTCCGCGTGTTCCGCCAATTGCTCGGCGAGCAGGGCGGCGGCCGGGACTTCGATCATCACGCCCAGCTCCGGGCGTTGGGTCAGTTCAAGTTCTGCGCACAAGGCGTCGAGGCGCTGGCGGATGTGCAGTAATTCATCGAGCTCGCTGACCATCGGTAGCAGAATCCGACAGCGCTGTAACGGGCTGACCTGCAGCAGCGCCCGTAATTGTTGGTCGAGCAATTCCGGGCGTACCTGCGCCATGCGGATGCCGCGCAGGCCGAGCACCGGGTTGGCTTCGGCCGGCAGCGGCAGGTAGTCGAGCTGTTTGTCGCCACCGACGTCGATGGTGCGGATGATCACCGACTTGTCGCCCATGGCATCCAGCACCGCTTGATAGGCCTGGCGCTGCTCTTGTTCGTCCGGCGCGGTCTGGCGATCGACGAACAGAAACTCGGTACGCAACAGGCCGACACCATCGGCGCCGCCTTTCAACGCATCAGCCGCCTCGCTGCTGGAGGCCACGTTGGCAGCGACTTCGATGCGCAAGCCATCGCGAGTCTGCGCCGGGTTGTGGGCCTGAGCTTGCTGGCGCTCGCGGCGTTGCAGATGTTCGCACTGGGCCTGAGCCACTTGCTCCAGGCGTTGGTTATTGGGCGTCAGCTCCAGACGTCCACCGTCCGCATCCAGCACCACCGACTGGCCTTGCGGCTGATTGAGCAGTGACGAGCCGAGGGCAACCAGACACGGCAAACCTTTGCCACGAGCGAGAATCGCCACATGAGAGGTCGCGCCGCCTTCGGCCATGCACAGCCCTGCGACGCCTTGCTGGCTCAGTTGCAGCAAATCGGAAGGAGTCAGTTCATGGGCGGCGACGATGGCCCCGGCCGGCACGTCGTAGTGCCAGTCCTGCCCGAGCAAGGCGCGCAGCACGCGTTGCTTGAGGTCGCGCAGGTCGTTGGCGCGTTCGGCCAGCAGCGGGTTACCGAGATTTTGCAGGACCTCGCACTGCGCTTCTATCGATTGGTTCCAGGCGTGGGTTGCCGCGCTGCCTCGATCAATGGACTGGCTGGCGGCATCGAGCGCCGCCGGGTCTTCGAGCAGGGCCAGGTGAGCGGCGAAGATCTGTTCTTCTTCGGTGTGCTTGTGCTTTTTGGCGTGGGACAGCGTTTCACGGATTTCGCCGCGAACCTGTTCCAGTGCGCGGTCGAGGGCCTGGAGTTGTTCTTCGGCATTATGGTTGCCAGGGTCTTCCGGTAAGTGGATGGCGGCCAGTTGGAACAACGGCCCGCCGACCAGTCCGGGCGCTGCGCAGACGCCGTGCAGCACACCGGCTTCGGCGACGCGGGTGCGTTGGGCAATCGACGTTGGGGCGGCGGTGTAGCTTTCGTCGTTGAGCGCGCTGGACAAGGCGTTCAGCAAGGCTTGCAGCGCAGCCTTGGCGTCCGCGCCCTTGCAACTGACCTGAACCTCGTCCTGCTCGCCGATCCCCAGACTCATCAGCCCGATCAGGCTGTCGCACGACGCCGATTTACTGGCGAAATGCAGCTGCGATTTGCTGTTGAACAGTTGCGCAGTCTGGCGGATCAGCGCCGCCGGCCGTGCATGCAGACCACCGCGATGGGTGATGCGAATGTTCCCATGAACTTCGGCGCCCACGCTTGCCACTTCGGCCTGCGGGTTGTTCGTGGTTCTTGGCACGATGTGCAGCAGCGGCTCGCCGACCTTGACCGATTTGAGGGTGATCGGCAGCACCTGAAAGTCCTGACTGTTGGTCAGGATCAGCAGGCTGACCAGGCTTTTGCAGCCTTGGGCGACCTGGTCCAGATCAAAGCGCAGCAGCGCCTGGCCATTGCTGACGCGGGTGCCTTCCTCGACCAGCATCGAGAACCCTTCACCCTGCAACTCGACGGTATCGAGCCCCAGGTGCAGCAGCAATTCGGCGCCATTGTCGGCGCGCAGGGTCACGGCGTGTCCGGTGCGGGCGACATGCACCACGACCCCGGCACACGGCGCGTGCAGGGTGTTGTTCAGCGGGTCGATGGCGATCCCGTCGCCCATGGCGCCGCTGGCGAACACCGGGTCTGGAACTTTGGCGAGCGTGAGCACCGGGCCGCTGAGCGGGGCGCTGAGGGTCAGGTCTTTATTGTTGTTATGCATGGCTCGGTACTCATCAGGATGACGTGCAAGTCGGACTTAGTGGGTGCGGGTCACTTTGCTCAAGTGACGCGGCTGGTCCGGGTCCATGCCACGGGCGACCGCGAGGCCGGCCGCCATGACGTAGAAGCTCTGGATCGCAAGGATCGGGTCCAGCGCCGGGTGTTCGGCGCGGCTCAGCGTCAGGTCGCGTTCGCTGACGTCATCCGGGGCGGCCAGCAACACACGGGCACCGCGTTGACGCATCTCGGCTGCGAGGCTCAGCAGACCAGCCTGCTCGGCACCGCGCGGGGCGAACACCAGCAGTGGGTAGTTGTCGTCGATCAGTGCCATGGGGCCGTGTTTCACTTCGGCGCTGCTGAAGGCTTCGGCCTGAATCGCCGAGGTTTCCTTGAGTTTCAGTGCCGCTTCCTGAGCAATGGCAAACCCGGCGCCACGGCCGATCACCATCAGGCGTTGGCAGTCACGCAGTACGTCGACGGCCAGGCTCCAGTCCTGAGTCGCGGCTTCGCGCAATCCTGCTGGCAGCGCGAGGCCGGCTTGCAGCAACTCGGCGTCCTGCTTCCAATGTGCGATCAAGCGCGCGCTGGCGCTCAGGGTGGCGATAAAACTTTTAGTCGCGGCGACACTGCGCTCAAGGCCGGCGCACAGCGGCAGGCTGAATTCGCACGCGGCTTCCAGTGGCGAGTTCTCGGCATTGACCATCGAAATGCTCAGGGCGCCGCGTTTGCGCAACAGGCGCAGACTGTTGACCAGATCCGGACTCTGCCCGGACTGCGAGAACGCAAATACCGCCTGACCGCTGACCTTCAGCGGCGCTTGCTGCATGGTCACCACCGACATCGGCAGCGACGCCACCGGAATGCCCACGTGCTGCATGGTCAGGTAGGCGAAGTAGCTTGCGGCGTGATCGGAGCTGCCGCGAGCGACGGTCATCGCCACTTGCGGCGGCTGACGGTTCAGGCGCCCGGCGATCTCGATCATCTGCGGATCAAGTTGCTGCAACTGGATCTCGACGGCCTTGTACGAGGACAGCGCCTCTTCAAGCATTTTTGAAGTCAATGTCTTCTCCTTCGACCATCACGGCGGTCAGTGTGAGTGAGCGATCCAGGCGCACGCAGTCGGCCCAGGCGCCGGGTTGCAGGCGGCCGCGCTCTTGGATGCCGAGGTAGTCGGCGGGAAATTGCGACAGACGTTGCGAGGCTTCGCACAGTGGCAGGCCGATTTTCACCAGGTTGCGCAGGGCCTGATCCATGGTCAGGGTGCTGCCGGCCAGCGTGCCGTCGGGCAGGCGCACACCGCCCAGGCATTTGGTTACGGTGTGGCTGCCGAGTTTGTATTCGCCGTCCGGCATGCCGGCGGCGGCGGTGGAGTCGGTGACGCAATACAGGCAAGGGATCGAGCGCAGGGCCACGCGGATCGCGCCGGGATGCACGTGCAGCAGGTCGGGAATCAGCTCGGCGTATTTGGCATGAGCCAGTGCGGCACCGACAATTCCCGGCTCACGGTGATGCAGCGGACTCATGGCGTTATAGAGGTGGGTGAAACTGCTGGCGCCGGCTTCCAGCGCGGCGACACCTTCTTCATAGCTGCCCAGGGTGTGGCCGATCTGCATACGAATGCCACGGTCGCTGAGGGCGCGAATCAGTTTGTCGTGACCGGCGATTTCCGGGGCGATGGTGATCACCCGAATTGGCGCCAGCGCCAGATAGGTTTCGACCTCGGCCATCAACGCGGTGTGGGCGAAATTCGGTTGTGCACCGAGTTTGCCAGGGTTGATGTACGGTCCTTCAAGGTGCACGCCGAGTATCCGGGCGCTGCCTTTCGGGCGTTGTTCGCAGAATTCGCCGACCTCGGCCAGCACGCGGGAAATTTCTTCCGGCGGCGCGGTCATGGTGGTGGCCAACAGCGAGGTGGTGCCGAAACGCACGTGGGTTTTGGTGATGGTTTCGAAGGCCGGCGTGCCTTCCATGATGTCCTTGCCGCCACCGCCGTGGACGTGCAGGTCGATGAAACCCGGCAGCAGGTAAGGCAGGTCGTTGTCCGCCGGGTCGCAGAGCTGACCTTCGATGCGGACAATCTTGCCGTGTTCATGGATCAACCGGCCACGAATCCAGCCTTGGGCGGTGAGGATGTTGTCTTCGGACATCAGTAGTTCTTCGGACATCAGTAGTTCTCCGGCTTCAGTGACGCAGGGCTTAGCGTCGAAGCTCTGCGACAAAGTCGTAGTAGTCGTTGCGGCAATAGGTGTCGGTGACTTCGATCGGGGTGTTGTCTTCGAGGTAACCGACCCGGGTCATCAGCAGCATGGCGGTGCCGGGGGCGATGCCGACCAGCGCGGCGAATTCGTCCGAGGCGTTGATCGCCTGGATGTGTTGCAGGGCGCGCACCACCGGCTTGCCAATGCCGTCGAGGTATTCGTAAAGCGAATCACCGACCGCTTGCGGCTGGGCAATGATCGAGGCGGGCAGGGTGCTCATCTCGATGGCCATCACGGTGTCGTCGGCTTTACGCAGGCGCTTGAGGCGCGCGACCTTGTCGTAGGGCGAGAGCGCGAGGCGGATCAGTTCTTCGTGGGTCGGTTGGGTGATTTCCCGCTCCAGCCATTGCGAACTCGGCACGAAGCCTTTGAGGCGGAGCATTTCGCTGAACCCGGACAGCCGGGACAGCGGTTGTTCGAGGCGAGGAGTGATGAAAGTGCCCGAGCCTTGGCTGCGACGGATCAGGCCTTGTTCGAACAGTACTTCCAGCGCTTTGCGGGCGGTCACGCGGGAGATGTTCAGCATTTCGCTGAGGTTGCGTTCCGACGGCAGCGCCTGCTCGGCTTTCCACTGGCCGGCATGGATCGCCGCTTCCAGGTTGCGTGCCAGTTGCAGGTACAACGGCGTTGGCTGGGTGTCGTCAGGGCGCAGGGCCAGGATGTGATTCATTGGGTTGGGTTCCGATGCGGATATTGGAGTGTTGTCGCCCGGTAATGGCGCAAAACTAATACCACTTAAATACCATGTCAACGCCAGTGGTCTGCTCCGGACGAGCAAAAGCGCACCGCGCTGGAGGGCGCGGCGGCGTTGGCTTTGAAGTGGTATTAGGGGAGGGTGTTACAAGCGCAAAGATCGCAGCCTGCGGCAGCTCCTACGGGGCGAAATGGTATCAACCCTGTAGGAGCTGCCGCAGGCTGCGATCTTTTGATTTATTTTTTTGAAGTGAGCGAATCAGGGGCGGATTTCGATCATCGTGCCGTCTTTGACCAGGCCCCAGACTTCGCGCATGTCGACGTTGCGCATGCCAATGCAGCCGTCGGTCCAGTCCAGAGTGTGGAACAGCTCTTCAGGGTTTTCTTCAGTGTCCGGGGTGCCGTGGATCATGATCATGCCACCGGGCTCCACGCCTTCACGGCGCGAACGGACGGAGTCGCTGATGTTCGGGTAGGAAATGTGCATGGCCAGGTTGAAACGGTCGCTGACCTTGCGCCAGTCCAGCCAATACAAGCCTTCTGGAGTGCGTCGATCGCCTTCCATAAGCTTCGCGCCTTTGGGATTTTTGCCCAATGAGATGCGATAGGTCCGCAGTGGCTTGCCGTCATTGATCAGTTGCAACTGATGAGCGGATTTGAGCACCAACACTTTTTCGATGATTTTGCCGTCCAGGGTTTCCGTGGTGGCAGCTTGGGAAACCATGACGAACGACAGGCAGAAGAGGGCAAGCAACCAGCGCATTAAAACGATATCCCTGAGAGTACGGCGTACTTTTGTTGTTTAAGTGATCGCAGGCTGAGCAAGCGGAGGAATGGATTCGGAGCGTACAGGGAAATTCTCTACCCGGCGGTCTGCATAGAAACATTCTAAGGTACGGCCGACCGTGCGGAAAGCCAGCTCCGACCACGGGATGTCGGCTTCTTCGAAAAGCCTCACTTCCAGGCTTTCTTCACCCGCGGCAAAGTCCAGGTCTACCAGTTCGGCGCGAAAGAATACGTGCACCTGACTGATGTGTGGCACGTCGATCAGCGTATAGATGTTCAGGTTGCGCACCCGTGCGCAGGCTTCTTCGGCGGTTTCACGAATGGCCGCCTGTTCGATGGTTTCACCGTTTTCCATGAAGCCGGCCGGTAAGGTCCAGTAACCGCGGCGCGGCTCGATGGCGCGCCGGCATAACAGTACCTGAGTGCCCCAGATTGGCAGGCAACCGGCGACAATATTCGGGTTCTGGTAATGGATGGTCTGGCACTTGTCGCAAACGTATCGCAGGCGCGAATCGCCTTCGGGAATGCGTTGGGTGACCGGGTTACCGCACTGGCTGCAGAATTTCATGCTGGGATTCCGAAAATGCTGCGCCTATCTTGGCGTGCGGCAGTGTCTGTCGGCAAGTTGTCGTTTAGCGACATGCCACGGTTCAGGGGTTGGGCGGTCGATGTGTTTGGTGCATGATGCAAGATAGTGAACAAATCGAGATCACTCATGCTGGATGAGCTACTGCATCGGGTAAGCAATCACACGCCGCGTACCCTGGAAACCGACCGACGTTTCCCGGAGGCCGCGGTTCTGGTGCCTATCACCCGCAGTGACGAGCCGGAGCTGGTTCTGACCCTGCGCGCCAGCGGGCTCTCGACCCATGGCGGTGAAGTGGCCTTCCCTGGCGGACGACGTGATCCGGAAGATCCGGACCTGATTTTCACCGCTTTGCGCGAAGCCGAAGAAGAAATCGGCCTGCCACCGGGTTTGGTGGAAGTCATCGGCCCGCTTAGCCCGTTGATCTCACTGCATGGGATCAAGGTCACACCTTATGTCGGGGTGATTCCGGACTTCGTCGAGTACCGCGCCAACGACGCTGAAATTGCCGCAGTGTTCAGTGTGCCGCTGGAGTTTTTCCGCAAAGACCCGCGTGAACACACGCACCGCATCGATTATCAGGGCCGCAGTTGGTATGTGCCGAGCTATCGTTATGGCGAATACAAAATCTGGGGCCTGACCGCGATCATGATTGTCGAGCTGATCAACCTGCTCTATGACGCGCAGATCAGCCTGCACCAACCCCCGAATAGCTTTATCAATATTTGAAGCCATCGCGCGCATGGCGTGAACCTGTTGTTGCAAGTGAAAGCCTGCCTGAGCCTTGAGGATAAAACGATGAAATACCGCCTGGGCGACGCCCGTGTCGAAACCCACCCGCAGAGCTGGGTCGCACCCAACGCCGTGCTGGTAGGCAGGGTCAAACTGGAAGAGGGCGCCAACGTCTGGTTCAACGCGGTATTGCGCGGTGACAACGAGCTGATCCTGATCGGCAAGAACAGCAATGTGCAGGACGGCACGGTGATGCACACCGACATGGGCTACCCGCTGACCATCGGCACCGGCGTGACCATCGGCCACAACGCCATGCTGCACGGTTGTACGGTGGGCGACTACAGCCTGATCGGCATTAACGCGGTGATCCTCAATGGCGCGAAAATCGGCAAGAACTGCATCATCGGCGCCAACTCGCTGATCGGCGAAGGCAAGGAAATCCCTGATGGTTCGCTGGTCATGGGCTCGCCGGGCAAAGTGGTACGCGAGCTGACCGAGCCGCAGAAGAAAATGCTCGAAGCCAGCGCTGCGCACTATGTGCATAACTCGCAGCGCTATGCCCGCGATCTGGTCGAGCAGGAAGAATGAGCACCACCGAAAGACCCGTACCCTCGCCGTGTGTGAATATTTGTGCGCTGGATGAGGACGATATCTGCACCGGGTGTCAGCGCTCGGTGGACGAGATTACCCGCTGGAGCCGAATGGACAACGACGAGCGTCGCAAGGTGCTGGGGTTGTGCCATGAGCGGGCGAAGTCGAGTGGGTTGCTTTGGATGATCGGGGCAAAACCGGGTAATTGATGTATGGCCATCGCGGGCAAGCCTTGCTCCTACAGGTCCGCGTCGATCTCATAATTGTGGATCGACCCAATCCTGTAGGAGCAAGGCTTGCCCGCGATGGCGTCATCACAGACGCCACCACCTCCTTGGCCCAACCCTATCCCTAAAGTACCCTGTGCACCAAAATTGACAGGTATCCCCGCGCCCCATGCTCTTCCTGATCGCTTACATCAGCAGTGTCGTGCTGATCAACTATGCCTTTTCCACCGCCCCGCACCTGGACATCATCTGGTCGGCCTGGGGTGGCCTGGTGTTCGTGCTGCGCGACATGGTGCAAACCCGTTTCGGTCACGGCGCGATTGCCGCGATGCTGGCGGCGCTGGCGCTGTCCTACATCACCTCCGATCCCTCCATTGCCCTGGCCAGCGCCATTGCCTTCGCCGTTTCGGAGTGTATCGACTGGCTGGTATTCAGCATCACCAAGCGCCCGTTGCACGACCGTCTGTGGATAAGTTCGGCCCTGAGCATTCCGCTGGATACTTTCATCTTCTTCGGCATGATCGATGCCCTGACGCCGGGCGTGATCCTCACCGCCCTGGGTTCGAAATTCGCCGGCGTGACCATCGTCTGGCTGGCCATGGCCTGGCGTTTGCGCAAGAACGCGCTGGCAAGCTGAGCCAAACCCTCAGGTTCATGTAAAATGCCGCGCTTTCTCCCTAAGGGAAGCGCGCCTGGCGCTGCGACCCTCGATGATCCGCTCCTTTGAGGACCTGAGATGACCCGTATCGGAACTCCATTGTCGCCAACCGCGACCCGCGTATTGCTGTGTGGCTGTGGTGAGTTGGGCAAGGAAGTGGTGATCGAGCTGCAACGCCTGGGCGTTGAAGTGATTGCCGTGGATCGTTACGCCAACGCGCCGGCGATGCAGGTGGCGCATCGCAGCCACGTGATCAACATGCTCGACGGCGCCGCCCTGCGTGCAGTGATCGAAGCCGAGAAGCCGCACTTCATCGTGCCGGAAATCGAAGCCATCGCCACTGCCACGCTGGTCGAGCTGGAAGCCGAAGGCTTCACCGTAATCCCGACCGCTCGCGCCGCGCAGCTGACCATGAACCGTGAAGGCATCCGTCGTCTGGCCGCTGAAGAGCTGGACCTGCCGACCTCGCCGTACCACTTCGCCGATACCTTCGAAGACTACCGCAAGGCGGTCGACGATCTGGGTTTCCCGTGTGTGGTCAAGCCAGTCATGAGTTCCTCGGGCAAAGGCCAAAGCCTGCTGCGCAGCGTCGATGACGTGCAGAAGGCCTGGGATTACGCGCAGGAAGGCGGTCGTGCCGGTAAAGGCCGGGTGATCATCGAAGGTTTCATCGACTTCGACTACGAAATCACCTTGCTCACTGTTCGTCACATCGGCGGCACCACCTTCTGCGCGCCAGTCGGCCATCGTCAAGAGAAGGGTGACTACCAGGAATCCTGGCAGCCGCAAGCGATGAGCCCGATTGCGCTGGCGGAATCCGAGCGCGTGGCCAAAGCCGTGACCGAGGCCCTGGGTGGCCGTGGTCTGTTCGGTGTCGAGTTGTTCATCAAGGGTGATCAGGTATGGTTCAGCGAAGTTTCGCCGCGCCCGCATGACACCGGTCTGGTGACCCTGATTTCTCAGGACCTGTCCCAGTTCGCCTTGCATGCACGGGCGATTCTCGGTCTGCCGATCCCGTTGATCCGTCAGTTCGGCCCATCGGCGTCGGCGGTGATCCTGGTGGAAGGGCAGTCGACTCAGACCGCTTTTGCCAACCTGGGCGCTGCATTGGCTGAACCGGATACTGCGCTGCGTCTGTTCGGCAAGCCGGAAGTCAACGGTCAGCGCCGCATGGGCGTTGCGTTGGCTCGTGATGAGTCGATCGAAGCGGCCCGCGCCAAAGCGACCCGCGCTTCCCAAGCAGTCGTTGTAGAGCTCTAAAAGCATCGCGGGCAAGCCTTGCTCCTACAGGATTGGGTCGATGCACAATGGTGTGTTCGACATGTATCCGTAGGAGCAAGGCTTGCCCGCGATGACGATCTATCAGGCAACCTGATTCAGGTCGTTATGCCGCGTTTCTTTCAGGCACAGCACAGCTATCAAGCTGATCACCGCTGCCGCTGACACATACCCGCCAACCCAGCTCAAGCCGCCCATCGCCACCAGCTTTTGCGCGAAGAACGGTGCCGCCGAAGCGCCAACAATGCCACCCAGGTTGTAGGCCGCCGACGCACCGGTGTAGCGCACGCGGGTGGGGAAAAGCTCTGGCAGCAGCGCACCCATCGGTGCGAACGTCACGCCCATCAGAAACAGCTCGATGCACAGGAACAGCGCCACACCCCAGGTCGTGCCGTGGGTCAGCAGTGGTTCCATGGTGAAACCCGAGAGTATCGCCAGTACGCCACCAATGATCAGCACCGGTTTGCGCCCGAAACGGTCGCTGGCCCAGGCTGATAATGGTGTGGCAGCGGCCATGAACAACACGGCGAAGCACAGCAGACCGAGGAAAGTTTCGCGGCTGTAACCCAGCGTCGATACGCCGTAACTCAGGGAAAATACCGTCGAGATGTAGAACAGCGCGTAGCAGACCACCATCGCCGCCGCACCCAGCAACATCGGTGCCCAGTATTGGCTGAACAGCTCGACCAGCGGGATCTTCACCCGTTCCTGGCGCGCCATCGCGTTGGCGAAGACCGGGGTTTCGTGCAGTTTCAGGCGTACGTACAGGCCGACCATCACCAGCACAGCGCTGAGCAGGAACGGAATCCGCCAGCCCCAAGCGCGGAACTGCTCGTCGTTCAGAGTCATGGCGAGTGTCAGAAACAGCCCGTTAGCGGCGAGAAAACCGATCGAAGGGCCGAGTTGCGGGAACATGCCGAACCAGGCGCGTTTGCCCTTTGGCGCGTTTTCGGTGGCGAGCAAGGCCGCACCGCCCCATTCGCCGCCCAGTCCAAGGCCTTGGCCGAAGCGCAGCACGCACAGCAGGATCGGTGCCCAGGCGCCAATGCTCTCGTAACCCGGCAGCACGCCGATCAACGTGGTGCAGACACCCATCAGCAGCAAGGAGGCGACCAGCGTTGATTTACGCCCGATGCGGTCACCGAAGTGGCCAAACAGCGCCGAACCTATGGGGCGGGCGAGGAAGGCGATGCCGAAGGTCAGGAAGGCCGAGAGCATCTGGGCGGTGCCGGAGGTCTGCGGAAAGAACACCGGGCCGATCACCAGCGCGGCGGCCGTGGCGTAGACGTAGAAGTCGTAGAACTCGATGGCGGTGCCGATGAAGCTGGCCGTCGCGACCCGCGTGGCGGAGTTCGTCGGTTGGGCAGGCGCAGCGTCGCTGTAAATCGTGCTGGTAGTCATGCGGTAATCCCTGACAGTCATGTGCTCCCGTGGAGCGAATTATTATGGTTGAAACACCCAGGGATATGGGTTTACGACGGTCTTACCGCCGAACGCAGGCTTGTGGCCTCGCCGGCGGCTACGTGCCAGATCAACACCCGGCTGACGCGGTTGTCTTCGGTTTCGAGGATTTCCAGGCGATAACGCCCGATTTTCAGGCACACCGCGCTCTCGGGAATAGTTTCCAGCGCTTCGGTGACCAGCCCGTTAAGGGTTTTCGGGCCGTCGCTCGGCAGGTGCCAGCCAAGGCTCTTGTTCAGCTCGCGAATGGAGGCTGCACCTTCGATCACCAACCGGCCATCGGCCTGCGGGTGAATGTGCGGGTTGTCGAGGCTTTGCTGGCTTTCGAATTCACCGACGATTTCTTCGAGAATGTCTTCCAGGGTGACAATACCCTCTACTTCACCGTATTCGTCGACCACCATGCCCAGGCGGCGTTGCTGTTTGTGGAAGTTCAGCAGTTGCAGTTGCAACGGGGTGCTTTCCGGGACGAAGTAAGGTTCGCGACACGCCGCCAGCAAGGCTTCTTTGGTCAGGTTGGCATCGGGCAGCAAATGGAGGATTTGCCGGGTATTGAGCACCGCTTCGACCTGGTTGATATCACTGTGAAACACCGGCAGGCGTGTGCGTTTGTTGGCGCGCAGCTGTTCGATGATTTCCTCGATCGAATCGTCCAGATTGATCCCGTCGACTTCACTGCGCGGCACCAGAATGTCATTGACGGTGATGTTGTCCAGCGCATGAATACCCGATAGCGCGTGTGGGCGGCAGGCCGCTTGCTCGTGTTCGGTGTCGTTGCTCTGCGGGGCAGGTGGCTCGTCTTCGCTTTGCTTGACGACCTTGACCTTGCGTGCGAGCGGCTTGAGCAGCAATTGGCTGATGCCGCTGAGCAGCCACGCGGCCGGGTAAAGAATTTTCAGTGGCACGCCAAGCAGAGTGTTGCCCAGCGCCAGGATGGCGTCCGGATAACGGCTGGCGAGGGTGCGTGGCAGGTAGTCGGCAAATACCAGCAGCGCAGCGGCGGCGCTCAGGCAGGCCAGCCACGGACCTTTATCAGCCCAGCCAAAAATCGCCAGCAGCGTGCTGATGACCACCACCAGCGCGCGGCACACGGTATTGCAGAAGATCAGGCTGTTGAGCGGGAAGCTGAGTTTCGCGACGGGTTTGTCGCGAGAACGCGAGGCGGTGCGCTGGGCCAACAGATGTTGTTGTGCGGCTTCGATGGCAGTGAACAGCCCTGACCACAAGATCAGCAGGGTCAGCACGGCGAGCAGCGGCCCTATGGGCAAGTTATCCATTACGAATGCCCGTCAGATGTGCAGAATGAATTCGCGGACCAGCTTGCTGCCGAAATAGGCCAGCATCAGCAGGCAGAAACCGGCGAGGGTCCAGCGAATGGCTTTGTGGCCGCGCCAGCCCAGACGATTGCGCCCCCACAGCAATACGCTGAACACGATCCAGGCCAGGCACGCCAGCAGGGTTTTGTGCACCAGATGCTGGGCGAACAGGTTTTCGACGAACAGCCAGCCGGAGATCAGCGACAGCGACAGCAGGGTCCAGCCGGCCCAGAGGAAGCCGAACAGCAGGCTTTCCATGGTTTGCAGCGGCGGGAAGTTCTTGATCAGCCCGGAGGGGTGTTTGTGCTTGAGCTGGTGGTCCTGAACCAACAGCAGCAAGGCCTGGAACACCGCGATGGTGAACATGCCGTAGGCAAGGATCGACAGCAGGATATGCGCAAGAATCCCCGGCTCTTCGTCGATCACCTGCACCGTGCCCGAAGGTGCGAACTGCGCCAGCAATACTGTGGCCATCCCCAGCGGGAATAACAGCACCAGCAGGTTTTCCACCGGGATCCGTGAGCAGGCCAGCAGTGTCAGTGCGATGACGGCAACGGCGATCAGGCTGGCGGCACTGAAAAAGTCCAGGCCCAGGCCAATCGGCGTCATCAGATGGGTAAAGAGGCTCGCGCTATGGGCCAGCACGGCAAGGATGCCGAGCGAAACCAGCAGGCGTTTGTTCGCCTTGGCGCCTTGGGCCAGACGAGTGCCTTGATAGAGAGTCGCAGCGGCGTACAAGCAAGCGGCGGCGAGGGTAGTGAGCAAACTGGGTGACAAGGGGAGCATAAATCCTGTTAGGCAAGCCCGAAAGGGGCTGAGTTTGGCATACAACTGACATCACACGAAAGACCACTCAACCAGACGGCGGGTGTGCGCCAGACGCAGTCTTCGCTATAATCCGCGACCTGCCCACGCCGCAGGCTCGCCGAGCACATGTTTTTCACGGTCTGGGCCGCCATTACCTCGGTCTCCATAGGGCCTGAAAGGATCGCGCATGTTTGAAAACTTAACCGACCGTCTCTCGCAGACGCTGCGCCATGTCACCGGCAAGGCCAAGCTGACCGAGGACAATATCAAAGACACCCTGCGCGAAGTGCGCATGGCGCTGCTCGAAGCCGACGTCGCCTTGCCGGTGGTCAAAGACTTCGTCAATTCGGTCAAGGAGCGCGCTGTCGGCACCGAGGTGTCGCGCAGCCTGACGCCGGGCCAGGCCTTCGTGAAGATTGTCCAGGCCGAACTCGAAAGCCTGATGGGTGCGGCCAACGAAGATTTGAATCTGAGCGCCGTGCCGCCGGCCGTCATTTTGATGGCGGGTCTGCAAGGTGCCGGTAAAACCACCACCGCTGGCAAGCTGGCGCGCTTCCTTAAAGAGCGCAAGAAGAAGTCGGTCATGGTGGTGTCGGCGGACGTTTACCGCCCGGCCGCGATCAAGCAGCTGGAAACCCTGGCCAACGACATCGGCGTGACGTTCTTCCCGTCTGACCTGAGCCAGAAGCCGGTCGACATCGCCGAAGCGGCCATTAAAGAAGCAAGACTGAAATTCATCGACGTGGTCATCGTCGATACCGCCGGTCGTCTGCACATCGACGAAGAGATGATGGGCGAGATCAAGGCCCTGCACGCGGCGATCAAACCGGTCGAAACGCTGTTCGTGGTCGACGCCATGACCGGTCAGGACGCCGCCAACACGGCCAAGGCCTTTGGCGATGCTCTGCCGCTGACCGGTGTGATCCTGACCAAGGTCGACGGTGACGCCCGTGGCGGTGCCGCGCTGTCGGTGCGTGCAATCACTGGCAAGCCGATCAAGTTCATCGGTATGGGCGAGAAGACCGAAGCTCTCGAACCGTTCCACCCGGAGCGTATTGCCTCGCGTATCCTCGGCATGGGCGATGTGCTCAGCCTGATCGAACAGGCTGAAGCGACCCTCGACAAGGACAAGGCCGACAAACTGGCCAAAAAGCTGAAGAAAGGCAAAGGCTTCGACCTCGAAGACTTCCGCGATCAGCTGCAACAAATGAAGAACATGGGCGGCCTCGGCGGGCTCATGGACAAACTGCCGAACATCGGCGGGGTGAATCTGGCGCAAATGGGCAATGCCCAGGGTGCGGCAGAGAAGCAGTTCAAGCAGATGGAAGCCATCATCAACTCCATGACCCCGGCCGAGCGCCGCGACCCTGAGCTGATCAGCGGTTCGCGCAAGCGCCGGATCGCCATGGGTTCCGGCACTCAGGTGCAGGACATCGGTCGCTTGATCAAGCAGCACAAGCAGATGCAGAAGATGATGAAGAAATTCTCCGCCAAAGGCGGTATGGCCAAGATGATGCGCGGCATGGGCGGCATGTTGCCCGGCGGCGGCATGCCGAAAATGTAAAAGTTTCGCGCCGGCAGTGATGTCGGCGCGGCCCCACACGGACGTGGGACCCAACAGCAAGCCCGCATTGGCGGGAGCTGACTCGCCGTTGTTCGCAACGGCTCTATGGCAAATCTGGATGGCACACTGACAGGTGCTGGAAAAAGACATTTGCAAAAGTCCGGATATTCCTTAGAATATGCGGCCTTTCGGGCACCTATGCCCGCTGTGCATTTAGATTTGCAGCACCGACTACAGGAACTATGTTCACATGCTAACAATCCGTCTTGCCCTTGGCGGCTCCAAAAAGCGCCCGTTTTACCACTTGACCGTGACCGACAGCCGCAACCCACGCGACGGTTCGCACAAAGAACAAGTTGGTTTCTTCAACCCGATCGCTCGTGGTCAAGAAGTCCGCCTGTCCGTGAACCAAGAGCGCGTAGCCTACTGGCTGAGCGTTGGTGCACAACCTTCTGAGCGTGTTGCTCAGTTGCTGAAGGACGCTGCTAAGGCTGCGGCCTGAGCAATATGAACGCGACGCCAGCAATCGCTGATGATTTGATCGTTATCGGCAAGATTTACTCTATTCATGGCGTTCGCGGCGAAGTGAAGGTCTTTTCCTTTACTGATCCGATTGGAAACCTGTTGGACTACAAAACCTGGACGCTCAAGCGCGAAGGCGATGTACGGCAGGTAGAGCTGGTCAGCGGCCGCGTACAAGGCGGCAAGTTTCTGGTCACAAAGCTCAAAGGTCTCGATGACCGTGAAGAAGCTCGTCTTCTGGCCGGTTTTGAAATCTGCGTGCCGCGTAACCTGTTTCCTGATCTGACCGACGGCGAGTACTACTGGTACCAGCTGGAAGGTCTGAAGGTCATCGACCACCTCGGGCAATTGCTCGGGAAGATCGATCACCTGCTGGAGACTGGCTCGAACGATGTCATGGTGGTCAAGCCTTGCGCTGGCAGCCTGGATGATCGCGAACGCCTGTTGCCCTATACGGAGCAATGCGTGTTGGCCGTCGACCTCGCAGCGGGCGAGATGAAGGTGGATTGGGACGCGGACTTCTAAACGTGGCTAACTTGCGCGTAGAAGTGATCAGTTTGTTTCCCGAGATGTTTTCCGCCATCAGCGACTACGGCATCACCAGTCGTGCGGTGAAACAGGGGCTCTTGCAGCTGACCTGTTGGAATCCGCGAGACTACACAACGGATCGACATCACACTGTGGACGATCGCCCATTTGGCGGTGGCCCGGGCATGGTGATGAAGATCAAGCCCCTGGAAGATGCTCTGGTTCAGGCCAAGGCAGCAGCCGGGGAGGCGGCGAAGGTAATTTATCTGTCGCCCCAAGGCCGTCAACTGACTCAGTCGGCGGTACGCGAGTTGGCGAATGAGGAAGCATTAATCCTGATTGCCGGCCGCTATGAAGGCATTGACGAGCGTTTTATTGAGGCTCATGTCGATGAAGAGTGGTCGATTGGTGACTATGTACTGTCTGGCGGCGAGCTGCCGGCGATGGTCCTGATCGATGCGGTTACACGACTGCTGCCTGGAGCTTTAGGGCATGCGGACTCCGCCGAGGAAGATTCCTTTACGGATGGTTTGCTGGATTGCCCGCACTACACCCGACCTGAGGTGTATGCGGATCAGCGTGTTCCCGACGTGTTGCTGAGTGGCAATCACGCGCATATCCGGCGTTGGCGTTTACAGCAGTCCCTTGGTAGGACCTTTGAACGACGCGCCGATCTTCTGGAAAGCCGCTC